>CBFGTI010000003.1:0-89764 GCA_965651695.1 uncultured Imperialibacter sp. | reverse complement strand
TCAAAGCCCAGCTCTCCGTTGGCCAGGATGCCGGTTTTCTCATTTCGCACCTCGTACCCGTGGCAGTAGGGGCAGTGGAGCACCGAAATCCCCCAACATTCGGCGTAGCCCTCGATCTCCGGCATAATATCCCTTACCCCCGAGGCAAATATGAGTTTTCTCGCTCTAAACCTTTTGCCCGAGGCGGTCTGAACTTCAAAGCCCTTTTCTGTTTTTGTGCCACCCACTGCCAAACCGTTGAAGAATTGCACAGTATCGTATTTTTCTACCTGCTGCCTGGCAGCTGCAGCAATTTCTGCCGGCTTGCTGCCATCGTGAGTAAGGAAGTTGTGCGAATGCGGCGTTTGCCTGTTGCAGGGTTTGCCGCTGTCGATTACCAGCACCCGCCGCAGCGACCTGCCCAGCGCCATGGCGGCTGAAAGGCCGGCGTAGCTCCCGCCGACTACAATTACCTCGAAATTTTGATTGTCTTCCATGCTATTTTGTAGTAGGGTTTACGACTGTGGCGCCTGATTCAGATTGTTTGCTTTTTTACCCGGCATAAACCGGATGATAGCATCCACAAATGGCACACCCACAAATACGATCCAAGGTACCAGGGTCACCGTTAGCAGCAGGGTCCGCAGGTACAAGGGTAGCACAGCCAATGGCTCTCCGAGGAGGTAGAGAAATAAAGTGATGGAAGGGTAAATGACCACCCATATTTTTAAACAGGCTATTAGTTTCAATTTTGTTTTCATACTGCTCTGCTCGTTGTGTTTGTTTTTATTGATGCAAAAGTAGCGGACCGGGCAGAGCAGGCGATAGGACAAAAATGTGGTTGAGTAGGACTTACCCGAAATTGTGCCTGAAAGCCTCTGGTGTGTAACCAGTGTGCTTTTTGAAAAACCTGATAAAATACGACACGTCTTCGTAGCCTAACCGGTAGGCTACCTGGTTCACCTGGTTGGAGGTTGAAAGCAGGTACCTTTTGGCTTCAAGCACTATGTGCTCATTGACCAACTCCGAAGGGGTTTTGCCCAGGATAGATTTGGTAATTGCGCTCAGCTGGTACAAAGAAAGATGCAACGCTTCAGCATAATACCCCACCTGCTTATGGCTACCGATGTGTGTTTCGAGCAGGTCCAGAAAGTCCTCCAGGCGTTCCCGCATATACAGGGTGCCATCGCCTTCGGGCACCTCCTGACACTTGCGCTGCCTGAGCAACTCGATAAAGAAAATGTCAAGCTGCGCCCTGATCACCTCCCCGTACCGCTCCTGCCTCGTGGTGTACTCCTGAAAAATGTAGCTCATTATGGCATACAATTTTTCGAAACCGCCGGCCTCAAGCTGACAAAAATTTGCTTTGCTCGCTTTCCGAAGCAGTTGGTTGGCGGGTTTTCCGGTGGCATGATAAAAGTCGGCTTTAAACTCCATCAGGTAGCCGGTGCTTCCGGCTTTTAGGTCGAGCCTGTGTACTTGGCCGGGGCGCATGAAAAACACCGAATGGTCGCGAATTCCAAACGAGCGGAAATCGATGTCGTGGCTACCGCTTCCTTCTTCCAACGCCAGCACATAAAAGAAATCGTGGCTGTGAAGCTCCTGCACCATATCGGTTCCCCCAAGCACCTCCGCCACTTTGCGGATGCTAAAGCTTTCATCCGGGTGCAGCTCCTTCCGGGGTGTGTTGATTTTTCGGATGGGAATGTTTTGCATCGGTTCGCTAGTACTGGGTTCGGAACGAGCTGGAAAAAGTTTGCGGGGAAATGCTCCGAAAGCAAGCTACAAAAGATGTTCAGCGCCAGCAAATCGGGATAGGAATACACTTAATCCAGACGCTGGATCGAGCGGAATAGCTGGGGACTCGTCCAAGGTCGTGTCCAGCAACCGACAGGAAGCAGTTGGATATTCGCCATTTCTTCAACTTTAAAGTTGTTTTCATCTTTCTGTTGACTCATTTTTATTTCTAACGCTCCAGATTTTCGGCTTGATCTTAAACTCTTTCACCGGGAATTATAGCCTAAGCTGGGGATGAACACTCATTTTATAGCCCAGAAATATGTCCTATATTGGGCTATAAATAAAAATTTATAGCCCATGCCGTGGAATTGGCAACACAAAGACTGGCCCCGCTTCATCTTCGACGAGGAGCAATTCGTCGGATATGAGCGAAAATTCCTGCAAAAGCACGGCAGCTTATATGGAAGCTTAAAACACGTCACGCAACCGGATCGCGACACGTTGAAGGTCGAGCTTATTAGCGACGAAGCCTACAAAACTTCTGAAATTGAGGGTGAAATTCTAAACAGAGAGTCTTTACAATCATCGATCCGCCGGCACTTTGGTTTGCACACGGACGTACGCAAGGTTGGCCCGGTAGAAGAAGGTATCGCCGAAATGATGGTCGATCTTTACACTCATTTTCAAACTCCATTGAAACATGAACGTCTTTTTGCCTGGCACGAAATGCTTACCAATGGCAGGCGCGATTTAAAGGATATTGGCAAATACCGGACTCACCCGGAGCCGATGCAGGTGGTATCGGGAGCCCTACACAACCCGAAAATACAATTTGAGGCACCCCCCTCTGAGCACGTGGTCAGGGAAATGGAAATGTTCATACAATGGTTCAACGAATCGGAAAAACCGGGGAAAAGGCATACCGGCGCACTGGTGCATTCAGGCATAGCTCATTTATATTTTGAGTCTATACATCCGTTTGAAGATGGAAACGGGCGTATCGGGCGGGCCATCTCCGAACTGGCACTATCCCGGAGTTTGGGTGAGCCCTCGCTGATTGCTATTTCAAGTACAATTGAAGCAGAAAAGAAAAAATACTATGCCGCACTACAACGCAACAGCACTGGGCTACTAATAAATGACTGGTTGGATTATTTCTGCCGGATGGTGCTTAATGCACAGGATCGTACGCAAAGCATGATCGATTTCCTAATTGAAAAAGCGAAATTCTATCACCGTTTTGCGAACCTACTAAACGAACGCCAAAGCAAGGTGGTGGAGCGTGTTTTTAGGGAGGGTACCAACGGCTTCACGGGCGGATTGAGCGCAGATAATTACATGCGCATTAGCAGAGCCGCAAGTTCGACGGCCACGAGGGATCTGCAAAATCTTGTTGAACGGGGAGCTTTTATAAAAAAAGGCGAAAGAAAGGGGACTCGCTATTTCCTTAATATCGACCACCCAAGTATAAAGTTGTAAGCCGCTGGCATCGAGACCACTTCATTAATCGAGAAGCGTATAAGCGCTGAATGCACTTCCCTTATTCTCTCCCCATTTCCGCCTTATCCACCTTTAACTGTTGCCCAACATTTGAGTGCGTGTTGCCCAACACCGGATTGGGCCTTGCGCAACACCCAAACAAGGGTTGCCCAACAATGAGATAAGTGTTGCCCAACACTTGCATCCGTTTTGCCTTGATGCGGGAGACTAACTGGCTTTGTGACCAGGAGGTATTGCTTTTGAGTTTCCGGTTTCTTGCCTTTGTGTCTGGGATGTATTGCTGTTCTGCTGGGTTGGTTTTGCTAAAAAATGTTAAAAAAATGCCTGTCAAACAACCCGATTAATGGCGTGGCGTACATCCTTTTAAGAGTAAGTAGTCCCGGCCGGAACCCACCCGCTCCACCCTTTTTCGTATTATTCACCTTCTAACCAAAAGATCATGGCAATTCAATACAAAGTGATCGGCCGTGGCGAGCCCGGTGTGGCCGGCGGCGGACAGCTTCAATACTACGCAGCACCCAAAAGAGAGCGGGAAGTATCCCTTCGGCAGCTTGTGAAAGAAATCGCCTCCCGCAGCACCGTTACTACCGCCGATGCCTATGCGGTTATCGAAAACCTGCTGGAGCTCATTCCCAAACACATGAGAAACGGCAGGATTGTGAACCTGGAGCAGTTGGGCAAATTCAGAGTCAACCTCTGCTGCAAAGGCCATCCTTCACCCGACCAGGTATCTGCCTCAAGCATTACCGGCACAAAAGTGATTTTCTGGCCAAGCCAGGAAATGAAAGACAACCTAACCGCAATTCGATTTTACAAAGCGCCGGAAAGGCAGAAAAAGGTAAGGAAGACCAATGTGACTGAAAGCGATGTGAAGTTAAGAGCCATGGGATAACTGGTGGGAGCGTTTTGCCACCGACGCCTTGTTTAGCGGTGCATCCAGTTGAGCTGATTCAATTCCAATACTCCCTCATCTTGCGCCGCAAAAACGCCACGCTCCGTTCCAATTGGTCCATGCCTTCTACTCCGTCTTCAATGCTGATCCACCCGTCGAAGCCCACCCGCTTCAATTCCGTGAAAATGGCGTCGTAGTCGTTTAGCCCCTTGCCGATTTCGCCATGGCTCAGTCTTTTGGCATAGCCTGTTGCGCCGCCCTCTTCTTTACGCAGGTCTTCGAGGGTGCCGTATTTTAAATAGCGGTCGCTCGCATGCATCGTTACCACCCGGTGCGATACTCTTTTTAGCAAGTCAATCGGGTCTTCGCCTGCCAGGTAAGTATTGCTGGGGTCGTAGTTCACGCCAAAGTTGGGGTGGTGTATACGGTCTACCAGCTGGCAAAATACGTCGGCTTTTTGTGCAAACTCCGGGTATTCCCAAAAGTCGTCTTTGTAATGGTTTTCGATAATTAGCGTAATGTTTCGATCCTGTGCATAAGGCAGGCAGGCTTCGATGCTTTCTGCAGCCAGCTTTACCCCTTCGTTAACCGAAAGTTCGGGCCTCCGCTGCCCCGAAAGCACCCTACAGTACGAGCCGCCAAGGGCATACGTCATGTCGATCCATCGCTTTTGTTTCTCAATCTCTTTTTGCCTGAAGCTTTTATCCGGGTGGGTAAAGTCGGGCGAGCAGCACATCATGGGAATTACCATGCCGCGGTCTTCTACCTGCTTCCTGAACTTCCGCCAATTGTTTTCATCGGCCATTTCGAGAAAACCTGCGTACCACTCAAGCCCGTCGATGTCGAGTTTTGTGGCCAATTCGATCCATTCCGACACTTTCATGGTGCCGTCTTTGCAGAGTGCCTGCATAAAAGCCTTGGGAAAAGCAGCGAGTTTGGGCATGGATTTACTTTTTGGGCTTCAGAATCGAACTGTCTTTGGGCGGATTGCGGCCCAGGACGGGATACTGCTCCAGGTCTACCACCTGGCCGCTAATGGGGCCACTTTCGTCGGCAAGCCAGTAAACGGCTGCTGCGGCCATTTCTGCTGGTTTCAGGATGCGTCCGGCCGGGGCATATATATCGGGCAGTTCTCTGTACCAATCGATCGGAAGTCCATGACTTCTTTTCAGTTTGGCTTCATTTTCGGTTAGCACCCAGCCCGGATTGATCTGGTTTACCCGCACACCATCTTCGCGGTGCAGGGTGTCGCCGAGATTACGGGTTAACGTCATTAATGCTCCCTTGGAAATGCTGTAGGCCATCAGGTTCGGTTCGCCGCCATGAGCGTTGACAGAGCCGATGTTGAGCACATTGCCTTTTGTTTTGCGCAGCTCCGGGAGGGCAGCCTGAATCATGGCATAAGGCGCCACCATATTAATTTCCATTACCTTCCTGAGAAAAGCGAGGTCGGTATCGTGAATGGTAGAGGCAATTACCAGCGCGGCGTTGTTTACCACGGCATCCAGTTTGCCAAACGACTTTACCGCCAGCTCAACAAGCCGGCCAGGAGCACCTTCATTGGTAAGGTCTTCTATGTGCAGCCTGGCCGCGTCTTTCCCGATTTCCGACACCACTTCTTCGCCAAGCTCCCTTTCCAGTCCATGAACAACAACTTTAGCACCTTCTGCAACACAACGCAGGGCAATGGCTTTGCCAATGCCTGTGGTAGACCCCGTTACTATTACTACCTTGTCTTTTAGTCGCATCTGTTATACAGGTTTTAGTACGCTTTTTACTACTTCACCTTTGTGCATTTTTTCGAAGGCCGTGTGCCAGTCGGTTACGGGCCACACACCGCCGATGATGGGTTTTACATCCAGCCGTCCCGATGCCAGCAAGCTGATTACCCGCTCCCAAATGGGCCAGTTGTGACTGAAGCTTCCCTGTAGGGTCACGTTTTTTTGAATGAGGGGATCGATAGAATAATTAAGCGGCTGGGGGCCCCAGCCCACTTTGGTGATCTGCCCCCTGGGCCGCACCCAGTCGATGGCCAACTTGAGGGTAGCGCTGTGGCCGGCAGCATCGATTACGCAATCGGCGCCCATGCCGTCTCGTTCCCGTGCCCAGGCGGTCGCATCGCCTGCCAGCCCTTCGCAGCCGTACTGAGAGGCAATCTGCAGGCGGTTCATGTCAGCCGCCAGCCCCACTACCAGCACCTCGGCACCGCAAAGGCGGGCAACGGCCGCACACAATATGCCGATGGTACCCGGGCCAATCACTACTACCCGGTCGCCGGGTTTAATGCGGCTGTTTTCCACCACTGCATTGTAAGCCACGCAGCAGGGTTCGGTGAGGCAGGCCTGCTCGAATGGAAGCTGTGCAGGCACCTGGTGCAGACAGCGTGCGGGTACCCTCACAAAGCGTGTCATGGCACCATTTACCCCATAGCCAAAGCCTTTGCGGGTAGGGTCGAGGTTGTAAAAGCCCTGCCGGGTCATCGGATTGTTCGCATCAATCAAAGCGGCAGTTTCGCTCACCACCCGGTCGCCTTCCTTCCAGCCTTTCACCAGCTTTCCCACTTTGGCAATATGCCCGCCAAACTCATGCCCCAGCACCACGGGGTAGTTTACGGGCCAGCTGTGGTCGGCCGTCCACTGGTGCAGATCGCTGCCGCATACGCCAACGTTGGCTACTTCCAGCAGCACGTCTTCGTCGCCAATGTGGGGAGTTTCTACCTCTCTCAGTTCAACCGATCCTTTTTCAGGGGCATAGTTTACAACGGCAGCATGTTTCATTCTTGTTCGGGTATGGTTCTCCCTCCTGTGTTACGGAGAGTTTGTTTAGTCAAAATTTAAAGATTTTTGTGCTGCGTACCAATGGCAATATCGCCGTAGGCATGCACTTTCTCACAGATCATACGCAGCGAGGCTTCGAGATTGCCGTCAGCGGTTTTAAACGCATCGGCATCTATGGTAAGCGGCGCTCCCAGTACAACCAGCGGCGCTCCGTACTCGGGGCACCGGATTGCCTGCTCCAGGCTAAGGCCGCCAACAGCCTGTACAGGAATGGAAACGGCATGCACCACTTCCGCAAGCTGGTCGAGCGGGCTTGGCATTCTTTTACCCTGTGCGGCAATGCCCCGCCGTTCGTCGTAGCCGATGTGGTGCACCACGTAGTCGCAGCCAAGGTCTTCCAGCCATTTGGCGCCCGCCACCATATCGGGGCAGCCGAGGTTGTCGCCCATTACGCTGATACCAAAATCGCGGCCTGCCTTTACCACGCATTTAATGGTCTCTTCATGCGCCCGGGCCATTACCACCACGTAGTTGGCACCGGCTTTTGCCATCATTTCAGCTTCGAGGTAGCCACCGTCCATGGTTTTGAGGTCGGCCACTATGGGCGTGGAAGGGAATGCCTCCCGCAGCTTTCTCACGCCATGCAGTCCTTCAGCCAAAATAAGCGGCGTGCCGGCTTCCAGCCAGTCGACCCCAGCCCGTAGCGCCATAGCAGCTGTTTCCAGCGCTTCGTCAATGTCGGTAAGGTCGAGGGAAATTTGAACAACAGGTTTCATAATGCAGGAGATGTTGCCAGTATAAGGACGTCATTATTGAGGAAATAACAAAGAGGGGTGGATTTGGGTGGTGGAAATGCGGTGGGTATCGGACGTCTATGCCCTTTGATACAACAAGTTTTTTTCGGTACTTTGAAATGCAAAAAGGGCTGAACCAGGATAACTGGCCGCCCTTTTTGGCCCATTCACGGCGGGACTTAATTAGTTGCTTCGTCGGTCGGTCTGCTCAGGTTGAATAGGTTATGAATCTAACCCTGACGTGAACTTGCAACCAGTATTTTCTGGCTGGTCATCGGCTAACAACTACCTTTATATGGGCGGACGGGCAACCCGCAAGACACCTTCCTACGTTCATGAACCGTAGGCCTTTGCGGACCCGCCCGACATCTTTTTACCTGCCCTATTTCTCTCCAAATATAACGGAAAAATCCTTTATCATGCAAGCAACACACATCGGACAAAAGTAAAATATTTTGCATTATTCATGTCATGAATATCCTAATTTTATAATTTTATTAACTAATAAAGTAATATTTTTGATTACTTTCAAAAGTATAGATTTGCATTTTAGAGTCTAAAACTCAAAAAAGTACAAAATGAGGCTCTTATTGAAGTAACGAAAAAGATTAGCTACTGAAGGAGGGAAGTGTTCATAAAGAGGCATAAAAATTCTTAAAAAATTTACTGGCTAGGCGTTGCGCACCGATTATTGGACCTTGTGCCTCAGCAAATATGCAGTGCCGAATACCTCTTTTTTAGCTGTCGACCAGCTGATTTTTTAAACCATATACAAGAAAAATCAAAGGTGATCTGTTTGAAGCATGGTGATTGCCAACTCGTGGCACACAGGTGAAATGGCTGATCGGGGAGGCGACGTTGTAAGCGTGCTTGCTTCAACCCTACCGGCTATTCAAACTCGCCCCGCTTCACTCTTTCAAAGTAGTCGGTGGCGGCTGCTTTTACTTTAGGAGCCAGCAACAAAGCGGCCGTCATGGTAGGTATGGCCATAAGCCCGAACATCACATTGATAAAATCGACTACCATGGTGAGCGTAGTAACCGAGCCTATGATGATGATGGACACGTACCAGTAGTTAAAGTAATGGGCGTATTTGGCCCCGGCTAAAAAGCTTACACACTTGGTACCATAGTAGCTGTAAGAAAAAAGCGTGGTGAAGCCAAAGATTAGCACACACAAAAACAGCAGAAACGGCCCAATAGCTGGCATGGCAGCTTCAAAGGCTTTCCCGGTAAGCGTAATGCCGTTGGTGTCGGTAGTTTGCCATACGTTGGTGGCCAGAATAGCAAAGCCGGTTAATGAACACACAATCAGCGTGTCGATGGCAGGCCCCATCATGGCCACAAGGCCTTCCCTTACCGGTTCTTTGGTTTTAGAGGCACCGTGCATCAGTGGCGCCGTGCCAATGCCCGCCTCGTTGGAAAACGACGCCCGCTTTGCCCCTTCAATAATCAGCAACCCGATGGCGCCACCCATGGCCGCTTTGGCAGTAAAAGCATCGGTAATGATACTTGCGAAAATGGCAGGCACGTCGGCTATGTGAATGGCCACTATGTAAAGCACCGACCCCATATACAGCACCACCATAAAAGGCACCATGCGGCTGGCCACGAGGCCGATACGCTTAATGCCGCCGAAAATAACCAGGCAGGTAAGCAGCGTGATAAGCAAGCCCATGACAAGGTTGGCTGCAAAAGTGCCTGCCCACGTAAACCCTGCCGGTGCCAGCAGCACATCGTTGGTCACCTGTATTACCTGGTTGGCCTGGAAAATGGGCGTGGCTCCGAAAAAGCAGAACACGCTGAAAAATACCGCCAGCGGTTTCCATTTTTGCCCAAGCCCCTCAGTAATAAAGTACATGGGGCCGCCCTGCAGGTTGCCGGCTGAGTCTCTACCCCGATACATAACAGCAAGCGTGCAGGTAAAAAACTTGGTAGCCATGCCAAAAAAAGCGCTCACCCACATCCAGAACATTACACCGGGGCCGCCCATTACTATGGCAATGGCCACACCGCTTACGTTGCCCATGCCAATGGTTGCAGCCAGCGCACCCGAGAGCGCCTGAAAATGGTTCACATCGCCGGGGTCGTTGGGGTTGTCGTATTTACCCCTGAGAACATTTAATGCATGGCCGAAGTATTTGAAGGGTGCAAAGCCGGAATACAGCATGAAAAAGATGCCGCCTCCCATTACCAGAATAAGAAGGGGCATACCCCATACTACTCCGGCGGCTTCGGAAATAAATTGTTCAATGCGTTCCAATGGTTAGATCGATTTTTTTACGAGTAGTGGTTTTAGCGCTTCCCAAACTGTTTCGGCCACTATTTTATGGCCTTCAGCAGTTGGGTGAATACCGTCCGGCAGGTTCAATTCGGGATTTCCCCCTACGCCTTCGAGCAGAAAGGGTATCAGCACGGCATCGTGTTTTTCTGCCAGCACCGGAAATATACCTCTGAACTCTTCCGTATACTCCTGCCCCATATTAGGGGGAATTTGCATGCCTGCCACTACAATTTTTACCTGCGGGTATTCGCCCTTCACTTTCAAAAGGATACTCTCCAGGTTACGCTTCGTTTCGTCGAGGCTAATACCCCGGAGCCCGTCGTTGCCGCCCAGCTCGAGCACAAAAATATCTACCGGCGTGCGCAGCACCCATTCAATGCGGGAGAGTCCGCTTGCTGTAGTTTCGCCGCTTAGCCCGGCATTTATTACCTGGTAGTCGTACCCCAGCGAATCGAGGCGCTCCTGTACAATGGCCGGAAAAGCTTCCGACAGATCGAGTCCGTAGCCGGCCGTAATGCTGTTGCCGTAAAAGAGAATAACCTTGCGGCCGTCGCTTGCCTGCTCGTCTACTCTTTCTTTAACCTCATTGGCACGGGCTGCCTCGTCGCTGTCTCCGGTGCTTTTGTCCTGCGCTTCCTTGCAAGAAGGAAATACTGCCCAAAGAAGGCTCAGGATTATAATATATCTCATGGATGTCTTTTCTCTCATACAGTGCAATTATAACGAATAGAGGTGGAAGATCGACGTCTATTTCAGATAGATGGCCCGAAAACCGGCACCTGTTTCAACCCGCGGCTTACATTATACTCAGCGGAACATATAGAAAAACTTAAGCGAAAAGTAATGTTTCATGTGGCACCTGCTTCCCTCCAAAAGCCTTACCTTTGCATATCAAATGTTCGCCGTGCCCCAGGCTGGCTCTCCAACAGCTTGCAGCAACCAGGAAGATCTCCCTTCTTTTCAGGCCGCGGAACTAGTAAACCAACCTTACCTGCAGAAATAAATGGTTTAATTAGTCGCAGCATCCCAATGAAGAAACTGACGATAGCAGTTTTCACTATATTTTGTTTTACCGGTAATTATACGCATGCCACAACCCTGGCTGCCCTCACCGGTACTTTCCCCCCACCCCCCGTTAGCATAATCCGTCCTTTTGCGGAGGAATCTGCAGCCAGGCGATTTGCAGACCCAATGACAGAAGGCACGGTCACTACCTGTGAGGCGGCCTTTCAAGACCCCGGCGGCGATGGCGACTACCTGCCCAACCAAAATGTCACCATGACATTTGCGCCAACCTCACCCAACCTAAAAATAAAGGTGAGCTTTAGTATGTTTTCGGTGGAACTCAACTACGATACCCTGTATGTGTACCATGGTCCCGATGCCTCGTCGGTGCCGTTCGATACACTCTCCGGCAATACTATACCATCAGAGTTGGTTTCCACAGCCGCTACAGGCGAGCTCACCTTCCGGTTTGTGTCCGACGGCTCCATTGTGCTACCTGGCTGGGATGCCACCGTCTCCTGTATTGAACCCGGCGCGGAAACCCCCGCCCGGCCCGGCAGCCTTTCCATTGCACCCATAGCCGGAAACTCGGCATCCATTTCGTGGGCCGCACCCAACGACTACGGCTCGCCAATTACAGGCTACACGCTTGAAAGGAAAACAGGGACGGACGGTACCTATGCCGCGGTATTTACAGGCACAACCCTTTCATTTCAGGACCAGGGGCTGGCACCGGGCTCAACCTACTTTTACCGGTTGGCAGCTACCAACGCAAATGGTGCGTCGTTGTACTCCGACGAGGTGCGCTATTCGCCCGGACAAATGGCCGAAACCAGGATAGTGACCTGCAACGAGCCTTTTCTCGACCCCGGAGGCACTGCCGATTATAGCGGAAACCAAGACCTGACAATGACTTTTGCTCCGGCTACTGCTGGCGATATCCTTAAAGTAACCTTCAATTCATTCTGGACAGAATCGAACTACGACTTCCTTTATGTATACGACGGCCCGGCCGACACCTCGGCGCTAATTACAACCCTTTCGGGCAGCAGCATTCCTACGGAGTTTTACTCTTCTGGCCCGGGAGGAGAGCTCACCTTCAGATTTACCTCGGATAACCTGATAAACCGGGAGGGATGGAACGCCACAATTACCTGCGTAACGCCCGGCACTATACCACCATCGCCACCCACTCTTTCTCTTGGTTCGCTAAACGGGAGCTCCCTAGCACTCCATTGGACACGACCCAACAGCAACGGCTCGGCAACTACCTCTTATACCCTGCAGCAACGAACCGGGCTGTCGGCCGAATTTTCAACAATCTACGAGGGCGCGGATACAACATTCACATTTACAGGATTGGGCCTTGAAGATACCTATTATTTTCGGGTAAAGGCCAACAACGCAAACGGGGCCTCCGGCAACTCTAACATTATTAGCTATACACCCGGACGGATGATAGAAGGGTCAATGGTTGGCTGCGACGCTATCTTCAGAGACCCTGGCGGAACGGGCAACTATGCCAATAACCAAAAGCTGGTGATGACATTTCTGCCGGGCAGCACCGGCGATAAAGTGAAAGTCAGCTTTAATTCCTTTTCAATAGAAGCGGGGTACGACTCGCTCTTCGTATACGATGGCCCCTCAACATCGTCGCCACTTGTCGGTTCCTTTAGTGGCAATGTGCTACCAGCCGATATTTTATCCACGGCCCCGGCGGGAGAGCTCACGTTTTTCTTCAAGTCCGACGAATCGGGAACGGCCACCGGCTGGAATGCCGATATTTCGTGCGTAAACCCCAACTCTCCCGGGCCGCCGGCACCTGTAACTTTCGGTAATCTTACAAGCAACTCCACTGTGGTTAACTGGGCAGCCCCGGCCAGTGCATCCGCCATTACCAGCTATACACTGCAGCAAAAAGAAGGCGCAACCGGCAATTTCAAAACCATATACGCCGGCCCGGCCCTCACTTTCAACGCTGCCAACCTCGTTACAGGTCGCACCTACTTTTACAGAGTAAAAGCAAACAGCGCAGCCGGTTCGTCCGAATACTCTAATCTCGCCTCTACCTGCATCCCCTTTACCTGGTATGCCGATACAGACGGCGACGGCTTCGGCGATAGCAATGTGCCAAATGCTTCGTGTACCCAACCCGTCGGGTTTGTGGCCAATTCAACGGATTGCGACGACACCAATCCGGCCAGCTCAAGCAACTGTAGCGCCACGCCCCCAAAACAGCAGCAAACCATCACTTTCGCTTCAGTTGCCGATGTAGAATTTAAAGAAGATCTGGCCGTTCAACTCAATGCCTCCTCCAACTCAGGACTGCCCGTGGTTTTCAGTGTTTCCAATCCGGAAGGTTCTATTAGCGACAACACAGTAGAAATTAATGAACCGGGAAGCTATACAATTACGGCGGCACAGCCGGGCAACGAAACGTACGATGCAGCGGCACCGGTATCCCATACGTTCTGTGTCAATCCGCCCACTCCGTTTATTTCAGCCGACCTCGAGGCCGACCCTCCGGTGTTATCGGTCGGGCCGGTTGCTGATGGCACCACGTCGCTGTGGTATCTCAACGGCGACACCCTCCAAACGGAAGACGATACCATGCTGGATGTACTCTACCGGGGCAAATACCAGGTGCAGACAATCTACGGAGGCTGTGCGAGCGCCATTTCCGATGATTATCTGGTAGACTTGCGGCTTACCACCAGCACATCCGGGGAGGCTACTGACAGTCTTTCGGTTTTCCCGGTTCCTACCCTGCACGATGTTACGCTTTCGATGAACAACGACTACACAGGTGAGCTTGAAGTGGTTGTATACTCGGTAGAAGGAAAAATACACCTAACGCAAATGCTTCGAAAAGATGCCTACATGTGGTCGGCAGATATCTCATTGAAAACACTGCCTGAGGGAGTTTACTTTGTGAGGGTTTCGCTAGGCGAGCGGGAGTTTGTGAGAAGGCTGCTTAAAGAATAGAAAAGATCGGAAAGTGGTGAAGGCTGGCAAAAACCAGCCTTTGCTGTTTTTAAAAACCCCCGGTAGAATTGCCCGAACATTCGGAAGGGTTTATCGTTCTTTAATGCAGTTTTAATTGTTCCCCCATTTTCCGTTAGATTTGACGCTATGTCTTCAATATTAAAAATTACAGCGCTCTCCAAGTCGTATCCGAGCGGCACCGGCACGCTCACCGTGCTCGACGAGGTTTCGTTTCAGCTACAAAAGGGCGAAACCTTTTCTATTGTTGGGCCTTCGGGAAGTGGGAAAACAACATTGCTGGGGCTTTGCGCGGGCCTCGACCGGGCGTCGTCGGGCAGCGTGGAGGTATGTGGCATAAAGCTCGACAACCTTAGCGAAGACGACCGTGCCCGGGTAAGAAACGAACACATTGGGTTTATTTTCCAAAACTTCCAGCTGCTGCCTACTTTAACCGCCCTCGAAAATGTGATGGTGCCGCTGGAATTGCGGGGCGAGAAAAAAGCCGCCGCCAAAAGCAAAGAGCTGCTGGAGCGGGTAGGGCTTGGGAGCCGGCTGCACCACTATCCGGCACAGCTTTCGGGAGGAGAGCAGCAACGGGTGGCGCTGGCCAGGGCTTTTTCTAACGACCCCGAAATACTGTTTGCCGACGAGCCAACCGGAAACCTCGACGAGGAAACCGGCCAAAAGGTAGAAGAGCTACTTTTCAGCCTCAACAAAGAACAAGGCACCACCCTGGTGCTGGTAACGCACAATATGGAACTGGCCCGCAAAACCGGCCGGATACTTCGCCTCAAGGGTGGCAGGGTAATCGAACTCACAGAAGCTGCAGCCATAGAACAAGCCTGACATGGATAGTAAAATAGCAATTGAAAAGCCCCGCAGCAGCAGCGGCTGGTTGTGGCAAATGGCATGGCGCGATAGCCGGCGCAGCCGGTCGAGATTATTTCTGTTTACCTCCTCAATCATTTTGGGCATTACGGCACTGGTGGCTATCAACTCGTTTAAAGAGTCGCTGTTTGCCGCCATCAACAACCAGGCGAAGGGCCTGCTGGGTGCCGACCTTGTGGTGCGCTCCAGCCAGCCGTTCAACGAAGACCTTGTTCCCCTGCTCGACTCCATTGGCACCGAAAGGTCGTCGGAATGCTACTTCGCTTCAATGGTATATTTTCCCCGCAGCCAGGGCACAAGATTGGTGCAGGTGAGAGCGCTGCAAGGCGAATTTCCTTACTACGGAGCTATTGAAACCGACCCCGTTGAAGCTTCCCGCTCATTTAGGGGAAAAAAGCAGGCGCTGGTAGACCAAACGCTCATGCTGCAGTTTGGCGTAGAGCTGGGCGACGAGGTTAAAGTAGGCACCGAAACTTTCGAGATAGTAGGGCGGCTCCAAAAAATTCCCGGCCAAACAGGCATTACCACCACTGTGGCCCCGGTGGTTTACATTCCCTACGAGTTTGTAGAGCAAACCGGGCTACTGCAAAAGGGCAGCCGTATTAATTACCTGCAATATTTCCGGTTCGACGACGAGGCCTACGTAAAATCCGTTGAAGAAACCTTCGAAAAAAGATTTGACCAGCTCGGTCTTCGGTACGACACCGTAGAAGAGCAGAAAGAAGATACGGGCAGGGCATTCAGCAACCTTACAGGTTTTCTCAACCTGGTGGCATTTGTGGCACTGCTTCTTGGGTGCATAGGCGTAGCCAGTGCGGTGCACATTTATATCAAAGAAAAAATTGCAGCTGTGGCAGTTATCCGGTGCCTCGGTGGCACCTCCAGGCAGGCTTTTTTTATTTTTCTTATTCAAATAGGCATTATCGGCTTGCTGGGCGCAATAATCGGCAGTGCTTTGGGCACAGTGCTGCAAATGTACCTGCCGACTATCCTCAAAGACTTTCTTCCCGTTACGGTGGAGTTTCAGCTGTCGTGGGCAGCCATTCTCCAGGGGCTTGCGCTCGGTTTATCCATCTCAATACTGTTTGCGTTGCCTCCGCTGCTTCGGGTAAGAAAGGTAGCACCATTGCAGGCCATCCGTTCGTCGGTCGACGGGGCCATTCCCGAGTTTACCAGGGGCATTTACCCGGTTTACGGCGCTATTCTGGCTTTTATACTTGCTTTTGCGTGGTGGCAAATCGGCTCCATACTCGACGCCCTCTCGTTTACCGGGGGGCTCTTTGCCGCCTTCCTGCTGCTGGCGGGAGTGGCAAAACTGATCACCTGGTCTGTCAAAAAATTCTTCCCAGCCACATTGAGTTATGTTTGGCGCCAGGGGCTTGCCAACTTGTTTCGCCCCCAAAACCAAACACTCATTCTCATTATCACCGTGGGTTTAGGCACGGCGCTCATTTCCACGCTCTTCCTGGTGCAGCAGTCGCTTATTAGCCAGGTGAGCATTACAGGTGCTGGCGACAGGCCCAACATGGTGCTTTTTGACATACAGTCGAACCAGAAAGAGGCCATCAAAAAGCTCACCGTCGACTACGACCTCCCGGTTTTACAGGAGGTGCCGGTGGTAACGATGCGCCTGGAAGAGATAAAAGGCTACTCGAAAAAAGAAGCCGAGGCGGACTCAACATTAAAGCTCCCCGATTGGGCCTACAACCGTGAGTATCGGATTACATACAGAGATTCGCTCATCAACTCAGAGGAAATAGTGCAGGGGAAGTGGATAGGTGAACTGAAGCACCCCGGCGATTCCATTTTTATTTCGATGAGTGACGGCTATGCCGAAAACCTGGGACTGAAGGTGGGCGATGAGCTGATTTTTAACGTGCAGGGTGCGCTGGTAAAAACCTATGTTGGAAGCTTTCGCAAAATTGACTGGAACAGGGTGCAGACCAACTTCCTGGTGTTGTTTCCCGAGGGAGTACTTGAAAAAGCCCCGCAGTTTCACGTGCTCATTACCAAGGTACAAAACAACGAGCTTTCTGCCCGGTACCAGCAGGCTGTAGTGCGCAACTATCCCAACGTGTCGATAATCGACCTCCAGCTTATCCTTTCCACCCTCGACGACATACTGGGCAAGGTGTCGTTCGTTATTCGGTTTATGGCGCTGCTCAGTATTGTTACGGGCATCCTGGTGCTGATAGCCTCCGTGGTGATCAGCAAGTTTCAACGCATACAGGAGGGAGTTCTTCTCCGCACCCTGGGGGCCAGCCGCCGGCAGGTGCTGGTAATTGCCGCCCTGGAGTACTTCTTCCTCGGAATCTTCGCCTCCTCGTCAGGCATACTGCTTTCTCTGGCGGGTTCGTGGGCGCTGTCGTACTTCCTTTTCGATACCAGCTTCACGCCTGTGCTGCTGCCCTTGCTTACGATCATCGGCGGCATTACCTTGCTCACAGTCATTATCGGTGTTTTAAACAGCCGTGCGGTTGTTAACAACCCCCCACTGGAAGTTTTGAGAAGAGAAATCTAACCTGAAAACAATGCGAAATAAATTTATACTCCTGGCTTTTCTGTGCTGCGGCACTGCCAGTTTGTGTGCGGCACAAAACCAAATGCCAAAGTGGAGCACTTCCGAGCAGGAGGTGCTAAAGGTTGTGTTCGATATGTTTGACGGCATGCGAAAAGCAGATACCACCGGCTTTCACAAAATGTTCACCCCCAACGCCCGTTTGCTCACGGTAATGGACCGCGAGCCCGGCAATGAGTTGCTTAGGGAAGACGACCTGAACAAGTTCTTTCGAGCCCTTGCCAAACCGCGGGATGTAGTCTACGACGAGCCTTTGTGGGACATACAGGTGGCAATCGACGGCCGTCTTGCGCAGGTATGGACAAAATACGCATTTTACGCCGGCGACAAATTTTCGCATTGCGGAGTCGACGCGTTCCTGATGTTTAAAGATAAGGACGGCTTCTGGAAAATTTTTGAGCTGGTAGATACACGGCGTTTTGGCGCAGAAAACTGCGACCTGCCCGGCAAAGTGTACCGTTCTCTGTCCGACTTCTGACGTACCCCCTTTCCAGATGCCCTATTAACTGCCAACAGTTAACGATTAACTTTTCCCCGAAACAAAGAACCCCGGCAGTAGCATGCCAGGGCCTTTGAATTTGATAAGCACAAAACAGAAAAGTTATGCCCAAACGACAGTACTTTCTGTTGCATACCAAGATTGCAAATTTTCTCCATATTTCCCTTCTAACACATTTCTTTTAATACTCATTTTTGGGGTAAGAATATTATTTTCAACGGTCCACGGTTCCTTCATCACCACAATCTTCCTCACCCTTTCGTAGTCTACCAGATCCTGGTTCACCGATTCCATTGTAGCAGTAAGGCTTCTTTCTACTTCTTCGCGGCTCTTTTTCCGGCCCAGCTCGGAAAGCACCACCAGCGCCACAGGCTGCGGAAGCCCACTGCCCAACACGCATATCTGCTCAATAAAATTGTTTAGCGCATATCCCCACTCAATTGGCCCGGGCACAATGTATTCCCCCTTCGACGTTTTAAATGTGTCCTTCACACGGCCTGTTATTTTCAGGTAGCCTTCACTATCGATCTCGCCCATGTCTCCGGTGTGCAGGTAGTCGTTTTTAAGCACTTCGGCAGTCATAGCAGGCTCTTTGTAGTAGCCCTGCATTATCCACGGGGCTTTCATCAATATTTCCCCGGTTTCTTCGGCAATTTTCAGCTCGGCGCCCTTGTGCGGTTTGCCAACAGTGCCAATTTTTACGTTCCCGGCCGACATCAGCGTGCAGGCCCCCACGTTTTCCGTCATCCCATATAGCTCGAGCAACTGTACGCCCAGGGCATTATACCACTTGTGCAAACCAGGTGGGCATGGCGCCGCTGCTGTAAAACAATACTCAGCGTCGTTAATGCCCAGCCCCTTACGAATCTTTTTCCTCACCAGCCCATTAAGAATTGGAATCTTCAACAGCGTGTCCAGCTTCTTTTGCGGCATTTTATCCAGCACCCCCATCTGAAATTTTGTCCAGATGCGCGGCACCGCGAAAAAAAGCGTCGGGCTGGCATCTTTCAGGTTATTAAGAAACGAATCTATTGATTCGGCAAATGATACCACGCCTCCGCTCTGCAAGCTTGCCAGCTCCACAATTTGCCGCTCCGCCACGTGGCACAATGGCAGGTACGAAAAAAACCTGTGCCTTTTCTCGCGGAAGTTAATAGCCAGCGAACCTGCGGCAGCTACCACCTTTAGCTGCCGGTGGGTGTACATTACCCCCTTGGGCGACCCGGTGGTGCCCGATGTGTATATGATAGTACATATGTCGTCGTCTTCCGGCACAGGCGACCCCGCAAAAGGCTCCTGCCCATCGATTTTGTCATACCATTTATCCAGCTCTGTTACCGTACTTTCCGGAAACGATATCGCGGGCAAATCGCCCGGGATGCCCCTCTTCATTTTATCCCATTCATCCACTTTGCCCACGAACAGGAGCTGCACTTCGCTGTGGGTTAGCACTTGCCTGAGGGGCTCGCCCACCAGGTTTGGGTAGAAGGGCACCGACACATAGCCGCACATCATGATGGCCAGGTCGGCTATGATCCAGTGAGAGCAATTTTTCGAGATTATTCCCACATGCGCTTTTGGTGGGAGGCCGAGACTCAGCATATACGAAGCCATTTTCCGCGCCTCATCGCCTACCTGGCGCCATGTGTAAGTATGCCAGTGTTGGCCATGCGGTTGCCTTAGGTATACCTCATCCGGCATTAGCTTTTCCCAGTGATAAAACCATTCTACAAGCGACCGGGTATCATATGCAGCCACCAGTTCTTTGGGTAGTGTTTGAGCTTCTGTTGCAATCATAATAGGGGGTGTTTTTTTGAATGTAGCAAAAAACAGCGAAACCTCCGCCACCAAGCTATGTGAGTGGCAATGGGGTGGTGGAGGGAAAAACCGCGGCGCCTGCCCGGTGTACTCTACGGTAAAGACATGCTGAAAATGTACACTCTTGAATAAAAAGTGTACGGAAATAATACAGGCGATAGTATTGTGGATACATTTAAATAGCTGATAAATAGATAATTACATGTTTTGGCATGGCTATTGGCTGAAAGCAGGCAGGTCAATTACTCAAAATAAAAAGGACAATCATTTTAACCATGCTTCGGAAAGCTTTTAATCGAAAAAACATGTGCGCAATAGCAGCACTCCTGCTCGGGCTCACAATTCTCTCTTCAGCTATAACTACCGGGAAATGGCAGCAAATGGGGGCAAAAGCTAAATTGAGCGTACTAAAAAGATAAACAAGGTCAAAAACTCAACAATAATTCTGACTAAGGATTAATCAATCTCTAAACAACCGGGCAGCATACTGTCCGGTTTGTTTTTTAAATACCAATGTTACAAAAAGGCAAGGTTAATAGGAGTTTAAGTATTTATTTTGCGGCTCAAATGAGTTTTTCCTCTTCATGTACATAAACAACATTGCGCATTATCTTCCAGCCCAGCGGATAACCAATCAACATTTTACTGAAATAAATGGCCTCTCAAGCGAGTGGATTGTAGAACGCACCGGCATTGAAGAGCGGCGCAAAGCCGGCCCTGGCGAAAATACCCATACCATGGCTGTTGAGGCGGTAAAACTCCTGCAGCAGAAAATCGAATTCCCGCTGCAACAGGTCGACCTGATAGTAGGGGCTTCCTACACTCCTTACGACACCATTGTTACCCTTGCCCACAGTGTTCAGCATCACGTAGATGCCGCCGAAGCTGCTGTTGTTTTTATTTCGTCGGCGTGTTCTTCTTTCCTCAATGCCATGGAGATCGTGGAGGGCTATATGGCCATGAATAAGTCTCAAAACGCCCTCGTGGTGTTGTCGGAGCACAACACCGCCTACAACAACGAACAGGATCCGAAGTCGGGTCACTTGTGGGGTGACGGTGCCAGCGCGCTATTGATAACAAAGGAGAAACCCGCAGCCGGCGGGCTATTGGTGAAGGACATAATAACCCGCGGAGCAGCCAATGTGGGCAGGGGGATAGAGGGTGTAACCCTTCGGCCGCTTAACGGAGGAATTGAGATGCCTTATGGCAAAGATGTTTTCCTCTACGCCTGTTCGTACATGGCATCGGTTACAAAAAAGATATTGGAGAAGAACAACTACGGCATCGAGAACCTCAACTACCTGATACCGCATCAGGCCAACCTTCGGATTACAAAAAATGTGGCCGAGTCGCTCAAAATCAACCCCGACCGGGCTGTGTCTAATGTGCAGTATTTGGGCAACACCGGCTGTGCCGGAGCGGGTATCGGCATGTCGGAAAAATGGCAGTCGTTCAAACCTGGCGACAAAATAGTAGTAACCGTGTTTGGCGGGGGCTATAGTTACGGCGCCATGCTGCTCGAAAAAACCGCTGATACGTAAATCGGCCTCTACGGTTGCGGTGTACAACATCGAGCTACCGCTGTCTCAATATCGAACACATTTTCGCTTACTTTAAACCAATAACTCACCTAACTAACTCATTAGCAGCACAGTACGATTATTGGCACGTGGTTTGGCTTTAAATTGTCACGGCTTTAAAGAGAAAGCTGGAAAAGGTCAAAAACTCAAAATAAAAGAACATTTGAATTCGGCGGTTTAAGAAGACACACAACGGCCGCAGCCGCTCCGCTGATTTCAAAAAAAGATATTGAGCCACCTCCTCTGAGGTAGCGACCATGGCGAGAGGCTATCCTCTTTATACATGGAATAGTTTTAGTTTACGGTTGGTTGATGGAAAAGGGAGGGCAGAAAGCCCTCTTTTTTTTATTCCACTGCCTCAAGAAGTTCTTCGGAAAACACCATCTCTTCCAATTTGGCGAAATCTTCTTTACGGGGACGCCCACGGAAAGAAGTATCAGGCTTAAATCCGTTTTTGTAGCGGCGCTTCCTGATCTTCCACACTTTGTAGTTGTCTTTGTTGCCGCTTTCAAACTGAAAAGCCATATGGTCCGAAGGGCTCACCCACTCCAAATTGGTAGAATCGTTGTTCTTAGGGTTGTTGTCGAGGTGGATGATCATCGTGAAAGTTTCGGGCAAAACATTGATACAAAAACTTTTTGCCACTTCCTTGTGCGGATAAACTGTTCTTCTCTTGCCGTCATCGTTTAATAGGTCCAGGAAAAAACACTTGCAGGCTTTGTTCCATCGCTGCTTCATTATCTTTCCTTTCACCTTCATCATGGTATTACTACCCCTGTGAAATGTTTGCCGGTCTTTGCTTCTAATACGCCCCCGGTTGGATACTTCGTAGTTTGAAAAATCATCAATGGGTTTCCAAACCTCATCAATGCGTTCGATTCTCTGGATGCTCATAAATGGGTTAACGAAATCTTAAATAAAAAACATCTGATTTTGAAAATACTTCAATGGTCAGCCAATATCAGTCGTTCAAATAGAGATATTTTCAAATATAACACATTGTCGACAGGAGAAAATGGAATTTGGCGGGTCCTGAAAAATAAATTTTTAATTCTAAAACAGTTACTCCGATAATATCGTCAAATAAATATACATAAATTCAATTCGTATGCCTATATACGAATTATATACAACCGTTTTAAACGAATACGAGTTATACGAACGCAACTAACACACTATTTAAAAAGTGACTATATTGACCGCAATCGTTTGCAAATTTTTGACTGTCAAACCAGCCTAACGCACTTCAGAACCGGGATGGCTGAGACATGCGCCTCACTTTCATCACCTGGCGAAGACGCGGGATTTGAGACCTTCTTTGGGCGAAGCGGATTTTCCTGTAAAACTTTAAGGAATAGCCCGGGCTGTTGGATTTCTTAGTATAAAAAATAGTTATAATTTAAGTGATGAATTACCACAACCCCCGAATTGCATGAATCAAACGAAAAAACAGGAAAGCAAAGAGCCTAAAAGCCTAAAAAAGATAAGCAAGAAGGACATCAAAGACACACTGCTTATAGAAATAGCCTGGGAAGTACTTAATCAGGTTGGGGGTATTTATACGGTGATAAGGTCGAAGGCACCGGCTACCACACCAAAATGGGAAGACAACTACTGTTTGCTCGGCCCCTATTTCCAACACCAGGTGGCGGCTGAGTTTGATCCAATTGATGATCTTTCTGATCCGTTTGGGCGAGCGGTAGCCAAAATGCGCGAAAAAGGTTTCGAGGTATACTACGGCCATTGGTTGGTTTCAGGCAGGCCGAAAGCTGTGTTGTTCAACCTCGGCAGTGTATGGCACCGGTTGGGCGAAATAAAGTACCTTTTGTGGGAGCATCACGGAATCACCACGCCGGCAGACGACAACCTCATCGACCAGGTGCTTGCTTTTGGCGAGTGCATCAAAGTATTCCTCAAAGAGCTTAGCCAGCCCGACATCACTAGTAAAAAAATTATCGCGCATTTTCACGAATGGATGGCAGCTTCATCTCTACCCGACATTCGCCGCGAAAAGCTTCCCGTTACCACTGTTTTTACCACCCATGCCACGCTGCTCGGTCGCTACCTGGCCATGAACAGCTCCGACTTTTACCAGCACCTGCCGTTTATGGACTGGTCGAAGGAAGCAGCCTCTTTCAATGTGGAAACTATCGCCAACCTGGAGAGAGCAGCCGCCCACGGTGCCCAGGTGTTCACCACCGTTAGCGACGTAACAGCCGAAGAATGCAAATACCTCCTCGGGCGCAAGCCGGACGTTATCCTGCCCAACGGCATCAACAATCAGCGATTTGAAGCGTTGCACGAATTCCAGAACCTGCACCGCGAGTACAAGGAAAAGATTCACCAGTTTGTAATGGCTCACTTCTTCAAGAGCTACACTTTCGATCTCGACAATACGCTGTATTTTTTTACGTCGGGCAGGTATGAGTACCGCAACAAGGGATTTGACCTGGCACTAGAGGCTTTGGCACGTCTTAACTGGCGACTGAAAAACGAGGGCAGCGAAATGACCGTGGTGATGTTTTTTGTAACCAAGCAACCTTACCATAGCATCAATCCGGAGGTGCTGCACAGCAGAGCCGTGCTGGAGGAGCTGAGGCAAACAACAGATGCCATAAAAAAGCAGGTAGGAGACCGCTTGTTTTACTCAGCCGCATCGAGCGACGATCACCGCCTGCCTATGCTTAATGAGTTTGTAGACGATTACTGGAGGCTCAGGTACAGGCGCCTGCTGCAAACATGGAAGACAAAAGCACTGCCTCCGGTGGTTACACACAATCTGTACAACGACGGCGAAGACGAAATCCTCAACTTTCTGCGTTCGGCTAACCTGGTGAACCATAAAGACGACCGTGTGAAGATTGTGTACCATCCGGATTTCATTAATTCTACCAATCCGCTGTTTGGCATGGAATACGGCCAGTTTGTGCGTGGTTGCCACATGGGGGTATTTCCCAGCTACTATGAGCCCTGGGGCTACACGCCACTCGAGTGTATTGCCAGCGGCGTGCCGGCCATTACCAGCGATCTGGCAGGCTTTGGCGACTACGTGATGCACAACATGCGAGACCACGACAGCCACGGCATTTACGTGGTAAACCGGCGCACCCGCAACTTTCAGCAGTCGGCCGACCAGCTGGCTTACCAGATGTATAAATTTATTCGCTTGAACAGACGGGAGAGAATAAGCCTCCGAAACAAAGTGGAAAGCACCTCGGTGCTGTACGACTGGCAGTCGCTAACCAGGTACTACGATCAAGCCTACCATATGGCACTAAGCAGACTTCCGCAATAAAAAAGTGTAAAACACAAAAAAGCGTACAGAATTGCTTCCGTACGCTTTTTTTTACATCTATTAACGATATGAGCCTTAACCGCCGATAGCCACCCGCTTAAAGGTTGCCACGGTCAATCCCTTTTGTACGCCATCGAGATATTGAGAGATGGTTTTTGAGTTGTCTTTCACGAAAGCCTGGCTCAGCAAAGTGCTTTCTTTGAAAAACTTGTTCAGCTTGCCAAGCGCAATTTTCTCAACCATTTCTTCCGGCTTGCCTTCCTGGCGTGCCAGGTCTTTGCCAATTTCGATTTCTTTTTCGATCACATCTTTCGACACACTCTGCTGGTCTACAGCAATGGGGTTCATAGCTGCAATCTGCATGGCTACGTCACGGCCGGCTTCTGTTACGTCTGCGCCATTTACGCCCTTCAGTGCCACCAGCACACCAAGCTTGCTGCCAGCATGGATGTACGATACTACCTTCTCACCTTCCATTACCTCATAGGCGCTAATGTCCAGCTTTTCGCCGATTCTGCCTACCATCTCAACAATGCGCTCGCCCAAAGTAAGATCGCCGTCTTTCAGGTTTTTCAAATCTTCCACAGAAGCGGGCTGGTGCTGATATGCCAGGTCAACAATCTTGTTTCCAAGCTTTTGAAAGTCGTCGTTTTTAGCTACGAAATCCGTTTCGCAGGTAAAAGCCACTAGCACTGCTTTGGTATTGTCTGCATTTGAACGTACAAACACAGAGCCTTCTTTGGTTTCACGGTCAGAACGGGAAGCGGATACCTTCTGGCCCTTCTTCCTTAGTATTTCAATCGCAGCTTCAAAGTCGCCGTTCGCCTCGGTAAGGGCCTTTTTACAGTCCATCATACCGGCGCCGGTCATTTGCCTAAGCTTGTTTACGTCTTGTGCGGTAATTGCCATTGTTTTTCTGTCCTTTATAGTTTTATGTATTCCTTAAAACAAAAATTGAACATCGAAGAATTTCAATGTTCAATTTTTGATCGTTCCATTCAGAAAACCGCGAAGGGCTTTCCTGCAGGTACTTCAATTATATTTAATCTTTTGATTCTTCTAATGATTCGACTTCGTCCACCTTACGCTTTTCGTCCTCTTCTTCCTTCAACTTAGCGTCTTCCTTGTCTTTCTTGCGTTCCTGAAGTCCTTCTTCGATTACATCTGCAATGTAGGAAGTGATCAGCTTTACAGACTTGTACGCATCGTCGTTGCCAGGGATTGGGAAATCCACTTCATCCGGATTGGAGTTGGTATCAACGATTGCGAATACAGGTATGTTGAGCTTCTTAGCTTCTTTTACCGCGATGTGCTCTCTTTTGATGTCGACGATAAACAGCGCCGCGGGAAGTCTTGTGAGGTCGTTAATACCACCAAGCACTCTCTCCAGCTTCTCTTTTTCGCGCGTCACCATCAGGCGTTCCCTTTTGGCAAGACTGGTGTAGCTTTCGTCCTTCATCATCTTGTCAATTCCCTGCATTTTTTTCAGAGACTTGCGGATGGTTGCGAAGTTGGTAAGCATACCACCAAGCCAACGCTCGGTAACGTACGGCATTTTAAGCCGCTGTGCTTCCTGCGCTACAAGGTCTTTTGCCTGTTTTTTGGTAGCCACGAACATGACCTTCCGGCCAGACCGTACCACCTGCTTGAGTGCGTTAGCCGCTTCGTCGAGGCACACAAGCGTTTTGTTCAGATCTATAATATGGATACCATTCTTCTCCATGAAGATGTATGGCGCCATATGCGGATCCCACTTTCTCGTTAAGTGTCCAAAATGAACACCAGCGTCTAGTAAGTCTTTGTATTCTAGTTTAGCCATTAAATATATAAAGTGTATAAGTGCAAATTAACGCTTGCTGAACTGGAACCTTCTACGGGCTTTTGCACGACCGTATTTCTTCCGTTCAACCATACGAGGGTCTCTGGTAAGAAAACCTTCTTTCTTCAGCGCGGGTCTGAACTCTTCGCTGATTTCGCAAAGTGCCCTGGAAATGGCAAGGCGAATAGCCTCGGCCTGTCCCTTAATGCCGCCGCCGTCCACATTCACGTTGATGTCGTACTTGCCTGACTCCTTTACAAGCTCCAGCGGTTGCTGAACAATGAGGCGAAGAATTTCTGACGGAAAGTACTCTTCAAGCGAACGCTGGTTTACTTTGAAGTTTCCTTTTCCACTTTCAAGATACAACCTTGCTACGGAGGTTTTTCTTCTGCCTATGGTATTGATTACGTCCATTAATAAATACTATTAGGATAACTTAATTTCTTTTGGTTGCTGCGCAGCATGCGGATGCTCGGTGCCGGCGTATACGTACAGGTTGCGGAACTGCTCACGGCCAAGCCTGTTTTTTGGCAGCATGCCTCTAACAGCCATTTCTACCACCCTTCTGGGGTCTTTTTCCATCACCATACGAGGAGACGCAAAACGCTGCCCTCCGGGATAGCCCGTGTGGCGGATATACGTTTTATCAGTCATTTTTTTGCCGGTTAGGCGCACCTTGGCGGCATTGATTACAATTACGTGGTCGCCACAATCCATATTAGGTGTGTAGCTTGTTTTATTTTTGCCACGGAGCACATTGGCAATACGGCTTGTCAAACGGCCAAGAACCTGGCCTTCTGCGTCTACCACCACCCAGTTTTTTTGGATCTGTGCTTTGCCTAACGACTGTGTTTTGTAGCTAATCGTATCCATTTATAGAAACAGCTTTAAAATTCAATTACTAAGTACGGAAATTCCCTTCCCCTCAAAAAGGGACACAAAGATAGAAGTATAAAAATAGAAATACAATAAGGGTCTGAAAATATTTGAGTTACCGCCGCCGCTGCCAGCGTGGTGTTATGTATTCTTGTCGAGTTGCTTCAGCAGCACTTCAAAATCTTTCGGATACGGAGCCTCAGCACCAATTTTCTTGCCGTCGAGATCGGCGAATGCAATTTCACGGGCATGAAGCGCATAGCGCTTGATCAACGGTTGCTCCTCCTCGAATTTACCAAGGTTGAACTTCCTTTTCAGCGATGAAAGAAACAGCCACTTTCCACCATACAGCTCGTCGCCAACAATGGGCGCTCCAGCAAAAGCACAATGCACCCGCACCTGGTGCATACGGCCTGTAAGCGGTTTGCAGCCCACCAGCGTGTGATTGCCATAGGCCTTAATAGAAGTGAGGATTGTTTCAGACGCTTTGCCCTTCCGGCTGGCTTTAACTTCGCCCTTACCGGTAGTAAGCAGCGGCACGTTTACCCTAAACTCCTCGAACTTGTGAATGCCATCAGTAAGGGCGTGATACAGCTTATATACTTTGCGTTTTTCAAACTGCATGGAAAGATGGCGGTAGGCTTCCGGATTTTTAGCGATGGCTATTACACCCGAAGTGTTTTTGTCGAGCCGGTGCGCTACCTGCGCTTCTGGCACATAAGCACGGGCCATATCGAGCAGGTTGGCTGCACTTTGCCTGTCTTGCAGGGTAGAAAGAAACGGCGGTTTGTTCACCAGCAGGTAGTTCTCGTTCTCAAACAGTATCCAATCTTCAAACCGTTCCTTCTTCATGTAGCCGCTCTTTTAATGTGCAAAGCTAGAATTATTAATGATTGAGGAGAATAAAAGCTTGGCTTAGCCCCTATAAAAGTTGTTATTGAGGCGTCATTTTAAAGCAACAACTAGCTACTATGAAAAGACTCACGTTCATTTCCCTTTTGTGGATGATGCTCTACCAGGTTTCGCAAGCTCAGTTTATCAAAGAGCTGGAAGCATCATACGACGGTTTTTCCGAAAAGCGTATCAACACACGGCGTTTCAAGCATTCGGATATCGAGCCCATCATACTGGCGCTGGACAAAAAAGTGTTTGAGGTTACAAAAGCCGGAGAAAGCATTGAAGGCAGAAATATTTACATGGTGAAGGCCGGCGAAGGGCCGGTAAAAGTGCTGCTATGGTCGCAAATGCATGGCGATGAAACAACAGCCACCCGGGTGCTGCTCGACTTCTTCAATTACCTGGCCGATGGCAAAACCTTTAAAAAGGAGAAGGCCGTATTACTGCAAAACCTGACACTTTATTTCGTACCGATGCTCAACCCTGATGGCGCCGAACAGTTTCAGCGGAGGAATGCCATGGGTATCGACATCAACCGGGATGCGCTGCGGCTGCAGTCGCCGGAGGCCCAGCTGCTGAAGCAGGTGCGCGACAGCCTGCAGCCCCACTTTGGCTTTAACCTGCACGATCAGAACACCGCCACCAGCGCGGGTGCAACCGGCAATCCGGCAACGCTTTCTTTTCTGGCGCCGGCTTACAACGAGGAAAAAGACCTAAACGACGTAAGAACCAAAGCGCTGCAGGTAGTGGTGGTACTCGACTCGCTCACCCAGCAGCATATTCCGGGGCACGTGGGCCGCTACGACGACAGCTTTGAGCCACGGGCTTTTGGAGACAATATTCAGAGGTGGGGCACCAGCACCATATTAATAGAGTGCGGCGGCTACCCCGGCGACCCGGAAAAGGAGTACATCCGCAAGGTGCATTTTCTGGCATTGGCAGGTGCGCTGCAGGGCATTGCCGACGGCAGCTATGCCACCGTTGACCCCGCCCGTTATTTTACGATACCAGAAAACAGCCGGCGGCACTACGACTTGCTGGTAAAAAACGGGCAGCTCCAGCGAAACGAGCAATGGCGCACGCTCGACCTGGCCATCCGGCTGAGAGAGACCACAAGGGCCGATCTCCGGAATTACGACGTTTCGGGCTTTGTGGAAGACATTGGCGATATGACCGGCTTTTACGGCTACACCGAAATTGACGCAGAAGGCATGCACATAAAACCCGCGAAGGTATATCCGGAGGTATTTGCGGCCGTAGAAGCCATACCAGCAGGCAAAGCGGTTGAATGGCTCGCGCAGGGCTATGGCTATATACAGGTGAAAGAGCTACCCAATGGGCAGTTTACGAACCTGCCATTTGTGATAATTGGAGAAGAAGAGGCAGATGACGATATCTCTTATTATTCGCCGGCGACTTTTATTATAGAGAAAGATGACCAGGTGAAGTACACGGTAGTGAATGGAATGGCGTATGATGTGGGAAAAGGAGAGAACAGGATCAGGAATGGCGTGGTGGAGAGGTGAGGGCTTCGGGGTGTTTAAGTTGGTGAGTGTTTAAGTGTTTAGGTTCGCCGCAGCCAACGGTCACCACCTCGTGCCCACAACTTGTTAGCGGCACGAATAACCTCCGGCCTGCCCTTTCATCTCGCTGGAACAGCCTCTTTTTCAGAGCTGGGGTTAACGTTTCTTGCCCGTCCGAATGTTAGCCACCAGTACATTGCTATTGCAGCTAAAAGGATTCCTGTTAGAATTACAGAGCCTTCCAAACCAAACGCTCCTCCTGTTGAAAGATCGTTTCCCGACGGCTCCATGATAAACATGCTTTTTGTGGGATGACCGCTCACGGCAAACCCAAATACCGGCCCCTGCACGAAATTCCAGGTGAAGTGCATGCCTATAGGAGCAAGTATAGCCGACTCAATTAACCGCGCGGATTCACCTACCCATCTAGCCCCCTTTTGTGAATTTCTAAATTCAGAATAAGGGAAAATGAAAAATTTGTAATGTTTGCCACTCCACTCCAAACTTTTCTCTATCAATTCCCCCTTTCCATTGAGAATCATTATTTTTGATTCCCCTAATTTATTTGCGACAGCCACGTTTCTACTATAGAACAATGGCAGCCGCCTTAACATCGTATTATGAAAGAAGTACTGGAACTGGTTCGCAACGAGCTTGGTAAACCTTACGAAGACCTGACTTTCCTGCTGGAAGCGCTAAAGGAGGTATTAATAGAAAACGGCGAGGCCGATGTAGCGGCACAAATCCCCTGGATCAACGATATTTCTTTTCTGGAAGACCAAACCCTGAGTGAAAAACAAATTCAGCTTTACTCGCTGGTTTTTCAGCTGGTAAACATGGTTGAGGTAAATGCCGCGGTGCAAAGCAGGCGCCACCAGGAAGACAAATCGCTGGCGAGCATCAATGGCCTGTGGGCGCGAAACCTGGCAGCGCTGAAAGATGCCGGACTGACCGAGGAAGAGATTGCCGCCAGGCTACCCGAAATCTCAGTAGAGCCGGTTTTAACGGCCCACCCTACTGAAGCCAAACGGGCTACCATACTAGAGCATCACCGGGAGCTCTATCTCCTGATAGTGCAGCGCGAAAACCAGATGTACACAAAAAAAGAGCGGCAAAACATCCGGCACAACATTAAGCTGGTGATTTACCGCCTCTGGAAAACCGGCGAGATATTCGTGGAAAAGCCCGACGTGCAGTCGGAGCTGAGAAACATTCTTCACTATTTAACCAATGTATTTCCCGAAGTAATACCGGTGCTGGACCGCCGCATGATACAGGCATGGGAAGATGCTGGATTCCAGCGCGACCTGCTGTTCACAAAGCTTTCGTTTCCCAAGCTTAGCTTTGGCGACTGGGTAGGCGGCGACAGAGATGGCCACCCCCTGGTAACTGCGGAGGTAACAGCCGACACACTTCAGCAATTGCGGCTCAATGCGATTGTGGTGATCCGCCGCAGCCTGCTGCTGCTGGTAAAACACCTGAGCCTGGCGTGCGATATAGATAAAGCAAGCCCGCAAATGCGCGACAGAACCTACCAGCTGACGCACAAGCTGGGCGACAAGGGCCGCGATGTGCTGCTGAGAAATAAAGGTGAGGCCTTTCGGCAATATGGCAGCCTGTTAATGGCAAGCTTGCCTATCGACACCAAACGAGGGCATGCCACAGAGCTCCAGGAGTTTGCAGGCTCGTATACCCAGGCCAAAGAGCTAATCGACGATTTGAGTATCTTAAAAGATGCGCTGATCGACTACGGAGCCAAATCCATTGCCTACGACGAGGTAATAAAGACCATCCGCATCGTTGAGACTTTCGGATTTCACCTGGCACACCTCGACATCCGGCAAAACAGTGCTTTCCACGACAAGGCCATTTCGCAGCTGATGGATGCAGCCGGACTAAACGGAGCCGAATTTTTGCAATGGAATGAAGAAGAAAGGCTGGCATTTATTAATAAAGAGCTGGCATCGAACCGGCCATTTGCCAATAAAAACGTGCAACTAGGCGACAACGCCCGGGCCGTGGTAGACTGCTACAAAGTAGTGGAACAGCACATTTCCAAATATGGAACAGACGCCATCGGTTCGCTGATCGTGAGCATGACCCGCAGCGTGAGCGACCTGCTGGTTGTGTACCTCCTCGCCAGAGAGGCCGGCCTCAATCAGCAAACAGAAGATGGCCTTGTTTGCATACTGCCGGTAGTGCCGCTTCTGGAAACAATAGAAGATCTCGAAAACGGCCCACAGATTCTCAGCTCATTTCTCGAGCATCCATTTACCCGCCGCAGTATCAGATACATTAAACAGCGAAACCATGCCGGCGCCCTTGTGCAGCAGGTAATGGTGGGATATAGCGACAGCAACAAAGACGGCGGAATTTTGGCCAGTCAGTGGGGTTTGTACAAGGCACAGGCCGGCTTGAGCCAGGTTGGCCGCGACCACAGCGTAAAAATCAGGTTCTTCCATGGCAAGGGCGGCTCCATCAGCCGGGGCGCCGGGCCCACCCACTACTTCGTCAATGCCCTTCCACATTCGTCGCTCAATGGCGAAATACGCCTGACTGAACAGGGTGAAACTATAGCACAAAAATATGCCAATAAAGTAAACGCCGAGTACAACCTGGAGTTGCTGGTGGCAAGTACGGCCGGCCGTACTATTCTGGACAACGTGACGGAGCGGAAGGACCACCCGATGGCCGAGCTGCTGGACCAACTGGCAAAAGAGAGCAAAGGCCACTACGAAAAGCTGATGCACGAAGACGGCTTCATCCAGTTTTTCAGGGAGGCAACGCCAATAGATGCGATTGAATCGAGCAAAATTGGCTCGAGGCCGGCAAGACGGTCGGGAGCAAAAACGCTGGAAGACCTGCGGGCTATTCCGTGGGTATTCAGCTGGAGTCAGTCGCGGTACAACATGACCAGCTGGTATGGTGTGGGTTCAACTCTGCAAAATCTGAAAGCTGCCAAGCCGGAAGCGTACGCAGCGTTTAAAAAAGCAATCAAACATGATCCCCTCATTCGGTACGTGCTTACCAATGTAGACACAAGCCTTGCCTCTACCGACGAAACCATCATGGCCGAATACGCCTCGCTGGTAACAGACGAAGCAGTAAAGCACAAGTTTTTGACCTTGTTTACCACGGAGCTTAAGAAAACCCGCGATTCGCTTCAGGAGCTGCTTGAAAAGCCAATTGAAGTACGCCGGAAAAACCACCACTACTCCAGCCTTTTGCGGGCATCGCTAATGGACTATCTGCACAAGACGCAGGTTAAGTTGCTACGCAAATGGAGAACGGAAAAAGTTGAAAAACAGGCTGACAAGGCCGAAGAAACGCTGGTGCATTTGCTGGTTACCATCAACGCCATTGCCAGCGCCATGAGGAATACCGGCTAAAACTTTTCCTTTTCGGGGCAAAACCCCATATTGATCCCTTTCTTGTCGTTAAAGATCAGTATGAAAGCTGTTGCTAAATGGATGATGTTGTGTGCGGTGGCAGTTACCGCTGCATGCTACATGCATTCAGCCCCATTTTTGCCCGGCGAAAAAATTACCGGGGTGTCGCTGGTGGCGGGCCGTGAGACAACCCGGCGGGCCGAACTTGATCATCTCGATACGCTCAACACCGGCTGGGTAGCTATTATCCCCTATGCCTTTGCTAATGGCCACGTACCGGAGCTTCATTTCAATCACAGCAGGCAATGGTATGGCGAGTCGGTGAAGGGTGTGGCCGAGCAGGTAACCGTTGCGCATAACAAGGGCCTGCAGGTAATGCTAAAACCCCATGTATGGGTAAAGGGAGACGGCTGGCCGGGCCAATTTACGCTGCAAACCGAAGAAGACTGGCAGCTGTGGGAAGCTAATTACACGGCATATGTAATGTCATACCTGAAGGTGGCAGATTCGCTCAACGTCTCCATGTTTTGTATTGGCACAGAATTCAACCAAGCTATCAAGCGCCGTCCGGGCTTCTGGCGCAAGCTTGCAGCGCTTTGCCGGCAAAACTACAGTGGTAAGTTAACTTATGCTGCCAATTGGGACAACTACATGGACGTACCCTGCTGGGATGAGCTGGACTATATCGGCGTAGATGCGTATTTCCCGGTGAATGAGGAGCGGACGCCTGCAGTGAACAGGATTAAAAAAGGGTGGCAAGTACCTAAAGAGTCGCTAAAAAAGCTGGCGGAAAAGCACAAGAAACGCATTCTTTTTACCGAGTATGGTTACAGAAGTTCCGATTTTGCAACCGGCAAACACTGGGAATTGGGAGGAAAAGAGATGCCGGTAAACCTGGAGGCTCAGGCCAATGCGTACGAGGCACTGTACCAGGTGTTTTGGGATGAGCCGTGGTTTGCCGGGGGCTTTCTCTGGAAATGGTTTCCTGATCATGCCGTAGCAGGCGGAGAAAACAACAACGATTATACGCCACAAAACAAACCCGCGGAGCAGATCATACGTAAATGGTATGGCCGATCCAATAGTGCCTTATTTCCGGTAGTTGAGTCTGATGTAACCACAACCGGAAAATGAAAACATCTTTCGTTCTTTTGCTCACTTCTGGCAAAAGATGAGATTAATTCCTTCGAATTACTAAATTTAAGGTTCTCTTTGTTGATATGGCCAGGTGCTTAACTATACTTATTGTGTTGATCCCTATGTCGGTTCTGGGAATTAATGACTCCGACTCCCTTTTTTCGGCATTTAAACAAATGCCCGACACTCCTGAAAAGATAGACCGCATTAATGACAAGGCATTTTCCTACTGGGCCACCGACCCCCTGCTAACGGAAAGGCTGGGCAAACTATCGCTGCAGCTGGCAGAGCGAACCGGCTACCAAAAAGGTATTGCCAACTCTAACCATATTCTGGGAATAGCCTACAACGCTATCGATAATTATGATTTGGCACTTGAAAAGTTCTACAAAGCGCTTCCCATTTATGAGGAGCTTGGCGAGACGAGAAGCGTAGGCAATATTTACCTTAGCATCGCCTCGGTTTTTGATGACCTTGAAGAGTATGAGAAAGCGAAGGTGCACATCAGAAAATCGTTAGCTGTACTGAAAACGATAGACGATGAGTTGGGGGTAGCCCGTGCTCTTAACAATGCCGGGGTTATATACGAACACATGCTTCAATACGACTCCGCCATCTATTTCCTTGAGCAGGCAGTGGCCATCAGGACGGTGCTAAACGACACCATCGGCGTGTCGAGAGGCTATAGCAACATCGGGCTGATTTATAAATACAAAGGTGAAAACGAAAAGGCTTTTGAGTATTACCGCAAGGCGCTGGCTCTGAACAACAAAGACAGTGATCTTAATTTGAAGGCAAGTATTTACCTGAACCTGGGCGAATACTTCATGCTAAACAACAATTTTGCACTTGCCCGCACTTACCTGGATTCCGGCCTTAATACTGCGCTTTCTATCGACTCGAAACGGTCGATACAGGAAGCATATAAACATTTGAAAAACCTTTCTCTCGAGCAAAACAATTATCAGCAGGCTTTCGATTTTTTCAACAATGAAATGCGGATCGAAAAAGAACGGATCAACGAAGCGTCAACGAAAAGAATTTCGGAGCTTCAACTGCAATACACCACCGAAAGAAGCGAAAAAGAGATAGCACTGCTCGAAAATGATCGTAACCAGGAGCGCTTTTATCGAAATTTGATGCTTCTCGGCCTTATTGCCACGTTCATTATTGGCTTGTTGGGGGTTTTATGGCTCAGGTTTAGCGCGGCAAAGAAAAAGCAGGTGCTGGAGGCCCAGCAGGTGCTTACCAACGTGCAGTTAGAAAACGCCTTGTTGCGGGAAAAGGAACTCACGCTTGCACTCGAGCAAAAGAACAGAGAGCTTACTGCCTACACGCTCAACTTTGTTCAAAAGAGCGAACTACTTTCGGGGCTGAAAGAAAGCATAAACAAAATAAAGAGTCAGCTACCCCACGAATACGAAAACGACCTCCGGCAGTTTAATAAGAAGGTGGAAGAAAGCTTCAGAATAGACAACGACTGGGAAGATTTCAAAAACCGCTTTGAGCAGGTGCATCACAATTTTTTCTCAGACCTGAAAGAAGCGTTTCCCGATGTTACATCCAGCGAGCTCAAACTCTGTGCACTACTTAAGCTTAATTTCAATCTAAAAGAGGCCGCACAAATACTGGGTATTGCGCCGGAAAGTGTAAAAACAGCACGATACAGGCTTAAAAAGAAGCTGGCACTGGAGCCGGAAGACGACCTCAGTAGTTTCATTATTAAATTCGGCGCACCAGTTAAAGAAGGCGAAACGACTAGCGCGGCGGCCAGTGCGGCAGCTAGCTAACATTTAGTCGCCATGAAGAATTTCCTTTTCATTTTTTTGACATTCATTGCATCACTCGCTACGGCACAGAAATATGATTCGCTTCTGTTCGTAGTGGAATCGAGAAGTCAAAGCCCGGAAACTGTAGACTGGCTCCTGAATGCGGCTGATTCGTTCAAGATGATTGAACCTGAAGAGGCAGAAAAGTGCGGTTTGGCGGCACTCGAAATGGCGCAGGAAATAGGCTATTTGAAAGGGGAAGTTAAAGCTCACAACTTAATTGGCATATCGTTTTGGGCTCGCGACCTTTATGAACGAGCTATGCCTCACTACCTCGAAGCTTTAAGAATCAGTCGCGAAACCGGCGATGTTCAAAGCCAGGCTACTGCCTTGGTGAACCTCGGTTCGCTGTACGACGAGTTAAAGCAATTTGCCCAGGCACGGGAAATGACCTTGAAGGGAGTACGCATACTGGAACAGCTGGGCGACAGTCTTCGCATAAGTAAAGGGTACATGAACCTTGGCGTAATCTACAACAGCTACAATCAATATGATTCCGCCCTAATCTGCTTTGAAACTTCGCTTCGGTACCGAACCCTTTTACGTGACACAGCTGGCATAGCACTCGCTCTCAATAATATGGGTGCCGTGCAGGAGCGGATAGGACTCTACTATGCAGCGATAACCAATCTTCTTGAGGCACGAAGCCTGGCAGCAAACGGCGATCCTTACATCCTTTCCGACATTTACAGGGGGCTAGGGCACAACTACTTGCTTACCGGCGAATCGAAAAAAGGTGTAGCTTATGCTGACTCTGCCATTACCCTGGCTCACGTAACGGGCCGAAAGAGCGTCGCCCAACTCGCCTACTCCCATCTCAAAGACTATTATTTGAGTGCGGGCAAGTTTGATTCAGCATTTTATTTTTTGCGGAAGGAGTTTGAAACTGACACAGAGCTCCGTGGCAGCAACGTGCAGAAAGAGATTGAAGTGCTGAGACTGAAATTTGAGGACGCTGAAAAGCAGAAGGAGCTGGCCTTTTTGGAAAATGAAAATCTAAAACACCTGCAAGCACGCAACATCATCGTCATCTGTGCAGTAGCGCTTATTATACTCATCTTTGTGGTGCTAAATTTTCTCCGGATGAAGGCGCGCAAAGATCACCTTATACTCCAGTCACGTCACGAATTAGCATTGTTGAAGCAAAAAGAGCTAAACGCAGAGCTTGATCAAAAGAAAAGAGAACTGACTGCCTACACGCTCAATTTTGTGCAAAAGAGCCAAATGTTTTCAGAGTTGAAGAACGGCATAAACAACCTGAAAAAGGAACTGCCTGCAAACTACAACAGGGAAATTCTATCGCTTGACAACAAAATTGAAGAGAGCTTCCGGCTCGACAACGACTGGGAAGATTTCAAAAACCGCTTTGAGCAGGTGCATCACAATTTTTTCGCCGATCTGAAAGAAGCGTTTCCCGATGTTACTTCCAGTGAGCTCAAACTCTGTGCACTGCTTAAACTCAACTTCAATCTGAAAGAGGCCGCACAAATACTGGGCATTGCACCGGAAAGTGTAAAAACAGCTCGATACAGGCTCAAAAAGAAGCTGGAGCTGAAGCCTGAAGAAAACCTCAGCGATTTTCTGCTAACTTTTGATACCACCGCTAGTAAAAGCACTCAATAGTTAATGCCTGGCCTTTGGGCTTGCCATTGCCAGCACCTTAAACATCCATTTTGGAAGCGGGTCATTCTTTTTCCGCCTGGTAAGGTCGAGGTACCAGCCATATTTTTTCATAATGGGAATCTTGTGGGTCTCTACCAGTTCGATGAGTGCACCGTCGGGGTCTTCTACATAAGCAAAACGGCCTCCGGCTGCTTCCATGGTAAAGGTTCCTTTGCTGTCTATAGTAAACGAATGCCCTTTTTCCTCCAGCAGCGTTTTCAGGCGTTCCATATCCAGCACATCAAAACACAAGTGAATAAACCCGCAGTCGCCCCAATACCGGCCCTCAAACAACTTTCGGCCTTTTTTATCGGCCCTCTCCACAAGTTCAATTTCAACGCTGCCCAGAAGCCGCGAAAACGCCCCTTTTTCTTCGGCTTCCTTCCGTAGCAAAACCCGCCTCACAGCAGGCTTAGCGGGGTCAACAAAAGTGTCTCCGGATGAGGCTTCGTCGTAAACAATACCCGATTTGCCAAGAAGCGCCTGGTAAAAAGGCAGCGCCCTGTCTGCAGACGACACGCCGATAACAGCACCGCAAATGCCCCCCGTTACATTTCCATTAAGGGAAAACCAGTCGTTTTTACGCTCTACTACCTGAAAGGTGTTTCCCATCGGGTCCTTCACCCACATATAGGGTGCGCCCGAAGCATCTTGTAGAACGTCAGAAGCAACAATGTTTTCTTTGGCAGCTCTTTTTTGAAACAGCCGGATGTCAGGTGTTTTTATCTTTAGCGCAAACAGCCCAAGGTCGCCATACAAAGGGTTAAACGAACACACGCTGGGTGTGCGGCTCGTAAATTGCCATATTTCGGCACCGCCGCCGCCCGACATGTTCATGGCAAGCACGGCCCTTCTGGAGTGTACCTCGCCTCCGGTGTAAGGGGTCATTAGTGCTGCTTCTGCCCTGTCGTCAAAAATCGATACCGACAATCCAAAGATTTTGCTGTACCATGGCCAATAAGTGTCGATATCCGGCACGCCAATACCTGCCTGCTGAACTCCCGTAATCAAACTTTCCATCAAAAACTCTCCATTAATCGTTGTGCGCAATAGGAAGTTGCCCTTTTGCAGTGCCTGAAAAAATAGCACTTCCAAATCACAAAAATGCAACCCGGCCGCTAAGTTAATGCTTGATGCCCTATTTTACAGTCAATGCCGGCAGGTTCTTTGCCCAGAACCTGGCAAAAGAAAATTTTTGAGCGCGACACCGCCTATTTTACGCTCCTGCTTTTCAGCGGTTTAGGCCGCCATTTTCATCAAAGTATACCTCTTGTATACCGAGAAATACCGTTTAAAATCGAAAACAGTTCCAACCCTGTGTACCCTTTTCCGTATCAATGACGAGAGTTAAGCACCCGCATTTTTCAACCAACCACCCTCGGATGCTGGATTGATAAAATTGTGACTTTTTAATAACTGGACAAGAACATGAGAATTTTCGTTACGGGCGCCACTGGCGTATTGGGAAAAAGGGTAGTTCAAAAACTTTTAGCCGAAGGCCATCAGTTAACGGCACTCTGCCGGTCTGTTGCCAACTATCAAACACTTGAGCGACAAGGTATACGGCCGGTATGGGGCAATATTTATGATGCAGAGGAGATGAAATCTGTTACGGTTGGCCAGGAAGTAATCATGCACCTGGCATCAAGCGTGCCTGTAAACAATCAAAAATTGGGCACAAACGATTGGCTGGCCAACGACCTCCTGCGGGAGAAAGGAACGGACAGCCTTGCACAGGCTGCTGTGGCGAACGGAGTGAAGCTATTTGTAGTGCCCGGCGTGATGCTGGCCTATGGAAACCACAACGGCAAGTTGGTAAAAGAAACTACACCGTTAGCAGCAAAGGTACCCGGCGATTTACAGTCGGCCATTAGAATGGAAGAGATAACACAGAGTTATGTACGGAAGTCGGGGCTGCCAGCCGTGGTGCTACGCATGGGCATGCTGTATGCAGAAGACTCCCGCCACACGCTGGCCTTAATTGACCAGCTGCACAACCAGGAGGCGACCATAATTGGCAAAGGCGATACGTACTGGAACATGATACATGCCGACGACGCAGCCAATGCCATTGTGCAGGTGGTGAAACACTACGGAATACACATTGGCGAAACGTACAACATTTGCGACGGAATGCCTGTACAAGCCAAAGAATACATTGAATATATGGCTGCAACCATCGGTGCGCCCGCCCCGAAACCAATGAGATCGCTGCCGGCATGGTTCCGCCTTGGAAAAGATAACGTAAAAGCGGTGCAGTTGTCGTTTCAGGCAAAAAACGATAAGGCCGTTCAGAAACTAAAGTGGAGGCCTGTTTTCGGGAGCTACAAGGAAGGACTGACGGAAATTGTGTCTAAGCTGTCAGCAAAATTGGACCAAAAGGCTGCCTGATATGTGCGTTCAACATTCCGCGCCGTACTGCGCGGTGCGGAGTGCTGCTCTTATTCGTCCTCGAATTCGTAAGATTCGTCCTGCAGCAAGGCTATATCTTCAGGGAGGCTCTTTTTAAGCTTAAACAAAAAAGTAGATCCCTTGCCAACGGTGCTGGTTACGCTTACTTTGCTGCCATGCGCCTCAATGATGTGCTTTACAATGGCCAGCCCCAGCCCTGTACCGCCCTTCTCTTTGGAGCGACTTTTTTCCACCCGGTAGAATCGCTCAAAAACCCTTTTCAAATCATCGGGAGGAATGCCATAGCCGGTATCCTTCACAAGGATGGTTACTTCATGCTTGCTTTCCTCCAGGTCTACCAGCACTTCGCCTCCTTCATTGGTGTACTTGATAGCATTAGAAACCAAATTGGTCATTACCTGATAAATTCGCTGGAAGTCGGCATAAACAAATATTGGCTGCTGCTTCCTTTGTTTCATTTTCAGGGAAATCTCCTTCTTAGAAGCCTTTTCTTCAAACTGTTCGAAAACTTCCTCAGCCAGCGCACGCACATCAAAGTCTTCAAAGTGCATCTTTATCTCGCCGGTTTCCATCTGCGAAATAGTGAGGAGGTCGTGCACCAGCATATCAAGGCCGTCAAGACTTTTGGCCGCCTTTTTTAGAAATTTGATGCGCACCGACTTGTCTTCCACTGCCCCGTCGAGAAGCGTATGCACAAACCCCTGTGCCGCAAAAATCGGCGTCTTCAGCTCATGCGAAACATCCGCCAGAAACTCTCGCCGGAAAGTCTCCATCTTCTTCAGCTCGTCTATTTCGCGCTGTTTAAATTTGGCGTAAGAGTATATTTCTTCGTTAATTTTTTTGAGTGGGCTAAGCGGATTTATGTTGGGCTCTTCCATATCCGAAAAGTCTTTCCTGCGTATTTTCTCAAATGCAGAGTAAATGCCGTTGATCTCCTTAAAGAACAAAAACTCCAGCACGATGCTGATAAGCAAGTAAGACGAAGAGAAAGATAAACCGAACGTTACCAGCAGGGCCGTGAGGGTGACGCCGGGCACGAGATAAAGGAAAGCCGTGGTAACCGCGGAAATAGAAACCGACAAAAGCAGCGACAGAGCACGGGAGTTAAGCAGCATATACGCTAATTGGCATCGAATTTATATCCAACCCCCTTCACCGTAGTAATATATCCCTCGCCAATCTTTTCTCTTACCTTTCGTATATGCACGTCTACCGTGCGGGCAAGAACGTAAACATCGGTACCCCAAATATTCTGCAAAAGATCGTCGCGGCTGAAAACCTTGCCGGGGTTTTGCGCGAGAAAGAAGAGGAGTTCGAATTCTTTTTTGGGGAGGTTAATTTCTTTTTCGCCTATAGTAGCGGTGTAGCTGGTTCTGTCGATGCTCAGGTCGCCGATGCTTATCTGGCTGTTGTCCTTCTTTTTCTTCGAGTCGCGGCGAAACAGCGCGCTTATCCGGCTCATCAGCGCCCGAGGTTTTATTGGCTTCGTAATGTAGTCGTCGGCCCCGATATCGAAAGCAGCTACCTCCGAGTATTCTTCGGAGCGTGCAGTTAAGAAAATAATGAAGGAATTGTTAAGCTCGGGGATCTCCCGCAGCTGCCGGCAGGTTTCAACGCCATCCTGCTGCGGCATCATTATATCCAAAAGAATGAGATCAGGCACAAAACTCTTCGCAATTTCCACACCCTTACGTCCATCCAAAGCAGTTTTTACATCGTAGCCCTCCTTTATCAGGTTGTACTTCAGCAGCTCGAGAATATCAGATTCGTCGTCTACCACCAGCACCTTTTGCGATTGCTTATTTCCCATTATACCTGAGAATTTTATAAAATTACCTAAAGATACTTACCAGGAAACTCCTGCATAAGCTCCGACGAAAAGAGTTGTTCGTAAAAGCGACTTAAAAATAGAGAATAAAGAAAATATTAGGAAAGCGATAACAATTTGATAACACCTACTGCGCAAAAGCTAATTCTGACTTAATATTAGTGGCCTTCGTTATATCCAGCTCCACCGAGCCTACCAAAAACATTTTGGCTTTCACTTTAAGTGGAATTTTGTTGGCATCGTCCGACATCCATAGCTGGATCGCATTTTCTCCATCAAAGATGCTGTTTTTGGGCATCACGGGTGCGAAAACCAGGGAGTTCACCTTTCCCAGTTTTGTTTTCACCACTTCGCGCCGAAGAAATACTATTTTCATGTCATACAACTCCTTGTCAAAAAAAGCTTTTACCGAAAAGGTGTCGGACGGCTGAATGGAATCGAAATCGAGCGTTCTGATAAAGTAGTAGCCGCTAACCAGGTCCTGGATGTTGGAGGGGATATCGTAAGTTTTGACGTCTTTGGGTTTGAAGGTATGCTTGTCGAAAACAGTAACCTTTGCCTTTTCGCTCTTATGGTCGAAATCAACCACTTCGTATTTGCGGTAACCGCCTTCCTGTATATTCCTGTAAAACTTGTGCGGCACCAGCGAAGCAGTGTCGTAATACGTACCCCAGTTATCTTTCACGCTGTACAGCATATCGGCCAGGCCAACGGTTTTCCCGTAGACATCGATCCGGTAGCATGGCCGTCCGTTTACCCTTTCTATATCGGGCAGGATACTCATGGTTGCTTCGCCAGCGCTTAAAAAACCGAGGTTAATCCGGTACTCAAGGAGCTCTCCTTTTTTGAAACTGGCGTTCTCCAGCACCCTGTAACCGTCGTGATTGTACTGGCCAAAAGATGTGAGTACAGCAGCAAGTATTGCCAGCGATGCGATCTTTGTCCAAACTCTGCTCATAACGAAGGATATATTTCCTTTAAGTAAGTCACATATGCACGAAGATCCCCCCCAAAGCGTTCGCTCAATTCTCTCTCAAAGATATCAAGCTTCCCTCTGTATCTTAAATAAGACATGAAAAAAGTGTTGTTGGGCAGCTTGTTTTCCTCCGTCCACCGAATGGGCTCTCTACCCCGGAAACTGATGGTGTCCAGGTTGGTCATTATTTGCCGGATCATCGCTTCCTTCATCGCTTTCTTCGTATCAACAGTAAGCCCCTCGTGCATAGCAATATACAAACTATCCAATTTTCGTGCCCCTCTTAAATAGTGGCTGTAAAGTTTCTCATAATCATGCTCCGAAGCCAAATAAGACTGTAGCTCCTCCGATTGGCTCCCAAACTTGTACCGGAGAAACCGGATAGCGCCCTCTCTGCCCACAAAACTTGCCAGGTTTTCATTAAAAGTAACGCTGTCTTTCACGTACAGTGTACCATGAGTTAGCTCGTGAATAATAAGCTCAACAATATCTCCTTCAGGCCTTTCAAGCATTTTGCTCAAAATAGGATCTTTAAACCAACCAAGAGTAGACCAGCCGCTTACGGGGCTTATATTGGTATCGTAGCCTGCACTATCGAGCCCGGCCCTTTCTTTTTTCGCCTCCTCCAGCACAAAAAACCCTTTGTACGGGAATGATCCTAATAAAGGGAAAGTCCACTGAAATGGTTCCATTGCAAACGGCTGAGCAGCAGTAACATTCCAGAGTAAATACTTTCCCTGCTGATCGTACATGGTGGTGTAGTTGTTGGAAGGGCTTATACCCAGCGAATCTACGGCGTATTTTCGCACCTCCTGTATCAGCACCAGCTTGCTCTTGAGGGAATCGGGGAAATGAGGGTCGGCAATAAATTCACGAACGTCTTTTGCGCCCCACAATATAGTGAGCTGGCCTTTAGCCTGCATCACCCCGTAGGATATCAATTCGCTGAAAAAAATGGCTACGGCTAAAAGAACGGCCAAAACACCCCCTGCTACCTTTTTCCACATAAAGCTTATTGTCTACTACTCAAACGGAAAATTATAATTAAATAAAAAGCGAACCAACTATTGCAGGCTATCTACGTATAATACCTTGTAAAGCATAGTACTTATTATTACATTTATCAAAAGGTCAAAAAAACAATATGTATGAAAGCTCCGGATCAGTTTCAGAGGCACAACAAAATCATTGGTAAAATCCTGATTGTAGTAGCACTGCTACACCTCGTAGCCTCATCGTTTATTTACAACGCGGTTTATTTCTTCGATTCGTGGGAAATGTTCAGAGACGTCCACGTGGGCATTTTCACCTTCAGGCACCCCATCAGCTTCTTGTACGCTTTTCCGTTTTTTTACATGGCCCTGGCTGCTGTAGAGTTCATAATTGCAGCCGGCATACTCGCTAAACAACGGTGGGCGCAAAAGATTTCCCTGGTGCTTGCCTTTTTCTACTTTTTCAATTTTCCGCTTGGCACGTGCTTCTCCATTTACATGTTCCTTACTTTCTGGGAAATGCCCACTGATGCGGAAATGAGTGGTGACAATGGCCCAGCAAAAACGGGCAGCCAGCACCAAACACCATAGGCAGAGGAAGGCCGGAGGTACTGGTGAAATATCCTCATGTGTTAAGATTGGGATTTGAAGTGAATCATTGTAAATTCACCCGGTTGTACAGACAAACACGAACAAATGAGTGATAAATCAGAAAAACTGAAGGCGCTGGCGCTGACCATTGATAAGCTGGAGAAAACCTACGGCAAAGGTACCATAATGAAATTAAGCGATGAGCGTGTTCAGGATGTGCCAGCTATTTCTACAGGTTCGCTCGGGCTCGACATTGCACTGGGCGTTGGCGGTATTCCGCGGGGGAGGGTAATCGAAATCTACGGTCCGGAATCTTCGGGCAAAACCACCCTTTCAATGCATTGCATAGCCGAAGCCCAGAAAAAAGGTGGCCTTGCCGCATTTATTGATGCTGAGCATGCTTTTGACAAATCGTATGCGGAAAAGCTGGGCATTGACACGGAAAACCTGCTGATATCGCAGCCTGACAATGGCGAACAGGCACTTGAAATCGCCGAACACCTTATACGCTCCGGTGCCATCGACATTATAGTGATCGACTCCGTGGCGGCGCTTGTACCCAAAGGCGAACTAGAGGGCGAAATGGGCGACAGCAAAATGGGCCTGCAGGCTCGTTTGATGTCGCAAGCGCTCCGGAAGCTTACCGGCGCCATTAACAAAACGGGCTGTTCGTGCATTTTTATTAACCAATTGCGCGATAAGATCGGTGTGATGTTTGGCAACCCCGAAACGACAACCGGGGGTAATGCATTGAAATTCTATGCCTCCGTACGCCTTGATATCCGGAGAGTGGGCCAAATAAAAGAAGGTGCCGACAATGTGGTTGGCAACAGAACCCGGGTGAAGGTGGTAAAGAACAAGGTGGCTCCGCCTTTCAAGGTGGTGGAATTCGACATCATGTATGGACAGGGCATTTCCAAAGTTGGCGAGTTGATCGACATCGGCGTAGATCTGGATGTGATCAAAAAGTCTGGCTCGTGGTTCTCTTACAACGAAACAAAGCTTGGGCAGGGGCGCGATGCGGTGAAGGAACTGCTGCTAGACAACCCCGAGCTGATGGAAGAGCTTGAGAAGAAGATAAAAGAAAAGATTGCGGGCGTAGTGCAGCCTGTAGAGGAGAAGGTATAGAAGTTAGTGAGTTTGAAGTTTTCAGTTTGAAGTACGACAACTACAAACTGAAAACTTCGAAACCACTCACTTATTTGGCGTAGGCGATCGATCTCATTTCGCGGATCACCGTTACTTTAATCTGGCCGGGGTACTGCATGTCCCTTTCTATTTTTTGCGATATATCGAACGAAAGTTCACCCGCCCGCTGGTCGGTTACCGAATCGGCATCCACAATCACCCTCAGCTCACGACCGGCCTGAATAGCATAGCACTTATTAACTCCTTCGAAGCTCAAAGCCAGAGTTTCCAGCTCTTTCAGTCGCTTGATGTACGACTCCATTACCTCGCGGCGGGCACCGGGGCGCGAGCCGGAAATAGCATCGCAGGCCTGAATGATTGGCGATATAAGCGCCGTCATTTCTACCTCGTCGTGGTGTGCACCAATGGCGTTGCACACGTCGGGGTGCTCCTTGTATTTTTTGGCAAGCTCCATGCCCAACACAGCATGCGGCAGCTCGGGCTCCTCGGGCCACACCTTGCCGATGTCGTGCAGCAAGCCGGCACGTTTCGCCATTTTGGCATTGAGGCCGAGCTCTGAAGCCAGTGTGGCGCAGAGTTTGGCCACTTCACGCGAATGCTGGAGCAGATTTTGGCCGTAAGACGACCTGAAACGCATGCGGCCGACCATCTTGATAAGCTCGGGGTGCAAGCCATGGATGCCCAGATCGATTACGGTGCGCTCGCCAATCTCTACTATTTCTTCCTCAATATTTTTCGTGGTTTTTGCCACAATCTCCTCAATACGGGCCGGATGTATACGCCCATCCTGAACAAGCCTGTGAAGCGAAAGGCGGGCGATCTCCCTGCGTACAGGATCGAACCCTGAAATGATAATGGCCTCAGGGGTGTCATCTACAATGATTTCGACACCGGTGGCGGCCTCAAGCGCCCTGATGTTGCGCCCTTCTCTGCCAATGATCTTGCCCTTAATGTCGTCGCTTTCGATGTTGAACACCGACACGCAGTTTTCGATGGCGTGCTCGGTGGCGGTGCGCTGTATAGTTTGCAGCACAATCTTTTTCGCCTCCTTGGTGGCCGTCAGCTTCGACTCCTCAATAATCTCCTTGATGTGTGATGCTGCTTTCGAACGGGCTTCGTCTTTAAGCGTTTCAACCAGCTGGTCTTTGGCTTCCTCGGCGGTAAGGCTGGATATCTTCTCTAATATTTCTACCTGCTGCAGCTTAATCTTGTCGAGCTCTTCTTTACGCTTTTTCAGGATATCCATTTGTGCGGCCAGGTTTTCTTTGGCCGACTCAAGCTCTGCCTCAGTTCTTTTGTTTTGCTCAAATTGCTTGGCCATGGCCTGCTCACGCTGCTTGAGCTTATTCTCATTGCTGATAATGATACTCTTCTTACGGTTGGATTCTTCCTCGAACTCTTCGCGGAGCTTTAAAAACTTCTCCTTTGCCTCAAGAATTTTGTTTTTCTTAATGTTTTCGGCCTCGATCTCAGCTTCTTTCACAATCAGCTTCCCTCTTTCTTCGAGTTCCGCTTCCTTGCCTTTTAAGCTCCGTTTGAGCGCAAGCCTGCCAAAAATAAAACCACCTATTAGCCCCGCCAGGGCAAACAGAATGGTATATAGCGTACTGTCCATAACAATGATTTTAAGGTGTAATGAAAATGACACCGGGCGGACTTGCTACAGAAGTACAACAATAAAAAATGAAAGAGATTATAAAGCCTGGGTGATCTGCTGGTTGAGGTTAGAAATTTTTTCCAATGTTAACTGATCAATACCTACAAGAGCTTCGTCGGCTTTAATCTTTTCAATTAACAGGTCGAATGATACCATCGCCAAAAGGTCTTGCTGATCGTCGATTCCAAACTGTTCTTTGTACGATCTCAGACGCTCATTCAATTGTTTACCCGCCTGCCGTACCATCGCTTCTTCCTGCGCCGATACCTTCATCGGGTATTCCCTGTTGCCTATTTTAATCCGTATCGAAAGCTCTCCCATCCCTGATATTCAGAAGGTTTATTGACTCAGATGAGCAATGCACCTATCTATCTCCTTTATATATTCATTTAATACTTGTTTGAGTTCTGTTGAGTCATTTCCACTCAATGCCAAACTATCAGCAATTTTACTAATTTTAAACTTATTTTGGAAGTCGGAAATTTGTTGCTCCTTTGTTGTCAAAATCCCCCTCAACTCGTCATTTTCGCTCTTTAGATAAATAATCTCCTGTTTTAAGGTTTTGTATTCGTTCAAAAGAAGAGAAACTTTTCTCTCCAGCGAACTCAATTCTGCGTTAAGATGGTGATTATTCATGGGTATATCGATGTTTAAAGGAAAATCAGAACAGCTTTGTTTGCCTTACGAAGTTATTTTCTGATCACCGCTCCAAGTTCGCTTTCGAAAGCCGCCATTAGCGCATTCATGGTTTTGTCGATCTGCTTGTCTTTCAGCGTATCTTTTTCATCCTGAAGGATAAAGCTAATGGCGTAAGATTTTTTGCCCTCCTCCAGCTTGTCGCCCTCGTACACGCTAAAAACATTCAGGCGTTTTATCAACCTGCGATCTACGTTCCGTGCAATTTTTTCTACCTCTGCAAACGACACACTTTTATCGAGCACCAGTGAAAGGTCTCGTCGCACTTCCGGAAACCGCGAGACTTCCCTGTAGTCGATGGTTCGTTTGTACCACTTCAAAAGCTGCTTCCAATCGAGGTCGGCAAAGAAAACGTCCTGCTTTACGCCGGCCAGCTTCAGGTGGTTTTTTTTCACCTTACCGGCCGTGGCAAACACTTTCCCGTTTAGCCGAAAATCCAACCCATAGTCGAAAGCCTTATCGCCCGAGGGCACCATTTCAAATCCCCGGATGTTCAATTTATTCAAAATTTGCTGGATTGCACTAGCGAGGTCGAAGAATTCTACCGGGCGGGCGGGTGTTTCACGCCAGTTTTCTTCATTCACATCGCCGGTGAGAAATAGCGCTAGGCGATGTTGCTCCTGGTATTTACCGGCTTCCTTTTTCTGGTACGTTTTGCCGAACTCAAAAAACTTGAGATTGGGTTGCCGGTGGTTATTGTTGTAGCCAATTACTTCAAGCCCGGTAAAAAGCAGCGACTGGCGCATCACTCCCAATTCTTCGCTCAGCTTGTTGAGTATGCTCACGTTGGCCTCATCGGCATAGAGGCCCGATTTGGCGCCATACTCCGGCGAGGTGAGTGAATTGGTAATTATTTCATAAAAGCCCCTGGCTGCCAGAAATTCGGAGACTTTAAGCTGCAGCTTGTTTTCGTCGACCTCCGGAAATTCTGATAACGTTGTAGCTCCAATGGTTGGTGCTAGTGCAATGTTATCGAGGCCATACACCCGAAGCACCTCTTCTATTATGTCTACCTCACGCTGCACGTCGACCCGGTAAGGCGGCACTACGGCGGTAAATCCTTCCGCGGATAGGTTTTCGATCCCTATCTGAAGGTTCTGCAGGATGCCCAGCACTCGTTCTCTTTCAATTTTTTTCCCAATAAGCAGGTTAATGCGGGAGAACCGTACAGGGAAGCGGAAATCGGCGACGGGTTTGGGGTAAACGTCGACGATGCCGGAGCTAATGGTGCCACCGGCCACCGCTTTGATCAAAATAGCTGCATACTTGAGTATATCGACAGTAGTGTGGGGGTTAATTCCACGCTCAAAACGGAAAGAAGCGTCGGTTTTCAACCCATGGCGCATGCTGGTTTTTCTGATGTAGTCGGGAGAAAAGTAGGCCGATTCCAGAAAAATATTTGTTGTTGCGCCGGTAATTCCCGAGTGGATGCCGCCAAATACGCCGGCTATGCACATGCCTTCTTTTGCATCGCAAATCATTAGGTCTTCGGCGTTCAGCTTTCGCTCCTTCTGGTCGAGCGTAACAAACGGCGTTCCCTCCGGCAGTGTTTTCACCACTACTTTCCTGCCGCTGATTTTGTCGGCATCAAAGCCGTGCAGGGGCTGCCCGAGGCCATGGCAGATAAAGTTGGTAATGTCTACTACATTGTTGATGGGGTCGAGGCCGATCGACTCCAGCCTCTTCTTAAGCCATAGGGGCGACTCGCCAATTCTCACTCCTGAAATTGAAACGCCTGAGTACCTGGGACAGGCTTCGGCATTTTCAATCACCACTTCAACCGGGTAATCGTGCGTGTCGGCTTTGAAGGTATCTATTGAAGGAAACTGCAGCTGCCTGCCGTAGTAAGCGGCAAGGTCACGGGCGGTGCCATAATGCGAGGCGGCATCGGCCCTGTTGGGCGTGAGGCCTATCTCGAAAATATAATCGGTTTGCGGGTTGAAGTATTCCGCTGCCGGAGTACCGTTGGGCAGGTCGGTGTCGAGCACTATTACGCCACCGTGGTCGTTGCTTAGCCCAATTTCGTCCTCGGCGCAAATCATTCCGTTCGACTCCTCGCCACGGATTTTGGCTTTTTTAATCTGAAAGGATTCGCCGCCTTTGGGAAAAACGGTAGTGCCAACAGGGGCAACTACCACCTTTTGCCCAGCGGCCACATTGGGAGCGCCGCACACAATGTCGAGCAGTTCGGGGCCACCGGCATCCACCTTTGTAAGCTTAAGCTTATCGGCGTTGGGATGTACCCTGCATTCTTTTACTTCGCCAATTACCAACCCCTGCATGCTGCCGGGGATTTCCTCGTGGGTTTCGAGCTTTTCTACTTCAAGTCCGAGGCTTGTTAATACGCTGGATATTTCTTCGGGCGATTCGTCAAGGTGTACATATTCCTTCAGCCAATTGTATGAAATCTTCATCCCCTGTGAGGTTCGTTCTATTTTTTTTGAAACAAGGCCGTAAAATTAAGGAAATAGCAGCAAGGTAAAGGGAACTTCAGTAGGTTTTTTCTCCCGCCTCAATAGCCACTGTCAAAATGTTTTCCTTTAAAGGAAGGGGGCAAGAATACGTGGGGTTATAGTCGCAATAAGGGTTGTATGCTTTATTGAAATCGAGGGCAATCTGGCGGGCATTTTTTACCGACACGTCCAGGTAGCGGCCACCGCCGTAGGTAGTTTCTCCGCTGGTTTGATCGGCAAAGGCGAGGAAAGTTACCCGCTGCATGCCCTGGGCAACCTGCCGGAGCAGTGTTAGCTGGTGCCTTTCGCCCTTCAGGTTAAATTCGGCCACGGCGTATTTCTGGTACTTTTCAACCTTGCCGTCGCTTGTGGGCAGTTCAACCAGCTCCTTTGTGTCCAGCTGCCTCACGTTGGCCATTACTTTGTACTCGGGGTTTACAGGGTAGTACTTAAGGCCTTCAAAAGGCTTTTCTTTAAAAGGAGAGGCATCGGATGTACGCATAAACTCTTCCTTCTCAGCCCTCTCTTCCTCCACTTCTCTGATGTAATCTTCATCAGAGCCAGAGGAGTTCATAATAAAAATGGCGATGCCTGTTACTACTGCCACCAGGCTTATAATTAGTCTATATCCTCTCATGTTGCTACATCATTGATTCGTCTGCAAAGCTGTAAAACCCATGTTCAGCATAAATCACGTGATCCACTACATCGAGCTGCAACACTTTTCCAGCCGCTTTCATCGACCGGGTAAGGTTAATATCAGCCTGACTGGGTTGTGGATTTCCCGACGGGTGATTATGCACCAAAATTAAACGAGCGCAGCCCTGTATTTCAAGCGCTTTTTTAAAAATCACCTTTGGATCGGCTACTGTACCCACGGTGCCACCTACACTTACCTGTTGCACCAAAAGTACCCGGCCCGCTCTATTGAGGAAGATTACCCAAAACTCCTCGTGCGGTAGGTCCATCAAATGTGGCCTCATTAAATTATAAGCATCCCTGCTCGTAATTACCTCGGCTTTTATATTGGGGGCTAAGGCCTTCCGGCGGCGGCCAAGCTCCAATGCTGCCATAATAGTGATAGCCCGAGCCTGCCCGATTCCCTCAAAGGCCGTAAAATCGGAAATGGTGAATTTACCCAGGGCGTTCAAATCATTGTTTGCTTTTTGCAGAATCATTTTGGCCAAATCTACAGCGGTATGCTTGCGGGTGCCGGAGTTTATAAGGATAGCCAGCAGCTCGGCATCGGAGAGCGAGGCCTTTCCCTTAAACATGAGCTTTTCGCGGGGGCGGTCGTCTTCAGCCCAGCTTTTGATGGACAAGGGGTTGGCATATTTTGAAACAGGCATGGCTGGTTTTTTTTGTAAAACAAACATACTCCCGAGCGACAAAAAACTTCCTATTAATTGGACTTTCTTTATCTTCGAAGGTTTCAAACATAAGATTTTTAACTGGAATGTTAGCTTTTTCTATCATCCTCAAATTATTGGTATTTATGAAAGGTATTTTTGTAGCTCTTATTTTTTTCTCTTTTGTTGCCTGCACACCCGAAAAGCCACCGCAAAACTGGCAGCTGGGACCTTTTGTGAAAGATGATGGGGCCAATCCCATACTGACTCCCCTCGAAAACACGGCCTTCTGGTGCCCCGTACGGCAAGACAGCGTGTTTTGGGAAGCGAAGGACGTTTTTAACCCAACTGCGGTGGTGCGCAACGGGCAGGTGCACTTGTTGTACCGGGCCGAAGACAGGGTGGGCAAGTATGCGGGTACCTCGAGAATAGGACTGGCTACAAGCAATGATGGCGTAAACTTTGAAAGACTGCCGGAGCCGGTGTTTTACCCGGAAAATGACTCGGTGAAGGTGTACGAATGGGAAGGAGGCTGCGAAGACCCCCGCATTGTGGAAAGCCGGGCGGGCCGCTACTACATGACCTACACTGCTTACGACGGCTCCATTGCGAGGCTCCTGGTTGCCTCATCAGAAGACTTGCTGACCTGGACCAAGCATGGGCCGGTGTTTTTGGCGGCCGAGGGTGGCAAGTACGTAGACGTGTGGTCGAAGTCGGGGTCGATTGTGAGCAAAAAAGATGGTGATAAATTTATTGCCACTAAAATAAATGGGAAGTACTGGATGTACTGGGGCGATACCAACATCTACCTGGCCTGGTCGGATGACCTTATTAACTGGACCCCGGTAACAGACGCACAAGCCGGTGAGGGAGAATACAAACTGAAGCCTGTTTTTGGCCCGCGGGCAGGCAAGTTCGACAGCGACCTGGTAGAGCCGGGGCCACAGGCGTTTATTACGGAGCAGGGCATTTTGCTCATTTACAACAGCAGAAATAAGGCGGAAGGCGGCGATAAGGCGTTGCCGGAGGGTACCTATGCCGCTGGCCAGATACTTTTTGATATTAACGACCCTTCGGCCGTGAAGGACCGGTCGGAGACTTATTTCTTCAAGCCCGATAAGGACTATGAAATAACCGGGCAGGTGAATAACGTGTGTTTTTTGGAAGGCCTGGTGGAGTACAAGGGCAAGTGGTACCTCTACTATGGCACAGCCGATTCAAAAATTGCCGTGGCCGTAAGCGAGTAATCTACAGCTTATTGCAGAACCGCTAACAAGCTGCTAAAGGTGAGGTTGCACCCGCGGTTGCACCCGCGGTTGCACCAAAGGCACCTCACGCTCGGCTTTCATTATATTTTCGATTCCTTTAACGAGGGCGTCGGGGTTGAACGAAATGGTATCGATGCCACACGACACGAGGAAGCGGGCAAAATCCGGGTAGTCGCTCGGAGCCTGCCCGCAAAGCCCCACCTCCACTTTCTTTTTGTGCGCGGTTTCTACCAGGTGGCGGATCAGCATCGTTACCGCTTCGTTGTTTTCGTCAAACAAATCGCTGATGATAGCCGAGTCACGGTCGATGCCAAGGGTCAGCTGGGTGAGGTCGTTGGAACCTATTGAAAACCCGTCGAAGATTTCGGCAAACTGTCCGGCAAGTAAAATATTGCTGGGTATTTCGGCCATTACATACACCTCGAGCCCGTTTGTTGCCTGCTCCAGTCCGAAGCCGGCCATCACCTCCAGCACTTTCCGGCCTTCTTCAACTGTGCGGCAAAAGGGGATCATCACTTTTACATTGGTGAGCCCCATTTCGTCGCGCACCTTTTTGATGGCCTGGCACTCGAGGCCGAAGCCCTGCCTGTAGCGTTCGTGGTAGTAGCGGCTGGCCCCTCTGAAACCAAGCATGGGGTTTTCTTCACCCGGTTCAAACTGCCTCCCGCCGAGTAGTGTGGCGTATTCGTTGGTTTTAAAGTCGCTCATACGAACAATTACCGGCCGTGGCGAGAAAGCCGCCGCCACCAGCGCAATTGCTTCTGCCAGTTTATCCACGAAGAATTGCTTTTTGTCGGAATAGTGCCGGGTTAGCGCCTCTATCTGCTTCTTTTCGGTGGCTGAGGATAGCTCGTCGAACTTAACCAGTGCCATAGGGTGAACCTGCAGGCTATTGCTGATAATGAACTCCATTCGCAGAAGGCCAACACCTGCATTGGGGTAAGAAGCGTACAGAAGGGCTTTTTCCGGATCGGCCAATATCACCATTGGTTTGGTGGATGTTTCGGTAAGGCGGTCGATGGGAATAGTGCTCTCGGTCCAGTCCACCTTTCCTTCGTACACAAAACCGGTGTCGCCGCCTGCACAGGAAACTGTAACTACCTGCCCGTCGGAGAGCTTTTCAGTAGCCTGCAATGTGCCCACCACCGCCGGTATTCCCAGCTCTCTGGCAACTATGCTTGCATGGCTGGTTCTGCCGCCCTTATTGGTAACAATGCAAATGGCTTTTCGCAGCAGCGCATTCCAGTCGGGGTTGGTGATGTCGGCCACGATGATGTCGCCCTGCTGCAGCTTACCGGCATCGGCCAGCGACCGTACAATGCACACTCTGCCGCTTACGACCGACCGGCCGACCGCCTTGCCTGAGAGCAGCGGGGCGGCGGTGGCTTTGAGGGCATATTCTTTCAGCTCCAGCGTTTTTCGCTGCCCATGCACTGTTTCGGGCCTGGCCTGAATAATGTACAGCTGATCGTTAATGCCATCTTTGGCCCATTCTATATCCATGGGCAGCTTGTAGTGTTTTTCGATATCGTAGCACCATTTGCCCAGCAGCAGCAGTTCGTCGTCCGACAGCACATACTGATCTCTCAATGCCTGCGGGGTGTTTTTCCAGGCAGTATTTTTACCGTCTTTGCCCCCATATACCATCATCTGTGCTTTGTCGCCCAAACGCCGGTATACCAGGCTATTCCGGTCCAGCCCGATGGTCGGTTTGAACAGGTAAAACTCATCGGTGTTTACAGCGCCCTGCACAACGCTCTCGCCCAGGCCCCAGGCTCCTGTGATGTACACGAGATTTTTATTGCCACTTTCGGGCTCAATGGTGAAAGCGACCCCGGCACTGCCTTTGTCGGACCGCACCATTAGCTGCACGCCAACCGAGAGGCCAACCTGCATGTGCGGGAATGCGTTGTCGATCCGGTATTTAATGGCCCTGTCGTTGAACAAAGAAGCGTAACAGTGCTTTACGGCCTCAAGGAGCGCCTCTTCTCCATGCACATTGAGATACGACTCGTGCTGCCCCGCAAAGCTGGCTGTGGGAGAATCCTCGGCGGTAGCGCTGCTTCGCACTGCCACCGATGGGCTGTTGCCATATTCTTTGGCCATGTCGCGGTAGGCTTTGGCAATGGCTTTTGACACACCAACGGGCAGTGTGCCTGCCAGCACGAGACTCCGGCACGTTTTTCCCACTTCCGGCAAGCCATCGAGTGTTTTGGAGTTGATGCTGCTGCAAAGCTGGTCGATTTTTTCTGTCAGTTTATTCGATGCGAGGAATTCGTGCCAGGCTTCTACGGTGATCGCGAAACCATCGGGTACCCTGATACCGTAAGGTGAGAGGTGCCTGATCATTTCGCCGAGAGAAGCATTTTTTCCACCAACACTGGCCAGGTCGGCCATAGTCAGGCGCTTGAAGGAGATAGTGAAGTGTTGCATCGCTTCTATAGTAAAGCCGGAATAGTAAAGTAAACCTAAGCCAATAAGTCTTTTTTCCGGATGACCGCCATCAGGCAGCAGCGTGATTATGGTCATAAGCTGTAGTGCAAGCCAGTCGCTAACCAGTTATTCTCTGAGGGCTTATGTTTTTTGGCCGATTGATCACAGTAATTTGGCGGCAGGTTCCTAACATGACTTGAATCCGGTACGGCCCTGACTCCTATCATTCCCGGAATGGCGGATTTGCTGTAAAATGCCGGTTCATAAGCCAGTTTGGCACATAATGATGGGCAACTATACCAGCCCCCCCCGGGGCGTTACAGAAAAAGCAAAACTACCTGACGCTGAAGATGTGGCGAAGGAAGTTTACCAACTGACAGCACAGGAAGTACTGAGGCGGCTAAAATCGACAACGGAAGGGCTGAGCGACGAAGACGTGAAAACCCGTAGGGCGCAGTTCGGCCCCAACGAAATTAGCGAAGCAGCACATGAGCCCCTCTGGCTTTTATTTTTGAAGCAGTTCAAGAGTTTGCTCGTGCTTGTTCTCCTGCTTGCCGCCGTGCTTTCTTACCTGACCGGCAATGTCGTGGACGTTTACATTATTATGGCCGTGGTGCTGATAGATGCCTCCATCGGCTTTTTTATGGAAATGCGGGCAGAAACAGCCGTAAGTGCACTTAAAAAAATGCTTAATCCGCAAGCCAAGGTAATAAGAGAGGGCGAACAACTGGTTGTGCACGCAAGAGAGCTTGTGCCGGGGGATATTGTGGTGCTGGAAGAAGGAGATGGCATACCTGCCGACGGTCGTTTGGTTGATGCCCGCAACATACGCACCGTTGAGTCGGCGCTTACGGGGGAGTCGTTGCCTGAGTCGAAATTTACGGAGCCAATCGGGCTGGTGACTCCCATGGCCGACCGTAAAAACATGTTATGGAAAGGCACCTTTGTGGTGGCAGGCTACGGTAAAGCAGTTGTGACAGGAACGGGCATCAATACCGAAATTGGCCGGGTAGCCGCTACCCTGAGCAGCATTAAATCGGGTAAATCGCACTTCCAGCAGAAGATCAACAAGCTGGCAGCGCAAATGGGTGTAGCCAGTGTGCTATTTGCCGCGGTTTTATTCGCCGTTGGGTGGTTCATGCTCGATTTGGAACTAAAAGAGCTCTTCCTTATTTCGGTGGCAGCCATGGTATCTACCATACCCGAGGGGCTTCCGTCAATCATTGCCGTAGTATTGGCCATTGGTACCCACCGCATGGCCAAGCGAAACGCCATAGTAAGAGAATTTACCTCCACTGAAACGCTCGGCGCAGTATCGACCATCATTACCGACAAAACAGGCACTCTTACTGAAAACGCTCTCACAGTGCGGAAGATCTTTGTGCCGGACGGTAGCCTTAATGACATAGAGGTAACGGGAGAGGGCTGGTTTCCCGCGGGAAATTTCGTCAGCAACAATGTGGTAATAGAACCAGCGGGCCATCCTGCCCTGCCACAGCTTCTGAAAATAGCAGCTTACTCCAACAATGCATCAATCAGGCACGTCAGCGCAAGCGACACCTACGAGCTGAGTGGCGACCCCACCGAGGGGGCATTACTGGTACTCGCACGAAAAGGCGGAATGGCGGCGGCACTCCCTGCAATAGAAAAAACCAGCGATTTGCCCTTTAACTCTAACCTGAAGCTGCGGGCTACACTGGTAAATGAAGGGGGCAAAAGCAGCTTGCTGGTAGTGGGTGCGCCAGAAAAAATTCTCGCTCTTTCAGGCAAGTTTCTTCACCGGGATGAAGAAAAACCAATGGATAACGCAGTTGCCGGCGAAATTAAAAATAAGGTGAACGAATGGTCGTCGCAGGCCATGCGGGTAATTGCGCTTGCTTATAAACCCTGGCATAAAAGCGACTTTGACAAAGATGACGTAAACGACCTCGTGTTTACCGGGCTTGCGGGAATGCTCGACCCGCCAAGGGCAGAGGCAAAAGAAGCAATACAGAATTGCCGGAAAGCCGGAATAAGGGTAATAATGGCCACAGGCGACCACATTAGCACGGCCGTAGCCATAGCCAGAAGCGTGGGCATATTACGCGACGGAGAGGAAGGCCAAACCGTGGCACTTACCGAAGAGCAATTGCTGGCGTTGGACGCGCAGGAATTTGACGATGCCATTTCCTCTGTTAACGTACTTGCCAGGCTTAGCCCGGGTACAAAGCTTAAAGTAGCCGAGCGGCTCCAGCAAATGGGCCAGCTGATTGCCATGACGGGCGATGGCGTGAACGACGCCCCGGCATTAAAAAAAGCCGACGTGGGAATTGCCATGGGCATAATGGGCACTGATGTAGCCCGAAGTTCGGCCAAACTTGTGCTTGCCGACGATAATTTTGCAACCATAGTAAGTGCCATTGAAGAAGGCCGCATTGTGTTTACCAATGCCAGGCAGGCGAGTTACTTCCTTATCACCACCAACGCGGCGGAGATCACCACGCTCATCGCAGCTGTTTCGCTGGCTATGCCAGTGCCCCTTACGGCTATACAGATACTGTGGCTTAACCTGGTAACCGACGGCATAGGCGATATGGCCCTGGCTGCTGAGAAAGGGCATGGCGAAGTGCTGCGGGAGAAGCCTTTAAAAAAAGATGAGCGAATTCTCAACAAAAACATCCTGCCCTTTCTTCTGCTGAATGTGGCCATAATGGCCGGGCTGACTATTGCTGCCCACAGGCACTTTCTGCCCTATGGGATTGAAACGGCCCGAAGCGCTGCATTTACGGTAATGTCGTTTACGCAGCTCTTCAATCTTTACAATATGCGGTCGCTTAAAAAGTCGCTGATGGAAATCGGCCTGTTTTCGAATATCTACGTTACCATCACCATGCTATCCTCGTCAATCATTACAATCGCCATTATTTTTATCCCGTTTTTTCAGGGAATCTTCGGCTTTGGTCCTATTGGCTACGGAAGCTTTCTCTTGCTTGTTGCGCTGTCGTCAATGGTACTTTGGGCCACGGAAGCGTTCAAGTACGGGCGGAAACTTTACGAAGGCCTCCCAAGCACCTGATGCAAGGTGGCGCAACAATCGCACTACCGCACTGGCTGCAGACTTAAACTATACTTCGTGTATTTCCATTTCCCGGGCCGGCACCCGATTCACTTTTGCCATCTCGCGCCGTCGCTGTTCTTTCTCAATTTCCAGCTTAAGGTCGCTCAGCACATTCATGTAGTTCATAAAAGCTTCGTATGGCGAAGCAAACGGACTGGACCTGGGCATCAGGCTTTCGTCGCTATACTTTTTGGTGGACATGTAGTAAAAATGATCGCTGGTTTGAAGATAACGCCATGCCCTTCTAAGGTTTGCGCCTGAAGTTTCACCCGAAATTTCCCCGGAGCTTCCAGCCGGGCTTCCAGCCGGACTTCCAGCCGATGCATGTTTTAAGGCATACAGTGTTTGAAAGGCATCCTTCTGCATATCGTTGCCAAGCCAGGCAGAAAGATCCCGCTCGTTGTCGGTCCACGATGTATAATCCGGAACAGAAAGACTCTGAGAGGCTTCGAGGGTATTTATGGCGTCTGTTGGGGTAAGCAGTATCAGCCTTTTGCTTTTTGCCATTCGCACAAGCACCACCCGCAAGAAATCGAATATGCCGGTGGACGCCCGCTGGTGTTCACCAAAAGTTTCGTAGTCCATGCCGAGGTTTACTATAGCACCCGGAACGGCCTCAACCCACCGCAAAAATTTGTCGGGCGTAAGTGGCCATTCGTTCCACTGCGGCATGTTGAATCGCAGGGCTATGTCGTCGCTAAGGGAGTAATTACGAAGCAAAAGCCTGAGGTTGCTGCTATCCGGATGCCGGTAAAGCTCATGAACACTTCTGCCGGCGGCAGCCCTGGCACTTCCATCAAGCAAAATGCCCTTAAAGCCCAGGCTGTGTACGGCAGCGCCGATGTCGTCGGAATAAATGAGTTCGGTATTTCTAAAAACCCCGGGGCGCACGCCAAGCAGGCTCTCCATCTTAAGCAGGTGCCTTTTTACCTGGTACTGAAACTCGGCCTTGTCGATCACTGAGGTAAGGGAATGAAAATAGGTTTCGCCGAGAAATTCGACCGAGCCGGTGGCGGCAAGCTGGCGAAAACTTTCAATTACCTCCGGAGCGAAGGCCTCAAGCTGCTCAAGGGCAGTTCCTGATACTGAAAAAGTTACCCGTATCGCCGGGTGCTTTTTAATCAGCTGCAGCAAAAGCCTGTTTGCCGGCAAATAACAATTGGTCGCGATCCGCCTGATCAGCTGGCGGTTCAGCTCGTCATCGAACCAGGGCACCCCGTTGCCTATATCGAAAAAACGAAATGGCCGGAGCCTGCGAGGCTGGTGCACCTGAAAATAAAAGCTGACGGCACGGGGGTTTTCATTGCGTAACGGCATGGTATATATGCTTAAGTTTTCTTGCGGCAGTGTTCCAGTTTACCTGCTTTATTTCTTCACTTCCTTCTTTTTTCAATGTTTCGGAAAGGCTCTTGTAGTGCAGTACGTTGCAAATAGCGTTGGTAAGCGCTTCCACGTCCCAGAAGTCGGTACAGATAACGTGAGGCATTACTTCTCCTACGCCCGACTGCTTCGACACAATGGCGGGCACTCCGGCCCGGATAGCTTCAAGCGGAGAAATACCAAACGGTTCGGAAACCGAGGGCATCACATACAGGTCGGTTACCCTCCATACGCTTTCAACCTCCTGCTCATTTAAAAACCCGGTGAAATAAAAATTTGCAGAGCGCCTGAACTTTGCCACCCGCTCCAGCATGGCGGGCAGCATGTCTCCCGATCCTGCCAGCACAAAACGGGCGTTGGGGAATTTTTTCAATACTGCCACGGCGGCGTCGACAAAGTATGCGGGCCCCTTCTGCCGCGTAACACGACCGAGGAAAGTAACCACCGGGCGCCCAATTCCGGGCAGTTGCTTGAGGGGTGGCTTTTTTTCCATCGCCACTCCATTGTGCACAACACTCACTTTGCTGCGCGGTATGCCATACCTCGATACCACAATGTTGCTCGTCCACTCACTTACTGCCACCACTTTATCGGCTTGCTCCATGCCTGCTCTTTCAATATCGTATACCCGCTGGTCAACATGGTCCCCCTTTCTGTCGAACTCCGTAGCATGCACATGCACCACCAGCGGCCTCCCGCTTGCCTTTTTAGCCGCTATGCCTGCGGGGTAGGTAAGCCAGTCGTGGGCATGTATTACGTTGAAGCGGTGTTGCCTGGCAATTGCTCCCGCCACTGTTGCATAGCGCTGCACCTCGTCGAGCAAATTGGGGCCGTAAGTGCCCGAGAGTTGCACTTTCCACCCGCCTTCCTTCCTCCGTATGGCCGGGCTATAGCCGTAAGCAGGATAGTTCCATTGCTCCAGCCCCCGGTAGTGCAGGCCGGGATTCACGTAGGGCATGAGGTTTGCCGGCACAGCTATTACCTTTAACTCGCTTGCTGCCAACTCTTCTTCGGATGTTGGATCGGGCAGGTTTTCGGAGTCGGGAATTAATACATCGGTGGCGCTAATTAGGTCGATTGCTTCTCCTCCGAATGCCTTGGGCACCACAAAAAGAACCTCCAGATTTTCCTGGATCATGGCGCGGGTAAGTCCATAGCAGGCGGTTCCGAGGCCGCCGGAAATATGTGGAGGAAATTCCCAACCAAACATTAGTACTCGCATAGTTGCAGGGTAAACCACGTGTAAAATGAAAAGAACAATCGATACTGCCAGGCCGCCTTGCAAGTTCTCTAATGAGATGCAGCGAAATAATGATGACGGTTAGAGGCTCCCGATGATCTTCATCATTCTATCGGCCGCAGGGGTGCACAGACCAGCTTCAGGGGCGACGGTTGCTTAAAATAACGAACTGAGCGGGCTTTAGCTTCAGCTTTATAAAATGCCGGTGATGGTCCTCCTCGTTTTTCATTACGTGCACTTCTCCTTCATCGCCATAGCGGAAATAAAAGCAACTGCCCGGCTGGTTATAAAAGCGATCTACGGTAATGTACTCTTCTGTTTCGCTGGTAAGAGAGTCGTTGTAAGCAACTACAAATTCTTCGTCGTACAGCATTCGGCTAAATGCGAGCAGGCAATCTTCATAGACGGGCAAGTGAAAGTCCTTTCCGTCGTTCGAGAGCTTCCTGATATACATCCGGCCAAACTTGAGAACAGCACTTGCCTTGCGAAGGTTGGCGATTTTGGCAATTTCCTGATAAATCCGGTTCCTTTTGTCGAGGGTATTGGTGGTGTGGTCGTCGGGGTTAAACATAGCCTCCCGCACGGCCCAGTCGTCGTGGCCTGCGCCATCAAAGCCCTGTTCGGTGCCGTAGTAAATACAGGGTGTGCCCAGAGCGCAAAGCAAAAAGCCCACCCCTGCTATAATCTGGCACTCGGTAGCGTCTTTTCCGAACCTATGCTTTATTTCCTGCCCCACCTGGTCGTGGTTGTCGATGAAGGTGACGAGAAACTCACCGAATTCTCCCCGCGACATGGCGCTTCGCCTGAGCGACTCGTACCGGTTGATGAGTTTTTCGGGGGTAGCAATGCCTTTTATCACATCGGAAAGCACATGATAAAGCGGAAAATCGAGAACGGAATTGAGTCCGTAATAAATTGCCTTATCTTCTACCTGAAGAGGCGTTTTGGGTCCGATATATTTGTTGTATAGCTCTTCTGAGCCCACCAGCTCGCCAAAAAGGAAGAAGTTTTTCTTGCCCAACTTGTAGGCGTATTCCCGCATCAGCGAACAAAACAGGCTGATATTTTTCTCTCCCATGTGCTTTACCGCATCGAGGCGAAAACCATCGACGTCTGTTTCCCTTAGCCAGTAGCAATGAATTTTGGTGAGCACATCCTGCACGTACAGGGCCTCCGGCGATTCATCATTTTTGAAGCTTTTCAGCCCGTAAAAGTCGCCTTCTCTGGTTTCGGGGTACGCATCGTAGTTGGTAATGCGGCCTCTCTTCCAGTACAACTCCGGATCGCGGAGCTCAACGGGAATCGGCCTGTCGGGGTATCTCCAGCCGCCGAACGGGTAGGCAACACCACCAGCATAAGGCGGATTGTGGTCTTGCTCGTAATACCAGTTGTCGCCACTATGATGCAGCACAATATCGAGAAACACCCGCATGTCCATGGCGTGGGCAGAGTCGACCAGGGCTGCCAGTTCCTCTTTGGTGCCAAACCGCTTGTCCACTTCCAGGTAATTTTGAATAGCATAGCCGTGGTAGGCAGCAGGGTTGTTTTCGAACAGCGGACTAAGCCATATGGCTGTGCACCCGAGGTCACGTATGTAGCTAAGGTGCTGGGTGATGCCATTGATGGTGCCACCACAAAAATTGGGCAGCTGCTGCGTGCTTCCATAACCGCTCCGCTTGCCGGGCAGTTCTACGGAAACCCGCTGGTGGTTGTCGTGAAAGCGGTCGACCAGCAGAAAGTAAATAAATTCCTCCCGCCACTCCCTGTGGCTATTTGGCCAGTAAGTTTTTCCCGGCTTTGGCGAGAGATCGATTTCTTTAACTGATGTGATCAAGCTTGTCAAATTTAGTTTCTTTTAATACTTCAGCAATCGCAGGGCTCCTTTTGTTGCAGCACCCGACGCTGCCCCCGAAGAATATTTGAAGTAAAGCCTTATTCAACCCCCAGAGTATGACCGCAGTCAACCAAAAAGAGGAGATTGCTCATCCTGTGCCTTTGGAGCAATTCCAAGCCTTAAGGTATGACCAAGATCATTTCAGCAGCAAATAGCAGTCATCATTCACACTTTTCATTTGTTGTAGCTTGGCTTTGAAAGGTGGCACATGCAAAATAGATGCACACCAGGAAGCGAGAGGTGCAGCCGCCACATTTACACAGGAGCTTTAATAGCTGAACTATGAGGAACCAAAAGCCAAAACGGCCTGATGAAACCCCCATACCATCGCCTGGTAAAATACCTGAGATCGTTCCGCTGAAAGAACCATCCACTTACCTGGCAATGCTCTTAACTTAAGGTCTGCTCGCTGGTGACAAGACCAACCAGGGCGGAGTTGCGCACAGGAGCATTGGGGTATTGGCGCAAGGCAAAGACGTATACCGACCTTGGTGGCACGCAAGCATAAAATAGCATTTTAATAATTATGAATAACATGCAGGCCAAATGGCATATACTCACACCCGAACAGGTGGCAATAGCCTTAGAAACCTGCGTTCATAAAGGTCTGTCGAATGAGGAAGCCGATGGGCGGTTACAGCGCTATGGGGAAAACCGTATCACCCCGAAAAAGCGGCAGAGCAGTTTGCTACGTTTTCTCCTACAGTTTCATCAGCCTCTGATTTACGTCCTTCTTGGCTCCACAATCGTCACGTTGCTGCTGAGAGAGTACCCCGATGCCGCGGTGATATTTGCTGTTGTGCTTATCAATTCCATCATTGGATATATACAGGAAACCAAAGCGCTGAAGGCTATTGATGCGCTTTCGAAGACGATGAGTACCACTGCCACGGTTATCCGCAATGGAAAGCAGGCCGTGGTGAACAGTGTTTACCTGGTTCCGGGGGATGTTGTTATTGTGCAACCGGGGGATAAAATACCGGCCGATCTGCGGTTGGTATCCGTCAGAGATTTTCAGGTAGACGAATCTGCGCTTACCGGCGAGTCGTTGGCTACTGAAAAAAGCACGGATCTGGTGGATTCGGATGCCATTATCGGCGACCGGCAGAACATGGGCTTTGCGACCACTATGGTTACCTATGGTACTGGAAAAGGCATTGTGGTAGATACCGGTGACCGGACCGAGGTGGGAAAGATCAACCAGTCTATAGCTAAAGCAGAAGAACTTGACACCCCTTTAACCTTAAAAATCAAAAATTTTAGTCATTCCCTTCTTTGGGTGATCCTGGGGCTTTCTACGCTGATCCTGATAGTTTCATACTTAAGGGGCGAAGGCCTGGCAAACGCCTTCATGATAGCGGTGGCACTGATGGTTGGGGCAATACCCGAAGGTCTCCCTGCTGCAGTTACAATCATGTTAGCCATTGGTGTAGCCCAAATGGCCAGAAGACGAGCGATTATCCGTAAGCTCGTGGCCGTGGAAACCCTTGGAAGCACCAACGTGATCTGCTCGGACAAAACGGGCACGCTCACTGAAAACCAGATGACTGTTCGAAAGATCCTGGCCGGAGGAGAAGTTTTTGATGTAACAGGTTTAGGCTACAAGCCAGAAGGCAAAGTATTATATAAAGGAGAGGAAGTGGTATTGACAGAAAAGCCGGCTGTTCACTACTTGTTGCGAGGGGGCGTGTTATGCAACAATAGCCGGATCGTGGAAGAGAATGGCCGGTGGATAGCCGAGGGAGATCCTACGGAAGCGGCGCTAATAAGTGCTGCTGAAAAAGCCGGCATCAAAGATCATTATATCGATCAGTATTATCCCCGGTTAGACGAGATCCCCTTTCAGTCGGAGTACCAGTACATGGCCAGCCTGCACCGGCATGAAGAGAATATCGTGTTCTTAAAGGGCTCCGTGGAGGCTTTGCTTCGGTCGTCTGATTATATGATGACCAAAGCCGGAGAGAGCATACCTGTTGATAAAGCTTTTATCCAGTCACGTGCCGAGCAACTGGCCGCAGAAGGGCTACGGGTATTGGCTTTTGCTTTTAAGAAAATTGATTCCTCCAAAACCTATGTGAATCACAATGATGTAGCCGAAGGCATGATCTTCATCGGGCTTCAGGGCATGATAGACCCACCGAGAAGGGAAGCTATTGATGCGGTGGCTTTGTGCCAACGGGCGGGTATACATGTAAAAATGATCACGGGTGACCATGCCCTTACCGCAACTACCATAGCCGCACAACTGGGCATCAATGGAAAAACGGTAAATGGCAAGCTAAAGGCCCTGACCGGACTGGAATTGCAGAAGCTATCGGATGACGAACTGCTGGCGGTTGCGGAAGAGGTTTCGGTTTTTGCGCGGGTCAGCCCTGATCAGAAACTCAGGCTGGTAAAAGCCTTGCAGGCTACTGACAATATTGTGGCTATGACAGGAGACGGTGTAAATGATGCCCCTGCCCTGCAACAAGCCAATATCGGTATCGCAATGGGAATTAGCGGAACGGAAGTGGCCAAAGACGCTGCGGATATGGTCCTTACCGACGACAATTTTGCATCTATCGAAGCGGCGGTAGAGGAAGGCCGGGGAGTATGGGACAATCTCACCAAATTTATTGTTTGGACACTTCCTACCAACCTGGGGGAGGGATTGGTAATACTCGCCAGTGTGGCGTTTGCCACTCAACTCCCTCTGGCCCCGGTGCAAATGTTATGGATCAACATGACAACCTCCGTGCTTCTGGGCCTGATGCTGGCCTTCGAACCCAAAGAGCCGGGCATTATGGACAGGCCCCCGATACCATCCGGCAAGCCCATACTTACCTTCTCTTTAATCATGCGGACGTTTCTGGTAGGTACTTTAATCATGCTAACTGCCTTTATTTTGTTCCGGCATGAATTATCTCTGGGAGCTGGCCTGGCAGAAGCCCAAACGGTGGCTACCACGGTTTTTATTGTTTTGGAAAGCTTTTACCTTTTCAACTGCCGTTCGTTGCGGAGGCCGGTAAGTGAGATTGGATGGTTTTCTAACAAATGGGTTTATTACGGTGTATTTGCTATGTTGGCGCTTCAGCTTGCGTTCATTCATGCCCCATTTATGAACGTTCTTTTCCATTCCGCGCCTATCGGTCTCCATTCCTGGCTACGCATCCTGGCGGCCGGCACTGGGCTTTTTTCCATTGTGTATCTGGAAAAAACAATCCGGAGAAAACTTACCGGAACAGAAGAGTTTTAACTGGACCAGTTTGCAGAGCAAGTCTTTTTCTGGAAAAACCAAGCCGAGGCATTCCACAGCTCTCTGGTATGACCAAGATCATTTCAGCAGCTAATAGCAGTCATCATTCACACTTTCCATTTGTTGTAGCTTGGCTTCGAAAGGCGGCATGTGCAAAATTGGATGCACACCAGAATGCGAGGAGCGCAGCTGCCACCGTTGCACAGGAGTTTTTTAATAGCTGAACTATGAAGACCCAAAAACCAAAACAGCCGGATGAAACCCCCATACCATCGCCCGGAAAAATACCGGAGATCGTTCCGCTGAAAGAACCCTCCACTTACCCGGAGCGAGACCCTGAGATAATGCCACCGGCAGAAGAGCCCGACAAAGGCGAGCCCGACGAGCTACCCTTGCAGCCGGGCCCCGACAAGATGCAGGCAGGTGTGGGTAACGCTGGGGCCGATCGGGAAACAGGGCTGCTTGGTTAGCGGCCAAAGCCCACGCGCTTACACTCTCTAAAAAAAGAAAAGCCTGCGTAACAGAACTACATTGAATGGCAAATACCCTATTTGGGCACCCGAGGTGCCTACTACGTTATGGATAACTCACCTAAACACACCGGACAAACCGTAGCGTATATACTCATCAGCGTAGTGCTGGGGTCTTACCTCCTCGACAGCCTGAGCTATATGCTTATACCGATTACCTGGTCGATCTTTCTGAGCTTTGCACTACTACCGCTGTGCACTTGGCTTGAAGACCGGCGAATTCCGCGAGTGCTCGCCATTCTGATCAGCATAGTGGCCATAACGCTGGTAGCTGGCACGGTGGTGTATGTAATGCTTCACCAAACAATGGCGCTGCTGGAAGACGCCCCCGAGGTAGGCGAAAAGCTCGACAACTACTTTAGCCAGCTGAAGAACACTGTGATGCGCATCTTCCGGCTGCCAGCCGACGACAAGCCCTGGGACCCCTTTTCGGTAATAAACGGCGAGCAGGTAAATGTGATGCTGCGCACCACGGTACAAACGATGACCAACATTGCCATTATTCCCATCTTCACCTTCTTTTTTATCTATTACAAAGACTTTTTCAATGCCTTTGTCATCAGGCTGCAGCTGAAAAACAACGCTGAGTTTACCGGCTGGACTGGCGAAATCAGCAAGGTTATCCAGGGCTATCTCACAGGCATGCTCATTGTAACGGCCGTGGTGTCTACCATGGCCAGCTTTATTTTTTACATGCTTGGCATCAAGTATTTCCTTCTGTTTGCGCTTTTTATAGCTGTGTTCAATCTCATACCGTATGTTGGGGTTATCCTGTCGTCGGTGGTAATGGTGGTGTATGTTTTTCTAACGACCGACTCCATTCTTTATCCGGCACTGACGCTGTTCTTCCTGTGGTTGATCCAGCTTATTGAAAATAACCTGATTACGCCTGTGCTGGTGGGCAACAGGATACAACTAAATCCGCTTTCGGTAATCATTGCTATAATGATAGGCGGCAGCCTTTGGGGCGTATCGGGAATGGTGCTTTTCATACCCCTCGTTGGCGTGCTAAAGATATTGTTCGACAAAACAGAGAGGCTCCGCCCTTATGGCTACCTGCTGGGTGCAGACGTACCTATTACGGAACGCCGTGAAAATTTCTTCAAAATACTGAGAAGGAAGTGGCGGAGACATCCCAACGGCTCCGGATAACCTTGTCGCCAGGCCCACCAGGCTAAAACGACATTAATCACAGCTGGCAGATGATGACGGTCATATCAGAAAGAGAAAAAACCTTGGTAATTGAACCAAAAATTAGCGTATGAAAAAGCTGACCTCCATTTTCTTTTTATTAGGTGCATTTGCGTTGCTGATGCAGGGTTGTGCTTCTACCGGACTCACAGCAGCAAGCCAGCTAACCAACGTGCAGCTGGGCAGCGCCAATTTCCGGATAGTGGCCACCAATGTTTCCGGTGAAGCCTCCAGCCGGGGCATGTTGGGCGTTAGCTTTGGGTTTGGTATGGCGGTAACACAGATGGCTTTGATACCACTGGAAAACGACCGTACGCTGTACAGGAACGCCATGAAAAATTTATGGGAAAATTTTGAAGCAGTGAATGGCGCTCCCATAAACCGCAAGCTTGCCCTTGTCAACGTGAGGTATGATTCGGAATCGTTGAACACACTTTTTTTTACAAAAATATCGGCGGTGGTAGTAGCAGACGTAGTTGAATTTCAATAATGGAATATGAATGTCGTTTAGTTTGGCCTATTATCCCTCTTTGGAGAGGGCACAATGCTCTTAAGTTAAGCTCGTCAGCCTGTTGGAGACAACTCCAACAGGGGCATCTGTGTGCAGTCCGTCGCCCTGGTTGGTCTTGTGACCAACCAGCAGCCCTTAACTTAAGAGCATTGGGAGAGGGCAAAGGATACATCAATCGCAAACTAAACGACATTGAATGGATAACAATAAAATAACTGGTTATGAAGACATTAATCGTTTATTACTCGTTTACTCAAAACAACAGCGTACTGGCCAAATATTTTCAGGGGAAGCTCGGGTGCGATATGCTGAGAATTGAAGAGGCGAAAAAAAGGACGGGCCTTACCATCCTGCTCGATCTTCTCTTTAACAGGAAACCAAAAATCCGGGAGCACAACTTCACCTTAAACCGATACGACCATTTTATTCTGATAGCACCCATATGGGCAGGCAAAATAGCCTCACCGCTAAAAACATTTTTGCTGCAGGCAGGCGATGCTATTCACAATTACTCGTTTATTACTGTTTGCAGCGGCCGAACAGGGCAGCGGGAGAAAATTGCCACCCAACTGGAGGAGCTGCTCGATATAAAACCGGAAATGGTTACCGAGCTGTGGGTAAACGACCTGCTGCCCGAAGACAAGAAGAACACCATCAAATATTCATCGAGCTATAGAATTCAGCAGAAAGACCTGGAGTTTTTCGAGGAAAAAATCAACCGGTTTCTTACCTCAAGCGAGGTGTCTTCCCTGGTGCTGTAGCCGGGCATAAAAAAACTAACCGGTTGGGGTATCAAGAAGAACCGGCTAGCCCATTATGCCAACGAGAGAGGGGCCCTATTCAGGCTTTTTATAGCCAAAGCCGCCAATGATGATCTTCACATAAAACATGCTAAGATTAAAGTCGGGCCCGTTTATAATATCGCCTCCGGTGAAACTCCAGCTGGAGGACGGCAAGCTGTAGATATAACCTGCCTTCAGCCCGGTCATAAATCCACCGTAGGCATTTTCTTTTTCGTCGTAGTTGAATACCGGGATCACATTAATATTGAGCGAAACGTCTGCCACAAACCCGCCAATCCCAATGTTTATTTCCTGGCCGGGGTTTTCAAGAATTTCATTGACGGTTACATTTTTATTGCGGGCAATATTAAGCCCGTAGCCACCGCCGCCAATTCCTATCAGCGGAAATATCTTCATCTTCTCAGCACTCAGCAACAGGTAGCCGAAGTCGAATGTGCCTAATCCGCCTCCGAGGCTTATTTTAAGTGAGTCGGTTGTGATATCGTCGCCTATCATTCCGAAGCCGCTGCCGCCTATTACAAACCTGTCGACGATGCCATACCCGGCACCACCAATAACCAGGTGGTCGTTCCTGAAATCTTTCACGTTTTCGGGAACAAACACATGCAGGCCCGATACGTCCATATTGCCGTATCCGATAGTGAAGCCACCACCGCCCATTTCGCGGGGTTTCGATATTTCCTGCGCCGATGCCACGAGCATGGCGGCCAGAAAAAATACTGGGGTAATGATGAAATTTTTCATTTTCAAAACTATTTGATGTCCATAGCCGGCAGTTCACCTTGCTTGCCAAAAAGCGACGCCGAAGTAGCGCTAAGTAAGTGCAAGGGCGTTTGATTGAAAATGAGGCACCTCATCGAACGGGGAGATTTCCCTCACTCCCGGCGAAAGAGGAACATGAGCGACAAAAGGAATAAGCGTGCGGCTACGGCAACCGGCTGACGTAGCCCCGCATTAGTTGCAGGTACCTGGCAACATCTGCCGTGTGGTGTGCCAGCTCGCCGGGCGAATCGGCCTGTGAGGCGCTTATGGTGTGTACCTTGGCCCGCACGTTTGCCCGCAGGCATTTGAAGTACGTGAAAACGTCCTCGTCCTCGCTGGTTTCAAAAGCGGGGGCGTATTTTTTGTATGCTGCCAGAAAAGCGTCCGAAAGATGCTTCTGCCCCGTTGCCTCCATGTCCATGCAAAGAAAGGCCACCTCGTACAACACGTCTATTTGCCTGAACTGATCGTTGAATTCGATGCAGTCGAAAAGTACCGGTTTTTTGTACAGAAAGATGTTGCCGCTGTGGAGGTCGCCGTGCAGGTCGCGCTTATGCCCGCTGTCGATACGTTGCTGAAGCCTGTTGCCGTGGGCAGTTAAAAATCTGTTGCTCCATTCAATAGACCGACTTATGATGGCGCTAAATCCCTCGCCGCAATGTTTGCTTACAAAAGGTTCCGTTTCGGCAAGGTTGTTAAACAACTGCCGGGCTGCAGCCACGTGGAAGGGTGTGTAGATCTTTTCGGCCCGCTTGTGAAAGCCGGCGATCACCCGTGCAAGCTCAGCGAGGTCTTGCGGCTCCACAGTTGCTTTCTGCAGCATTTTGTCCATGCGCTTAAATGTGGCCATGCGCCGCATATGCACGGCGTAATCGGCAATTGCACCCTGGCTGCCCCCGATAAACCATTGGTTGTTGTGCCGGCGCACGGGCACTACCCCCAGGTAAATGTCGGAAAAGCGCCGGTTGAGCTGGAGCTCCCGCTCGCAATATTTCTTTCGCAGGGGGAGCGTGGAGAAATCAAGAAAATCGAGCTGAAGCGGTTTTTTTATTTTAAATACATCTCTTTTGCCGAGGATCACCCAGGAGATATGCGTTTCTTCAATTGAACCACTGATAACCGAGCCGTTGAAGGTTCCATGATTTGAGAGCTCGATTACTTCAGGTTCGGTCATTGGGGCGTTTTAGGTATTGCAATGCTTCCTTCAGCATTTCAGATATGTTGCTATCAGTAGACTGTAGTACAAGATGCGGCCGGGTAATGGGCTCAAACTGATTTCGAAGCAGCGTGTAAACGGCAAAATCGGCTTCGCTGTCCTTTCGCGGTTTTAGCAGTCGTTTTTTAATTAACGACTCCTCCGCCTGCACAAGTATCATGTTTATAGGGACCGACTGTTGCCTTGCCAGGTTAGCAAATAGGTCTCTTACAGCCTGCTTGTAAAACGTGGCGTCGGCCACCACCGTATGATGCGCTGCCAGCAAAGAGGTGGTTATTGCCAGCATTTGCCGGTACACAGCCAGTTTGTCTTCTTCCGAATACCTGCCCATGGTGCCCCTCGCTGCCCTTGTTTTATCGCTGCTTACATACTCCGCCCCCAATTCGGTGGCCAGCCTGGAGGCGAAGTAACTCTTGCCCGATCCCGGTAGTCCTGCCACAAGCACTATCATCGGTTTTTTTCATTTAAAGGGATAACAACCCCCGCACGTCTGCCGGTTCTATCTGGTAAAACCTGCCGTGCGACATATTGGCCCGGCGAATGTCGGAAAGAGGAAAGCGATGCTACGCATCCGTTTTTTCAAGCCAGCCTGTAAATGTCTTCTTAAGTTCTTCGGGCAGCGTGCCAAAAGCATCCTCCAACTGCTCGTGCGAAACGTACAGTTGCAAGGTTTCGATAAAGGCTCGGATCGCCTTCACGGCATCTTCCCTGTCTTCAAAGTCTCGTTCGGCAGCACCGCCGTCCTGCTGCATTACTTCATCGGCAAAATCTCTGACGGATCGCACTCTCTGTACATGCAGGTCGGGTTTCCAGCCGTCTACGTATATGCCCTTCAGCGCCATGGGCAGCTGTGCCAGCAAGTGCATAGACTCATAGGTAGTTAAATGACTTCTCAGTGCCCGCAGCACACAACGCAGTACCCTGCCGGCACGCCCCTCGTCGTCTCTGTTGCCGAGTTTTTCTGCCAGTATATGAATGAATTCATTCCCTTTGGCTGCATACTTTTCAAAATTGATTGCCATAACTGTTGATTTTTAAATTGGTAAATACCACCCTGCTTTTTTCAAGATGGTGGTCTTACCAAACTACTACAGCACGGCAAGATCAACCATGACTGCAATCACACTCCGGCGATGATTGTGCTCACTCAATGCTTGATGCGCTCCAGCCGCGCCTTATCCAAAATACGTATTCCCTCGCCTACAATCTCTATAAGGGCCTCTTCCTTAAAGTCGGCCAGCGTGCGGTTGAGCGACTCGGTTGCTGTGCCTATCAGGTTCGACAGGTCTCTTCTGCCAATAGATATTTTAGACCGCGAGTCGTCGTACCGCTCGCTCACGCTCAACAAGGCGCCGGCTACCCGCTGCCTTACCGACTGGTAGGCCAGCTCAATCAGCCGCTCTTCGGCCTGTGCCAGGTTATTCGACAACAGCTTGATGAATTTGTGCGCCACATCTCTGCTGGAATACAACAGGGTGAGGAAATCCTGACGCGGAATAATCATAATCTCCGACTCCTCAAGCGCTTCTGCATTTTCGTGGTGCGGCTTATCCTCAAGCAAGGGTATGTACCCTAAAAAATCGCCCTGTCCATACAGCCCCGTAATCAGTTCTTTGCCATCGGAGTTTAGCTTGTAGGTTTTTACCTTGCCTTTGGTTAGAAAAAATAGTTCGTTGGGTTTCTGGCCTTCCATAAATATAAATTCCCGCTTTTTATAAAGACGGGACGGTCTGTTCTCCGAAAGCTTTTGAAAATCGCGGAGCTCCCTCGCCTGGCTAAAGAAGGAGTTGATGTCGTTAACGTTGTTTCGAAACTCCGAACGCAGCAGCGCATTCTTTTTCAGCCGGATCTCTACCACTTTCAGCAAATCGAACCCGTCGAAAGGCTTGGTTATATAATCGTCGGCACCGAGGTTCATGCCCGTGCGAAGATCGGCCTTATCGGCTTTGGCGGTAAGAAAAATGAACGGTATGCGGGAAGTTTCCGGCTCTTTGTTGAGGATGTGCAGCACACCGTAGCCATCCAGCTCGGGCATCATTATATCGCATAAAATAAGGTCGACCTGCTGCGTTTGTGCTATTTCAACGCCAGTTTTTCCATCATAAGCCACCACCACGTTATAATGTGCCAGCCTGAGGATACTGCTGATATTGTCGGCCATATCCACGTTGTCTTCAATTAAAAGAATTGTCTTGCTCATATCTAAACTACTTAATCTTTGGAGAGACACTCGCTGTAAATAACTTTTTGTGAATCAATGTGGCCTGGAAATGTTTTCCCAGGCAACCCGTAGCGTTCTAAAATTGCTTTTCCTCCAAAAGCAGCTTGAGATACTTTAGCGTGGAGAGTAGCGACTAAGCTACCGTGCCCCGGCATTGCATTTGTGACCTTGAAAGACATGATAAGTCCTGCTTTCCTTGTTGGTGAAAAGAAATTATAATATAAAATTTAGCTCTTAGGCCGTCTAGCTATAGGTCGATGATGCCCACCTGTATCCGTCCCCGGCAACACCGGGATGTCCAACCGGGTTTCCAACCGGGTTTCCAACCAGCGCTCTAAAGTCCGTTGCGTATTCGCCGGCTACTGCTATGTTCCCCCGCACCTTGCTGCTCCAACTGTATAACCCCCGCTTTAGCGAGGGTTTTCGGTGCGGCGGGTTTACGAAACAACTTGGTTCTTCGGGTTAAAATTATGACGGGTGTGGGCCTAATAGTATGATGGTAGTCATGAAACCGGTTGATTCATATCAGTGGTTTTTGTGGGCCGGGCGTGGCAGGACCTTTACGCCGTGGGGCGGCCCCGAACATCCTTATACTCAAAAAAAACAAATTGCAGATAATGCCCAACCTGTAAATGCCTCCATTTCGGATCGATCCTTCAGCTTACACCGCGTCAACAAGTGGCATATTCGGCTCAACGGCGTTTTCGGCGGCTTTGAACAGGATTTTCTGAACGTCGTGATCCGAAACCTGGGGAAAATAATTGTAGTAATGGGCGATAAACAGCAGTTTGTTTGGTGTGAACAGGCTAACAATTTCGTCGACGGCCGGCAGAATTTTTTTCCTTGCTTCATTGGTAAGTACCGGTACCGCCACAATAACCCTGGCGGGAAGTTGCCTGTTGATACAGCGAAGGCATGCACTAAGGGTATTGCCGGTAACGGCTCCGTCGTCTACCAAAAACACTGTTTTACCCGTTACGCTCCCTGAAAAACCTTCCTCCTCATACCTCTGTGTATATTCCTTCGAGGCCTGTTGCGCACGGTGTACCTCCCGTTGAATCAGATCGCTGGAAAGGTTTCGGGCGTAAGGCGACAGTACCGTTTCATCGCCACAAACAGCGCCTATTTTTACCTCTTTTTTTGTGGGGTGCACAATCCTTCTACTGGCAATTACCTGCAACGGCAGATGAAGCAGGGAGGAAATACGGTACCCCAGCGGCACGCCGCCGTTTGCCACGGCAAGTACCAGTGCATCAGGACTTTTAAACTGGCGCAGTTTCTCTTCCAGTAAAAATGCCGCGTATGTTCTATCGTGTAACTTCATGACGTAAAAGATTAGTGTACTCTTAAAAATAACCTGCCTGCAATGAGCCTTCCTGCCACTGCATTCAGTGGTTAATGCTTGATAGTTTCATTTTTTCTTTTTCAGTGGGTGTTTTTAGGTGGTTGGCAAACCAGCGCCGGGCCAGCTCTGCTACCTCTTCCGGGGCGCCGGGCTCTTCAAACAAGTGCGTGGCACCCTCCACCACTTCCAGCCGTGTTTCGCAGGTCATGCTGGTTATTGCTTCCCTGTTCAACGCCAGCACCTCGCCATCGTGGCTGCCTACTATAAACAACGTGGGCGCATTTACCTGTGCAAGCTTATCGCCGGCCAGGTCCGGCCTGCCTCCACGGCATACTACCGCCTGCACCGTGGCAGGCAACGCCGCGGCAGCACCCAAGGCCGCAGCGGCACCCGTGCTGGCACCGAAGTACCCGATGGGAAAGTCTCTCGTAATAGGCAGGTAAGTGAGCCAATGGGTAATCTTTAAGAGCCGGCTGGTGAGCAGGTCGATGTTGAACCTGTTGGCTGGCAGTTTGTCTTCGCTAAAAGTAAGCAGGTCGAAAAGGAAAGTAGCAATTCCATGCTTTTGGAGCTCCAGCGAAACAAAGGTATTCCGCGGACTAAGCCTTGAGCTTCCACTTCCGTGAGAGAAAACAACAAGCGATACCGGCTTCTCAGGCACAAACAGCTCCCCTTCGAGTATCACACCGTCTACAGGCACACATACCTTATGCTGGAACGAGTTCTTCATGACCGGACATTTTGTTTTCAATGAGCAATGGCGACACGGTAGCCTGCTTGTTTACTCTTTCCACGGCAAGCCAGGTAAGCCTTCTGTCGGTTTCTTTTTCCCACTCCAGCATTTGCCCGATTATGTCGGGCACCATGGCCAGCTTAAGCGCTTCGGCTATAGCCCTCGCAGTGCCATAAGCCGCTATTTTATAATGATTGATCCTTTGCAGAGCGTCGATAATAAAAACGTCGCGAAGGTGAGGCGTAGTAGTGTGCTGCAGTACGGCCGTTGTTTCATTTATCATCGCAGCGGCTATGTCGTTACGCTCGATGTAAGGCTTTTGCAACAGCAGGCTGAAGGCATCCTCCAGCTTTATTATTTTATCCTGGCTGAGATCGACATACCGCCGCAATTCATTTTTCAAAACGCCGGCGTGTACCGATGAGACACATTTTAATAGTGGCTTTTGCAATTGCATTTCGGCATTATAAGCTCCGTTCATTTGGAAAAGCAATGCTTCAGTCAGATTAGAGATCGTTTTCATATAGGGATAGAATTTTCGGTAAGTTATATCGGCCAGCGCTGCGGGGGAATGACCACGGTAGCCATCAGCCGATGATTCGCATCACTCATTTGCGCGACACATGACACCGGCACTTCCAAAATCTCCACTGCCCATGACAGCCATCACTGCATAAAACCGATAAAGCTGCCAGCTTTAATGCATAATACACCGCACTTATATTATGACTGAACTAAATAAGCGGCTGGCGGCTGTACTTAAAAACATTGCCGCCTGCTACAAGTTTTTGGGGGGCGACAATCCGTTTCGAGCCATCGCCTACGACAAGGCTGCCCGGTTTATTGCCAATTTGCCGGAAGATATCACTGTATACATCGAAAAGGGCACTACCGAAGATATTCCCGGTGTTGGCGAGTCAATCGCCGAAGACATAGCCGAGTTTGCCTCTACCGGCAAAATCTCCCGATTCGAAAAGCTGAAAACCCAAGTGCCCGTTAATCTGTTGGACCTGATGGAGATAAGCGGCTTTGGCCCGCAGTCGCTAAAGACCATCGCCGCCGGGCTCAACCTCCAAACAAAAGACGAAATAATAGATGCGCTGCAGAGTGGCCGCATCTCGAAGCTGAAAGGCTTCGGGGCCAAAAAGATTGAAAACATGCTCAGGGGGCTAAAATTGCACAAAACGGCCGAAGAGCGCATGCCGCTGTGGAGCGCCCTTGCAGAAGGGAAAAAGATGGTGGCCTATATGCAGGCCTGCCCGGGAGTAAGCAATGTGGCACTGGGCGGTAGCTTACGGAGAGGCAAAGAAAATATTGGCGATATAGACATACTGGTGGCCACCGGCGAAAAGAACCGCAAGAAAGTAGCCGACTTTTTCTCCAGACCGGCTGTGGCGGGAAAGGTGCTGGCAAAAGGCCTCACCAAGGTGAGCGTTGTTTTAAAAGACACAAAAAGACAGGCCGACCTACGGATTGTGAGCCCGGAGGAATGGGGCTCGGCACTACAGTATTTTACGGGGTCTAAAGAGCACAATATTCACCTGCGCACATTAGCCCGCGAAAAGGGACTGAAGATCAGCGAATACGGCGTTTTTCGCATTGAAGACAACAAACGGCTGGCGGGAGAAACCGAAAAAGAAGTTTACGACACGCTAACCCTGCAGTGGATTCCGCCGGAAATGCGCGAAAACAAAGGCGAGATTGAGCTGGCAGCAAAGCGCCAGCTGCCCCGGCTGGTAACTGTAGAAGACGTAAAAGGAGACCTGCAGATGCACTCCACGTGGTCGGACGGCCTCAGCAGCCTGGAGGAAATTGCCGCCTATGTGAGGGAGCACTTCAACTATGAATACATCGCCATCACCGACCACTCCAAATCTTCAAGGATAGCCCACGGCATGGACGAAAAGGGTTTTCTTGACCAGATAAAAGCCATAAAACAAATCAATCAGCGGCTCGGCGCCGACTTTCTGAAAACAGGTGCCGAGGTAGACATTTTGCCCGACGGGTCCCTCGACCTCTCTGACGAAGTACTTGCACAGCTCGATTGGGTAACGGCCTCCGTTCACTCGGGCTTTCGCCGAGACAACACCGCACGCCTGATAAAAGCCTGCGAAAACCCGTGGGTACACTGCATTGGCCACCCCACCGGCCGCCTCATTGGTAAAAGAGAAGCCTACCCTGTAAACATCAGGCGGCTGGCTGAGGCCGCCAGCGAAACCGGCACCGCTCTCGAAATAAATGCACAACCCGACCGGATGGACCTGAACGACAACATGGCCTCGGTGGCCCGCGAAACCGGTGCCATGCTGGTAATAAGCACCGACAGCCACAAACCAACCGATTTTTCATTCATGGAGCTGGGAGTTACCATTGCACGCAGGGCGTGGTGCACCGCCGCCAACATTCTCAACACCCGGGAATGGAAGGATGTGCGGCGATTTACGGAAGAAAAAAGCAAGAAGCAGGCGGTGCACGCTTGAGATAGTTAGCCGACCCGGTGCTGATGCCATTTGCCTCCACTGGCCTGCAGTAATGAGCAATGTCCGCCACCGCAAAGACCCCCGTCATGGCACCGGCCTGTCCTGCATTTTACCTTTAGCAGGTAAATAAAATAGCTATGCAACCGATACTCTATGCCACCGATTTCTCCGAAAATGCAGAAAAAGCATTTGTTTATGCGCTCAGGCTAGCACAAAAACACAAGGCGGAGCTGATTATGCTTCATGTATACGACATTCCCACCAGCTGGGAGTACGCCCAACTGTCGGATGCCGACGAGATAGAGCGGGAAGCCGGGCGAAGCCTGAACAACAAGCTGAGAGAATTGTTTAACCAGCACGCCGTTTTGCACGAGTACAAGGTAAAAGCCTCCTTCAGGGCCGTTGAAAACACCTCGGTAACGGAGGGCATCATATCGGTAATTGAAGAAACCGCCCCCCAGCTGGTAGTAATTGGCACAAGAGGCGGCAGCAGACTGAAGGAGCTGCTGGCCGGCAGCACCACCCGGGCGCTACTGCGCAAATCGCCCTGCCCGGTATTGGCCATACCCCTGAATGCACCAGAAAGAGACCTGAAGGAGATTGTATATGCCACCGACTTTTTTGAGAAAGATGCAGAGGCCCTGGCCCGGCTGGTGGATATTGTGCGGCCTTTTTCGCCCCGCATTGTAGTGCTGCATGTAAGCCTTCCGCTTGAATACGCCGGCGACGAGAAAGCCGAATGGTTTAAAGAAATGGTGACCGACCGGGTGCACTACAGCAATATGAGCTTCCAGGTGCTTCTTTCCGACGACATTCATAACCGGCTCAACTCCTACCTTACCCGCTACGATGCCGACCTGCTGGTGATGCTGGAGAAAGAGCGCACGGGCCTGGTGGACAAGCTCTTCCATAGCGACCTGGTTGCCACCATGGAGTTTCGCACACAGGTGCCGCTGCTAAGCTTCAACGAGCATTTTTTGCCCGTGCCAAGCACAGAAAAAGCCGGCGCAATACAAAGCACGTAACAAAGCGGCCATGGTTATTCGCAGAATATATTGGTTTACACTAGCGCTCTCGCTGTTGGTGGGCGTGTACTTTTATGGGTTGGGGCCCGGGCGGTTCGAGTCCGGCTTCCTTTTATACTTTGCCGTGGTTCCGTTCTTTTTGTTTACGGGGAGTGTACACGGTCTTATCGCTCACACGATAAGCCCCACCACAAAAACCGGTATGATGATATACCCGCTCATTATGGGAGTGCTGTACGCCTCCTTGTTTTTTATTCACCTCTTCATACTTGTTCCGCTTCTTTGCCCGGGCATTTTGCCGGGCTAAAGGGTGGGCAAGGCATAAAACGAGAACAACACGGGGTTGGGCGTAAAGTGCAACACAGTCGCAAACCCTGCTGGCCTTCGTTGCAAACGAAGGCTATAGGAGGGAATTCAGCTATCACCGCCGCGGCTTATTATTGAGGCGTGCTCAAAACCGCTGTCAGGGCGTTTGCGGCCAATGGAAATTCTGGAAGACCTGCAACAAAAAATAAACAGCTTCAGAATATGATGGCAGACATCCGAGTCCATCTAGAGAAAGATCAGCTGTAAACTTACCACTCATTAGTGGCAATCTATATTGGCAAGGACTGCGAGCAGTATGCCTGGCAGGTAAAGAGCTTTGTGAGGACGGTGGGGCTTGGGGGGTAGGTGGGCTGTAAGTCACAAGTACGAGCCACAGGCTTCCAGCCGGGCACGCACCAGCGGCGAAAGAGTTAGTGGAGAATTCAGTTGTAAAGAATTACTTTACAACTGCCTCCCGCTATTCGACATGTTAGAGAAGTGCAGCCTTCGACAAGCTCTGACTGACTCGTCGACAAGCTCTGACTGGCGTTCGAATGCCAGATAAAGAAGATGCTTTCTCCACTTTAGCCAAGCCCCTCTCCAAAACAACCCCCTATTATAAAAGCCCGTCTTCCGATCGGAAGGGATCGAAGCTAAAAAAATCCTTCCTCCTCGCCGCCTCTCTCGTAGGTTTCCGAAAGCCTATTTTGATTATATTGCGACTTATGAACCCAATTTTTTCAAACACCAGAAAATTTTTAAAGGCTGTTCTTTTCGCCGCCGTGTTGTCGGCTACCACGCTGCTGGGAGCATGCGGTGGGGACGATACAGATCCTGACTGCACCGGTTGCACCGCGGCTTCCCCATGGTCCAAACCGGGAGCTTCCGGTTGCTACGCATCGCAGGCCGACTGTGAGCGCAACGAAGGCGGCACCTGCGTTATCTGTAACTAATCCACCCGGGCGGAAGGTCCGAAAACTGGCAATCGGGTGCTGCTTATCGCACCTTACTCAATCACCTGCATAATTTTGGCCATCAGCAGGTCAATCACCTCGTCTCTCGAAGCGGCCGATGCTTCTATATCTGCCAATTTTGCTTTCCCTTTGAAAACAGCCCCCACCGCTGAAATTCCCGTGGTGGTTTCGCTGTAGCGGCCACGAACTACATAGGCTTCGGGGAAGCTCTTTTGGTCGACAAACAACAGGCCCTTATCGCTGTTTCCTCTCTCTATTTGCTTCAACCGCTGGTCGATCAGCTCTCCAATCTGCAGGTCGTCGGTAAACGTGGCTTCGTTTTGAAATGCCGAAGCAGCCACCGGCGGTCTGCTCGATTTCAGAACGATCTGGCTTCGCAGCTCGGTGCTCAATTCGCCAATATCGAAAGTACGCAGGTCGTTGGGCACCCTCACCTCCGGCTTCTGAATGCCGCCTATTTCCGAAGCCAGTTCGGGCACTTTTTTAGAAGCAAAATTGAACAGGCCAATGATATCGATGTACCGGTCTTCCCGCAGGGCAGGGCCTTTCATGCCATACAGCAGCGAGTAGGTGAGCAGGCCCTGGTCGAAGGCCGATGCTTCGTAGCTCACGGCGTCGGCGGCCGAACCGGCTATGATGTAAAGGCCTGTTCGGTCTTTCAGCGTTTCCAGCGCCCGTGCCTCATCGGAGCTTACCGAGAAGCCGCTGCTGCCCAGGTTCTGCGCCAGCTGCCCCGAATGGCATGCGTCGATCACCAACACCTGCCTTGTAGCGGGTATGCTGCTTACCAGCGTTGTAAGTTCGCGGCTGCTCAGGGAGTAAGTGGCATTTTCCAGCGCACCGGAGGCCTTCGTATCCGAAGCATCTGCAGTTAAATAATAGAAATCGCCATTTTCTGTAACGCCATGGCCTGAGAGATATATCACCAGGTAGTCATTAGCGGTAGCGGCGTTCTTAATGGTTTCGGCTGCTTTCAAAATATTTTGCTTGCTGGGGATCTGGTGCCCTTGCAGCGTGGTAAGCAGCTGCAGGTTCACGTTTTCTTTGCCAAAGTGTGACTCTGCGCTTAGCTTCAGCGCGTTGTGGAAATCTTCGGCATCCTTGGCAGCAAACTTCAGGTCGAGGCCATTGCCCTGGTAGTCGGAAACCCCCGCAACAAGTCCAAAAATCCGGGGCTTCGCTTCCTCGCCCGGCCGGCTGTCGTCTACCAGGTAAACACTTTTCTCCGGGCTCGACAGATATCCCTGCTGGTTGTAGGCCTTCACGGTAATCTTATTGAGGTCGCCTTTTCTTATATATGGGTGGTTTTCAATATTGTAGTCGAAGTTGGCAAAACCCTCCACCGTTTTTTCTACTCCCCTGGCTTCGTTAATCACTTCTTTCCCATTGATAAGAATCACGATCCTGCCGATGCCACCCCCCTGGTCGTTGAGGTTGATTCCCAGCATTCCGTTGTTTTGTTCAGGATGAGCCAGTTTTACTTCCGGGTACAAGTCGAAGCCCTCCAGCCGGGGGGTTTGCCGGATAGGTTCCTTGTGAAAGCCCAGCAGCTTGGGGAGCAAGTAGGGCTCGTAGAAGCTGCCCTTTAGTTGCTCAAGGGCGATTGCTTCCTTGCCATGCGCGTAGTGAAGGCCCACCATAGCCTCCCCGGAGGCATCGAAAAGGCCGTCGGGCGTTACAACAGCCCAGTCTGTATCGCCAAGCGGCACTATTGTGGCCAGCTCGTTTTGGCCTTCAACCGACCAGCACTTGATTAAACCATCGTACCCGGCCGAAAAAAGAATACTGCCATCGGGTGTAAAAGCCAGGCCTGAAACGGCAGCTGAATGCCCGCTTAGTTTAAAAGCTTCCTGCTCTTTGCTGATATCCCAAAACGTAACAGAAAAATCGCCTTTGGTGCTTCCTTTACTCACCACGTTTGAAAGGGTAACGATGTAGCGGCCGGTGGGGTCGAACTGCATGCGGGTAACCGATTTTCCTGCCGGAACCTGTATTTGCTTCGCTGCCTTACCCGTGGCATAATCCAGCAGTTGTAACCAGGTGCCTCCGTTTTTAATCAGCGCGGTCAACCATCTCCCATCGGGGCTTATTTCAAAATACTGCAAGCCTTCCGCTTTGAGCGTCCTCACTTTTTTGAAGCTTTCGGCATCGTAAAAAGTAATGCCCGTGTTGCCGTCTTGCGCCAGCAAGTACTTGCCATCGGGCGTCAGTCGCTGGTCGTACGACTCTTTCAGCTTAATAATTTTGGGTTTTTCGGCGCTTTTAATGAAAAACACGCCGGTTCCCTTTTCTACTTTTTTTATCAGCTGCTCATCGTTGTTGTTGATTGCCAGGTAGGGGAACACCGGTTTTTCGTTGGTGGATTGGCTGAATGTAACGGCATCGTATTGAGTGTCCCACACGGTCAGCAAGCTGTTTTCCTGTATGCCGGCCAGCAGGTAAGGATTGCTGCCATAGCTAAGCCCCACCACCGGGGCCGATACATTCTTTAGCCGCTTTGGATCGGCCCGGCCTGCGAGGTCCATAAGCGCTACTCCGCGGCTGCTGCCAATGGCCAGCTGGTCGCCTTGCCGGTTGATGGCCAGGGAATGGATTTTAGCAGCCTGGCCCGTGTACCTGGCGGCAAGCTCTCCCGTGCCAAAGTTGTATTGCTGAATACCTCCTTCATAATCTGGCACCAGGACGGTTTCTGCAGAAAAGTCCAGCGTCTGAATGCCAACAGCAAATGCGCTCTGCTGCTTTAGCGCTGCAGGAAGTTTTAATTTGCCGGAGATTTCAGTTCCATCGGATGGCGAGTAAAAATGAATGTTGGTTTCGCTGCCTCTTCCTGTTGCCACTATGGCGTTGCCAAACACCCAAATGCCGGTTAATCTCGTCAAAGGCGTCTTTATCCCCTTTATAGCAGTGCCATTTTCTATGCCTACCAGCTCGCCTTCGCTTGTGCCGGCCCAACAGGTAGCGGTACCATCGGCAGCCAATGCGGCAATTGCTTTTTCTGAAATTTGTATAGAAACCACCGCTTTGTTTTCTGTCAGGTCATAAACTTCAAACCAGCCGTTTTTCAGGCCAAGGCCTACTTGCCCGGCGCCGAGCCAGCAAAAGGAGGAAATAGATGAGGCTGGTCGTTCAATGCTTTGCTCCACTGCTCCCGAGGAAGCATTGATCAGCTGAAGTATGCCGGTGGATGTGAGCACGGCTATTCTTTTTCCTCCCTGTTCGAAGGAAACTTTAGCAATGGGCGCGCCGGCTTCCGTTATTTTCAGAATTTTCCAGTCGCTCTCGTTTCTGATAATAAGCTTACCATCGGCATCGCCCGAGGCAAGCAGTTTGCCTTCGGCAGAGAGTGCCAAAGTGTTTACACCGGCCTCGTGACCCTCAAGAAACGACACGATACGGGTGGTTTTAAAATCCCACACCGTTACTTCCTTACTTCCGTCGGTGCTGTACATGAAACTTCCGCCGGGGGTTACTTCCAGTGCAACAACCGGGTTGGTATGGCCACTGGGAACCACCAGCTTTGGCAGTTGCGCATAGGCAGACAGTTGGAAAAAGAGCAGGAATACAAAAAAGTTGAGTTTCATAAAAGTTAGGGCCGGCTTGTTGCAGGCCTGGTGGCAATTTAGCGAAAAGTGTGCCTGAAAAATGGAGTTTGTATGGATTTGATAAGGAGCTATCATTTTGCCGGTGTAAGCGAAATGACGGGACTGGCAAAAGCATTTGGCGAAGGCGATGAAGAGCAGTTCGCCTGGCAGTTGCAGCGTTTTGTGCGCTGGATTGGTAGGTGCGGTGGGGGCTTATAGACGAAGGATACGAGCCGTGGGCTTCCAGCCGGGCTTCCAGCCGGGCTCGCACCAGCGGGAGTAGTTAGTTTTTTTTGTTGATGAGGTTCACGATCACCTTGATCATGATGTCCTTGTCTTCCGGACGGCTTTCGGCCACCATCAGCGTCAGGGCCACCAGCGCATTGTCGGCTATCCTTTTATGTCCGTCGCTGGTAAGAGGGCCTTATTATTTTTCAAAAATAGACGAAGAGGCCGGCAGCTATGCGTTTGTTCCCATCAGAAAAGGAGTGGTTTTTCACCACAAGGTAAAGCAGGTTGGCTGCCTTTTCTTCCATGCTGGGGTATAGATCATTCCCGTCAAACGTCTGGTAGATGGTCTGCAACGAGCTTTTAAAAGACTCATCTTTTTCGTTGCCGAAGAGCCTGCCAGCCTGTTGATGTTTTCGCCATACGTCGATCTGTTGTATAGCCTCTTCAAGGTCAGTTCGTGAACCTGACCTGCTGTGGTGTCGTCAATCCTCAACTGCTGCTGGTCGTACTCATCCAGCACCTGCAGGGCAGGGCTGTATTGGTTGAGCACCTCAAGGATACCGCTTGTTTCGGTTGAGGAAAGTGCTTTGCTGTTGGCAACCAGGGACACTACCTCCACTGCCTTTTGCAGTTCAAAGAGCTGCTGTTCTTTTTCTTTTAGTCTTTTTTGATTGAGTGCATAGCCTTGAAGTAGGTAGTCTTTCAGCACTTTGGTGGCCCAAATTCGGAATTGGGTACCCCGTTGGATTTAACACGATAGCCAACGGATGTGATGACGTCCAGGTTGTAGTATTCGATTTCTCTTGAAACCTCTCTGCCTCCTTCATTTTGAATTGTTGCATAATTTGCAACAGTTGCCTTCCGGTCCAGCTCCCCGTCTTTAAAGACGTTGCTAATATGTCTGGAAACAACAGACTTGTCTCTTTGGAACAATTCTGTTATCTGGTTAAGTGAAAGCCAAACGGTATCGAGATCGACCCGGACACCGATGGCTGCCTGGCCGTCTTCCGACTCGTAAATCACAATTTTGTCCTGTTCTTCCATTTTATTATTTCTCCAGCACCTGATCAGTTTTACCCCTCAAAATACTAAAATTAATATCGCATTATTTTGTGGCTGGAAAAAAGGCAAATGGGGCATGTGGAAGAGCCTCCCCGCATCGGCAGGGGCAGATTCTAACTGACAATGCTGAAAACTGAATACCAACCTTCCGACTATTGCGTAACGTGCGACACAGTCGCCAGCTTCGTCAACCCTCGTTGCAAACGAGGGTTATACTCTTCGACAAGCTTACATTTAGTAAACAAAGCCCACCGAAAACGTCCAAAACGACTGGCCGGGGTTTGAGGCGGAGGTTTTGAACGATTGGTTGTAGCGAAAAGCCACCTTGATGCCGGTAGAAAACCACGGCCAGTATAGCAATCCGGCTTCGGGTCGCACACTCAGGCTCCAGTAGTCGGTGGCCCAGCGGTACAGGCCCATGTCGGTTACCTGCATAGAATAAAGCGCGCCCATACCAATGCCCGCCACGGGGTTCAGCTCCCTTTCCCTGAAAAATGTATAGTAGCCACCCAGGTGCAGCGGCAAAATATTAGCGTAATGGTACTGCACACCCGAAAACGACGCATTGCCATCGTGGTACAGGCCGTGGGGCTTTCGCTCGTAAAAGGCATTCCACCCAAAGCTTCCGCCAAGAGCCACAGGGCCAACATGCCTGTGCAGCTCAAACAGCGCACCGTTGAAGCTGGTTTCGCCGATGTAACCGTTGAAACCGGCCGCTGGCACGGCCACCACATACTGCACCGAAAGCTGCTGCTGGGCTTTGGCTGCCGGATGCCATAACGCCGCGCCGCAAATGAGAAAAAATGAGAGTAGCTTTTTCATGGCGCAATGTTTTACCGGTGGAAGTATGGCGACTGCCTGAAGGCCTGGTCAATAGTTTGCTGCAATCTTCGGCTAACCGAAGCGGCGTCGCCCTCCAGCACGCCATTGATTAGTGCGCACCACACTACAGGCACCTGGTTGTCGGGGCTTTCGTGCCGGGCGTCGATCATCTGTATAAACAAAGTGCCCGCCCGGTGGCATCTTCGGTATGGCGGATGATAGGAGCCCGGATACCGCCATCCCCGCCCGCTGCCCCAATGGGGGTACCACCAGCTCCAGTAGTCCCAGTCGTAGTAGTAATAAACCTGCGTGGTAGCCGAAACTGAAAGGAGGAGGATAACGTCGGGGTTTTCATCCTTGTCAATTTCGGTGCGGCCCGACTGAACCATATTGTCCCGCACAGTACTTAAAATGAGGTTGTTGTACGGCGGGTCTACAAAATCGGGCTCGGTTATATCGCCCCTGTAGCGAAAATCCTGGTCGGATACAACGATCACCTGCCCGGGAAGAGCGAAGGTGAGCGCTTCAGCAAAATCGAAATCCGGATCATAATTGGTGTAAACGATATCTGTTTCATCAATATATTCAGGGCCTTCGGGGTAGCAGCCCTGTAGCGCCACGGCCAATACAATGGCGCTGGCGGCTTTAAGTTTATTTTCCATTTTGGTTGCTGGTTTTTTTGGGCCGTTTAGCCTGGGGCATCATGCCCAGCCGAACGTCTGCAGCAAGGTAGCGATGGATGTCTCTCCGCACGATGATGGCCATCACCACCGCACAAAAGTGTGGTCACAACACCGTAGCATCTGGCATGGAAGACCAGCTGCAGATTGGCAATTAGCTGGGATTTGCCTCTTGAAAATTGGCGTTTTCCGGCGGCAGCAGCAAAGAAAAAAGGCGGACCATATCTCCGCCTCTTTATCATTGTAGTTCTGGTATTAGTCTACTTTTTGTCTGGGTATGTCAATTTTTCTTAATGATGTTTTCGTCGACACTTCAGGTGGCAGCTCAGGCCACCAGGATCTCCATATCCACATCTATTTTGTTTTCTACCTGGGTTACGCCAGGCGAAGCCCACGCTATTTGTTCGGCCTGCTTCTTCTCTGCCCACGACCTTACCTTTCCCTTCAGCACCAGGCGGGTGCCGGTTACTTCCACCTGTACGGCAGTAGAGTCGATAGTGGCACTGCGATGGAAGGCCGCGGCTATTTTGTTTTTAATGTCCTTCGGGTCGATCACTCTCGACTTCAACTCGATATTGTTGGTCACTCCTTTCACCCCGATTAAATCTCGAACTGCATTGGCAGCAGCTTTTCTCTCATAGTCCCATTCGGTGTAGCCACTCAGGTGTACCCATCCGTTGTCAACCTTCACTTCAATCTGGTCGTTATTCACGGCACTGTGCCACCGAAGGGCGTTACGAATGGCTTCGCCAATTTCTATATCTGTTTTGGCCTCCAGCACGCCCAGCTTTACCTCCAGGTCAATGGCCACCACTTTTACACCCATTACGCGCTGTGCAGCTTTTTCTGCTGCCAGCTTTTTGGCGTAGGTATCTACCAACCCCGATAGAGTAACTACGCCATCTTTAGCAGTTACGCCTATTTGAGGGGCAATGTCTTTAAGAAGAGGATCCCAGCGAAGCTCCTCCATCACATCCTTCTGAAGTTCCTGATCTGTTTTCATATGTCTCACTATTTAATGTATTCCTTGTCTTGCCAGGTTGTTGAACATGATATGGCTGGTTATCCGCTCAATAATTTCATCGGCCTTTTCGCCGGCCTCTGTAAGCCTGGAGGCAGAGGAAATGCCATCAATCCCTTCCAGTTCGAACGTGCCTTCCCCGGAGGTGCTCAGCATTATCAGCTTTTGCCTGTTGTTGGTTCGGTCGAGAAAGGCCAGCACCGGCTTAGGTGGCTTCCAGTATTCTACGGTGTGTATAATTACAATTACCGACCAATCGGCTTCGTCAATACCGTCGAGCTCGCTAACGTCGATCACCCGGATAAAAACCGGCAGCGTATCGAAAGCATTAACAAGCTTTTTCACCACTTCGTCTTTAAACTCACTCCCCTGCGAGGCAATAAGTATTCTGTCGCTCAACGCTGCGTCATTAACCGAATAAGCTTCAGTTTCTTTCATCCGCACCATGCTGCTGGAAAACCAAATGGTAAGGAAGCCAACAACAACGAGTGCAATGATCCAGTATGTGACGTGCCTTCGCTTCATAGCCGATAAGGGAAAAATGCTGTGTCAAAAATAGCTAAGCCCATAGGTGTAGCTGATGACCCCGATCATTGAGACATGAGATTTTTGTCGCGGAAAAAGCAATAGGAAATGAGGCCGGCTTTTTATAAATTTTCTATGGCCGAGGGCATTAGCTTTTTTGTGCCCTTCATTTCAATGCCCACAACGGACCGTACTTTATGAAAGCTTTTGTACTGGACAAAATCTGCGACATGGTGCACGATCAGCAGCCCCTGCGGCTGGTGGATGTGCCTGTGCCCGTTGCCGCCGACGGCGAAGTCCTCATCAGGATATCGTGCTGTGGCGTGTGCCATACCGAGCTCGACGAAATTGAGGGCCGTACCCCTCCGCCTTCTTTTCCGGTAATACCCGGGCACCAGGTAGTGGGTGTTGTAGAAAAATGTGGTGCAGGTGCCAGTCGCTTCAAACGTGGCGATCGTGTGGGGGTAGCCTGGATCTTTTCGGCCTGCGGCAAATGCGAGTACTGCCGGGCGGGGCTGGAAAACCTTTGCGAGGCCTTTGCTGCCACCGGCCGTGATGCAAACGGAGGTTATGCCGAATACATGACGGTGCCTGAGCACTTTGCTTACCGGATCCCCACGGCGTTTTCAGACGTGGAGGCGGCACCGTTGCTTTGCGCGGGTGCCATAGGGTACCGCTCGCTCCGGCTTGCAGGGCTGCAAAACGGGCAAACGCTGGGCCTCTCGGGTTTTGGCGCCTCCGGTCACCTGGTATTGAAAATGGCGCTTCACCTGCTGCCCCAGTCAAACATCCAGGTTTTTGCACGCAGCAAGGAGGAGCAAGCCTTTGCCCGCGAGCTGGGAGCAACGTGGGCGGGCGAGGTAACCGACGAGCCGCCTGTGAAGGCCAATGCCATAATAGATACAACGCCTGTATGGAAGCCAGTGGTGAATAGCCTGCTGCACCTGAAGCCCGGCGGGCGCCTGGTAATAAATGCCATCAGAAAAGAACCCGCCGACCAGCGTGAGCTGCTGGGCATTAAATACCAGGATCACCTGTGGATGGAGAAGGAAATAAAAAGCGTGGCCAACATTGTGAGAAAAGACGTGGAGGATTTTCTCACGCTGGCCGCAAGCATTCCTTTAAAACCTGAAGTAGAACTTTACCCTTTTCTAAAAGCCAACGAAGCCCTTAGCGACCTGAAAAATAAGCATGTGAAAGGAGCCAAGGTGCTTGTGTTTTAAAGCGCTGCGAGGGCAATGTTTGGCAATCCTGGGGTGATCCGGGGCTGTGGCTGCAATTTGGCCTTTGTTGCCCGTTGGTCAAAAGACCCAACGAGGGCGGCGGGGGCGGAAAACTGGATCCTTTCTG
>CBFGTI010000002.1:0-97544 GCA_965651695.1 uncultured Imperialibacter sp. | reverse complement strand
CCCAGTGGTAGGTTCTGTGTGCTACCTGGCAGCCCCCGTAAATCGTTGCTTTAATGCTGTACACCAGCGTATCAGTGCCACCGGGTTTAAAGGTCCTTTGATAACTCCATCCGCATCCGCCGTGGGAAACTGCCTGGCCGGCAACCGAATGCGTGTCAAAGTTCACCTCACTGCTGGTGGAGGCACCCGGCCATGATGAAAGAAATTCGTCCCACTCTTGCTTATTCCGAAAAACCCGACCGGAAAGAAGATTTATTGGCGTACCATCCTCTTGTTTCACAAACAGCGTGGCCATATCCTCTCCATTGCGGGGATCTTCCAGCGGAAAATCGCTTATAAGCTTCATTTCAAGTAAATCAGCAAGCCGATGCAAAGCCGTATCGTTATGCCATGTTGTTTTATCCGAATATGAAATTATAAGCTCCAAACCCTCTTCTTTAATAGAGTCTGGCAGCTCCGAACACAGCCACGGCTGCCATTGCCAACCAAATTCTGCTAGTCTTTGCGAGTCCTCAATTATCAATCCCCAGGTAGTTTCATCTCTCCGATGCGCTGTAGCGTGCAACTTTCTTTTCAAAATACCTGAGGAGTTGCAACTTTCTGACATGAGCCCCACGGACGTATCCAGAGGTTGTGGCTGCTCGGGGTTGCAACCATAGAAAATGGGTGAAAAAGCAATTATTAAAACAGTAGATGGAAACAGCTTCATTACAAACGGATACTCTAACAAAAAAAGAACAATCCAGTCCGATGTATCCCGTAAGTCACAATCTGATGCGTCGGAAACTTGCATTTAAACTAATATTTTAGTTAATTGACTAAAGCATTAGTTTAATAGCGATGAAGCAATATATCCTTTACTCCTTTAGGAGCCTTTTTAAGTTTCGTGCAACCATTGCCTTACAGCTTGCTGGTTTTCTTGTCGGCCTTGGGGCTTTTATTCCTGTTGCTTTGGTTTTGCACTACCACGTCGGTTTCGATAGCTATCACAAACAAGGTGAAAACATTGTAAGACTAAGCACGGGTATAAGCCTGCCAACTTCTTCTTCAGTGTATGCTGCCACATCGAAAACGCTGGCACCACTGCTGAATGAGCAACTACCTGCAGTCGATAAGACTACCCGGTGCAGGTTTATGCCGGCCAATATATTGGTAGACGGTAAAACGATGGGCGAAGAGGCTCCACTGTTTGCTGATGCAGCTTTTTTAAAAATTTTTACAGCTGAGCCGGTGCTTGGCGACCTTGCGCAGGCAATGGCCAACCCCAACGGCCTGGTTATAACAGAAACCGCCAGCAAGCGATTTTTTGGCGACGAAAGTCCCATCGGTAAGGTTATGTCTGTGGAAACTCCCGCGGGCGATTTTTCACTTGTGGTTAATGCGGTAATAAGAGACTATCCTGCAAATGTGTCGCTCCGTTTTCAGCTACTGGCCAATTTTTCTCTTATTGAACACGCTATGCGCAATGAAGCTGGGGCTCTTGTTCCCGGCCTCTTCACCTTTGCGCTGCTGCAGCCGGAAGCTGACAATAATGAGGTTTCCCGACAGCTGAAGGACCTGGTATCGGCCCATTTTCCCGAAGGGCTCAAAACTGTCATTTCCATACTGCCAGTACCGTATCACGAAATTCACTACGTAACCGATCATCAGTTTGATGCCGGGCAAAAGGGCAGTAAAATAAATAACACTGCAATTGCCGCCCTGGCATTCTTTCTGTTGCTCATCAGCATTGTTAATTACACCAATCTTTCGACCGCCTTATTCATCAGACGAAGTAAGGAGCTGGCCATCCGCAGAATCGTTGGCGAAGGTGTTTGGCAGCAGAGAATACAGCTGCTCACCGAGGCAGGCGCTACGATGCTGCTATGCATGGCATTGCTGGCCGTACTTTCATGGTATCTTATCCCACATGTCGAAACGCTCACCAATCTCACGTTGCAGTCGGGTTGGGCGACCGACTGGAGATTTTACGTTTTGTGTTTTGCCTGCGGTATCGTCATTGCAATGATAGCCAGTGCATATCCTGTTTGGAATTCTTTTCGCACCTCAGCTGCGTTGCTCACGCAAAAGCCAGCTCCCAACATTGGTGGCGTTGGCCTCCGTTACATGTTGTTGACGATTCAACTTGCTGTAGCCGTGGGGTTTGCCGTTGTAGCCTTGGGCATGGAGCAACAGTTGCACTATGTTCGCAGCAAAGATCTTGGTTTCGACCGGCAAGCGGTGCTCACACTTGGATTGGGAACGGGGATAAACGACAAGGCAGCGGTTATTAAGCAGCAACTGGAGCAATTGCCTTTTGTGAAAGCCGCTACGATTTCGCTCACGCCCATATCCGGAGATCATATCCGGGCTCAATTTGGGCTCATAAACGACACCACAGGGGCCACGCACATGATGAATGCCAATTACGTTGACCATGATTTCCTGCAGGTGTACGGGGTTAGGCTCCTGGCGGGCCGATCCTTCGATAAAGCTTTCGCATCGGATGTGCAGCGGAGCTATATTTTAAATGAGAGAGCAATTGCGCTGTTGGGTTTTTCCTCTCCTGCCGATGCGCTTAATCAACCGTTTGGAAAACAAGCCGGCGATAGCCTTCAGCAGGGAAGTATTATCGGAGTAATAGACGATTACCATTTTTTACCTCTTTACCGCGAACTTGAGCCAATGGTTTGGCAAATAGAGCCGTCGGCACCGCGTAATCTTCTCTCGTTAAGGGTAGAAGGCAACGACAGCGAGTTTCAGCTTCAAGAGTTGACGAAGGCAATGGAAGCGTTGGGGATTGTGCAGCCTTTTGAGTTCGCTTCTCTGAATGATACGCTGGACAGGGCCTATGCCGACGACAGCCGGCTGGCATTATTTATAAAAGTTGCCACACTGGTTATAGTATTTATCGCCATGCTGGGCGTGTTCAGTTTGGCGGCGTTTATTCTTGAGACCCGCCGGCGGGAGCTTGGAATAAGGAGATTGCTGGGAGCTGAGGTGTTTCAGCTGGTTTGGCTATTCTGTCGGGCATTTGCCGGCTGCCTTATCGGAGGCTTGCTGGTTGGCGGTGCTGCCTCCTGGCATTTCCTCGGAGTATGGTTGGCAGCATTTACCTACCACCCGCAGCCGGGGTTCTGGTACTTGCCGTTCACGGGACTTGTGCTGGCAGCACTTATGCTGTTTACTGTATTAAGCAAGGTTGCCAAGGCTGCCAGCACCAATCCTGTGGAGGTTTTGAGGGAGAAATAGCGGAATGAGGCTAAAGCGAATTCAGATGCTCACGTATGGCATCCAGCGACTTAACCAGCGAATCAACTTCCACTGGATAGTCATTCCATGGAAAGGAAATTGAATTATTTAACCCTGAGGTCTTAATTTCCAGCGAAATATCGCAGCCATCGTAGCAGCGAGCACATGATTCGAGCTCAAGAGCTGCAAAGCGCTGCAATTCTACCAGGCCGGTAAGGTTTTCCCATCCCTGCCGGGTAAACGACTGCTCTATAATCTCCGTTTTGGGTTCGCCCTCACCCCACACGATCTTTTTGTAGAAAAGTTTGTCGGCAGTTATGAGCAGGGTGTCGTTGCACGTGCCATCGCACAGGCCGCAGGCGATGCCGGTCTTGATATAATCGGTGCCGGTAGAGAATTTTGGCAGCAATGCTTCTTCATCTTCGCGGCCGCAGCCGGTTATTGCAAGAAAAACCAAAAACAGGTATAACGTTGTCTTCATGAGTTGTGGATTTACCACCAAGACCCGTTGTAGCAATGTTTGGTTGAAACGTGCTTTTTATTTGATGCCGGAAACAAGGTATACCAGAGCTCCTCCGGCTGAGTGGAAATCATTTTTTTGAAGCGCTTCGTTCAATTTTTGCCCCGATTCCTCGTATTTCCGGTGGTAGGTATCGTAAAACTTCAGGTACTTCTCTCCAAATGCTCTAAAATAGTGAAGATCGGAGTGGTTCATCGCATCTCTTGTGGAGCCGTCATTCCAAAACGACCGGGTAGCAAGCTGCTCTACGGTGTCGTAAGGTGGCAGCATAGCCATGGCTTTGTCCGAAAGCCGGACGTCTATCTGTGAAAAACCCGCTTTATCGAGCAGCCCGGGCAGCAGGTCTCCAATGGAATTGTCTCCATAGCCGAGGCGTTTTTTCCCTTGCTCCAGAATCAGCGAATATTTCACATGGTCCATCATTTCTTCAATGGAGTCATGTTCCGACACCGAATTTCGCAGCAGGCTTTGAATCCGGTTGTTGGGCTCCACACACAGGATGGTACCACCGGGCTTCAGCACCCGCTTCATTTCGGCAATTGCTTTGGCAGGGTTAGATACATGCATGAGCACGGTTTGGCAGGTAACCATATCAAATGATTCGTCGGCAAACGGCAGGTCCATGGCATCGCCTTCCACCAGGTCGAACCAGCAACCCTGCCCTTCGAAAAAATGCGTAAGCTCCGCAGAGCCCGCAGCCCATTTGGTGTCTTTATCCACGCCCACCACATACGCCGGCTTGTTGAGATAAGGAGTTAGTAATTTGCTCCAGTGGCACATTCCGCAGCCTACATCCAGCACCGACTGCATCTTGCCCAACCCAATGCGCCGGGCCATAAGGTCGAGAAACCCTTTGCTCCACCAAAAATCTCTATAATCGGCAAACTGGTTTTCGGAATGTGCAGTCGACAAAAATGCATTGGCATTGGTTTCATTCATAGGTAATCTTTTTCTTTTATGCGGGATTAATAATTATGATTGCAGGCGTGGCGAGGTTGTTGCAAACTGCTCACTGTTTCGGCGAAGACACAACCAGGCATAGCGAAACAACTCGTACGCTTGCGTAGTAACAACATATAATAAAAAAAGTGGTTCATTTTGGTGAACCACTTTGGATTTCTTTTTTGAAAATTACCGGTTACTAATAGTCGGAGTCTCTGTCACGGCCGTAGCCGCCGCCACGGTTACCTCCACCATTGCCACCACCGCGGTTGTAGCCGCCGCCACCGCCTCCTCTATTGAAACCACCACGTCCGCCGTCTCTTCCGCCGCCACCGCTTCTTCTTTCTCCTTCGGGTTTGGGCTCTGATTTATTCACCACTATCGCTCTTCCTTTTACTTCAGCTCCATTCAGTTCTTTGATGGCCTGTGCTGCCTGTTCGTCATCGGGCATTTCCACAAAGCCAAAACCTTTACTTCTTCCGGTGAATTTATCAGTGATAATTTTCACTGATGCAACCTCACCGTAATCTTCAAAAAAACTCTTTAATTCAGCCTCCTCAACGCTGTAAGGAAGGCTGCCAACGAAAATGTTCATGTGTAAATTGTTAATTAAAATTTCATAAAAGTAGCGGAATTCTTATTAATTACTAATCTTTCGGCAAGGAAGATGAACTAAAGTTTTTATGTATAAACTATTTGGGTGGGAGTTGCTCCCTGCCGGAGGCGCTCGGGCATAGGTTAAAAATGCCCGCCAGTTGCTCAGTTTGCCTTCTTTTTATCGACGTACCCTGGTAAAAGAGTATGAGGCAATGCGGATTTGATTGTATTTTCTGCCAAACAAAATCATTTTTGGCGACGGCCGTTTACTCCGGAATTTAGCCGGCACGTAAGGTATTAACGTTCAGGGTGTTTGCAGGCTGGCTAGCGGTAGCACATCTGCTTTTTCCTTTGGTCATTTTTTTGAATCAAATATGAATGGAAATGATGAACTTTAACGGCGCCCTTCTCAAATGAATAGTCACAATATTTTAATTGAATATGAAAAGAACAGCTTCGTTAATTTTCCTCTCGCTCATTACTGCCGGTGTTTTGTCCGCACAATCGTGGGAAAACGTAAAGCCCGAAAATGAATGCACCCAACGGCACGAGAACTCTTTGGCTGCTGTTGGCGAAAAGCTGGTGCTGGTTGGAGGAAGGGGTGTGAAACCCGTTGAAGTTTTTGATATAGATGCCAACAAATGGACCCGGCTTGCGGAGACGCCGCTTGAGATGCACCACTTTCAGGCCGTTGCGCACAATAATGAGCTGTGGGTGCTCGGCGCTTTTACCGGCGGATACCCGCACGAAACGCCGGTTCCAAACATCTACATTTTCAATATCGAGAAAAATGAATGGAGAAAAGGGCCGGAGATACCCGAAAGCAGACGCCGTGGTGCAGCCGGGGTATTTGTGTACAACGAAAAGATATACGTAGTGTGCGGCATACAGGACGGCCATTGGGATGGCCACGTAGCCTGGCTGGATGAATACGACCCCAAAACCGATACATGGAAGCAGCTGCCGGATGCCCCCCATGCAAGAGATCACGTGCATGCCACGGTGGTAGCAGATAAAGTTTACATAGCAGGAGGAAGGCGGTCGACAGCAAAAATTGGCCAGGTACTAAACCTGCTGGAGCCCGCGGTTGACATTTACGATTTTGCTACAGGTACCTGGGCGACCCTTCCGGAGTCGCAAAACCTGCCAACGCTGCGGGCCGGCGCGTCGTCGGTAACGCTCGGCAATAAAGTGCTTGTAATTGGCGGCGAAAGCCATACACAGGAGCCGTCGCACAGCGAGGTGGAGGCGCTTGATACCGAAACCCTTACGTGGGAAAAGCTCCCAATGCTGCAAAAGGGCAGGCATGGTACCGGTGCGGTAAATGTTGGGGGAAGAATATACACAGTGGCTGGCTCGGGCAATAGAGGCGGCGGGCCGGAGCTCAATTCCATCGAAGTTTTAAAATAGTGATCAGCCTCCGAAACTGCTGCCAATTATTTATATCAGTGGGTGCTCGGTTCCAGCTCGAGTTTTTTTATTCTCGAGCGGATGGCGCCCGTAGTGCGGCCAAAATGTGCCGCCATGTCTTTTATGCGCTTACCACCGGCATACAGCGCGGTTAATTCCGCATCCAGCTCTTCCGTCCAGGGCATATAGGCGCCCTGGTAAACCTGCCTCACCTGAGCTACCGTGTAGGCTTTTTCATTATTAGTACCGCTGGTAGTTCCGGTTTCGGTTTCTCGTCCCTTGCTGGCTTCGGCTGTTTCTTGCGCATCGGCACTTTCTGTTTTTACCACGGTGATACGGGAAGAAGGCTGGAAGTTTTTCGGAATCAGTGCCTCCGGTATGTGAATGTTGCTTTTGGCGCGTGTTACCGCCACATATAGCAGATTTACCTCTTCGTTTAGCTTCGCTACAGTGGCTTCCTCTTTTTTTGCCTCAGCAGGCAGTCTTTCCAGCTTTTCTTCAGAAATAAAATCGTTTACCAGGTGCACCACATCGTACTCCATCCCCTTGCACCGGTGCACGGTGGAGAAAATGACCTCCGCTTTTTCTTTGTCATCATTATCTACATGCTTTTCCTTAATTTCTTTGATGATGCCGGGTATTTCGTTACCATACTCTTTTACAATTTCCACCATCATACCCAGCTGCACATCTTCTGTTTTTTGGATGTAGTCTTCCAACTCTCCGAGGGTTGTCATTTGGCGTATCAGCGTGTCTTTAATAAGCTTCCGCTTTCCGTTGTAGAGGTTTAGCACGTCGTAAAGGGAGGCTCCCTCGTCGGCATAGGTATAGGAGTTGATATTGCCTTCGAAATAGAGGGTTTTCAGCTTTTTCTCCTTCACGTATTCGATAGCCCGGAGCAAAAGGCCCAGGTTGGTTCGGCCTAGTACTGCGGTGGTTTTTTGGTGGGCGGTTGTGCCGCTTCCCTTCACGGTGACGGGGCTGTAATCCTGAAAATGGGATTTCCACTTCAGTACTTCCATAGCCAGCGTGGCAATGTCGGCCCCGAAACGGAAGCTAGTGGAAAGGTGATAGGTGGTGTAGAGGGCCTTTTCAAGTGAGTTTACCGCGTATCGCCAACCGTATATCTGCTGGTGCGTATCGCCCACAATTACTTTGGTTGCTTTTTGCTTGAAAAAGATATCGAGCATAGCCGGCGATGCGTCCTGCCCCTCGTCGAACAGGATGTAGTCGAACCAGAGTTCGGGATTTGACAGCTGAAATTTTTTGAGGTAGAAGTCGTGGGTTATTTCAATTTCTCCACTATCCATTTTACTTAGCAGGAGCCTGGTTTGGCTTTCGATGTAGTGGTAAAATGTAGTGACAAATGCCCTGGCCTTGCCGTCGGAAACCACTTCGAGGTAGTTCAGGTCTTGCACCTTTGGCTTGTCGCTATTGCAAAAATACGCCATAAACCGGCTGATGTGGTTGGCTACAACGTATTCTGTATGTTTTTCGCCGTTGCCCTTAAGACGCAGCAGTTCAACTATTTCGTGTATTTTATAGCCGTGTGGCCTTACGGTATACCTTCTCGGGTAAACAATGTGCTTGTAGGCCAGTGAGTGTGCTGTTTCTACCTGCACGTTGAACACCCCCTTTTCCGCAAACTTTTCAACTGCTTCCAGCTTCACAGCTTTGTTGAACGCCAGGTACAATATTTTGCCGTGCCGTGGGCGGGCCTTGGCGTAGGCGATAATGGTGGTGGTTTTTCCCGACCCGGCTACTGCGTTTATTTTGATGTCGCCAGTCGACCGGATAATGGCTTGCTGCTCATGTGTAAGTTCCATTCAATCATTTTTTGCTGGTAGAAGCGTCAAAATAAATAATCCTGCCGCAAAAGCAGCTTTTTTGCGCAAAAAACACCTTATGGCCTACCGGCACACCAGTTGGGGAAAGGGAGTGAAAGGGCCGGAAATAAAAAAACCGGCCCAGACGCTAGTACTTAACCGAGCGAAGCTTGTTTATGTCGAGGATTTCGATTTTACCCCCCTCAATCCTGATCCAGTTTTCCTTCCTAAACTCAGAAAGCATACGTATGGCAGACTCGGTAGCGGTGCCAATTATGCTGGCAAGGTCGTCGCGATGTATCGAAAACTTAACGTTGCTGGTGTTGCTGCTGCTCTTGTAAGAGTCGTAGAGTTTAACCAGCGCATCAGCGGTACGTTTCCTTACGGTGTCGTAAGCCATAGCCATCAACTCTTTTTCCTTCGACTCGAGGTCCATGGAAAGCATTTTGATAAACTGGGTGGAGATTTCTTTGTTTTGAAACACCAGTGCCTGAAAATCCTGACGGGGAATGGTGATCAACTCGCAGTCTTCCATTACTTCGGCAAACTCGGTGTGGTTGCTGTCTTGTATCAGCGGCACTACGCCAAGGTAGTCGCCCTCACCCAATATTGCCGTGATCAGTTCTTTGCCGTCGCTGTTTATTTTAAACGTTTTTACCTTTCCGCTTTTAATCTGGTATAGATAATTGGGAAAATCACCTTCATTGTACACGCTTGCACCCTTCTTGAAAGACCGCACGCCTCGCCCTTCAGTTAGATTGGCTTTGGGGTACTGCGAGCTTATTTCGGTTACAAACTGGTCTACATTTTTGGTGTGCATACCACGAAGTTCTTCTACCCGCTTCAGGCGCTTCTCTATGGTATTAAGCAAATCCATCTCTTCAAACGGCTTCACGAGGTAGTCGTCGGCGCCCAGGTTCATGCCTCTGCGAAAATCCTCTTTTTCGGCCTTGGCTGTTAAAAAAATAAATGGTATGCCGGCAGTTTCCATATTTTTGCCGAGGAGGTAAAGCACCTCGTAGCCGTCTAACTCGGGCATCATTATGTCGCAAATGATGAGGTCTGGCAGTTCGTCAATGGCCTTCTTTACGCCAATCTTTCCATTTTCGGCTGTTACTACATCGTAAGAGGCCAACTCCAAAATTTCCTCGATGTTTTCCCGTACGTCAGGATGGTCTTCAATGACGAGGATCTTCTTGTTCTTGCTCATCGTGATGATGCTGTGTTTTAGGTAAATTTACTATAAATGTAGTTCCTTCATCCTGTTTGCTCACAAAGCTAATGTTGCCGCCGATCAGGTCAAGAGATTTTTTTACGATGTTGAGCCCCAGCCCAGTGCCCTGAATGTTGGTAACATTGCCTGCCCTGAAAAAACGGCTGAACATATTTTTTTGCTCATTTTCGGGAATACCGATACCCTTGTCGCTGATGGTGAAGCTTACCAACTCTTCCTCATCGGCTAGCGAAATGACAATAGGCGAATTTTCCGGCGAGTATTTGATAGCATTTGTGATCAGGTTGGTTATCACGTGCCGTAGTAGCTTGCTGTCGGTTTCCATGGTTACTGCATCAGCCGGAGTGAAACTAAACTCCTGACCGGGCTTTAGCAGGCCCTTCAGTTCTTCAAGTGCCGAGGAAATGAAGCTGCTGACATTAACCGTTTCAAAAACAGCGTTGACGCGCCCCTCTTCCAGCTTTCCGATCGAAAGAAAATCTTCCAGAATGTCGGTCAGGTCTTTAATAGACTTCTTTATGCGCACAATGTGCTTTTCTCTTTTGTCGGCCTGCGATGGGTCGGTATACCGCTCGAGCAGCGAAATTGACGACAAAATGGTGCTTAGCGGCGTGCGGAATTCATGCGAAGCCATCGAAACAAAGCGGCTTTTCAGTTCATTCAGCTCTCTCTCCTTGTCGAGTAGCGCCTCCAGATCTTTTTTGGCCTGGCGTAGTGCCTCTTCTGCCATTTTCCGCTCCTGTACCTGGGTTTGCAAGCCAAGGTTAAGGTACTCCAGCTCATGCGTGCGCTCCCTCACTATAGCTTCCAGGTTTTGCGTATAATCCTTAAGCTTGGCCTCCATTTTTTTCCGTTCTGTAATGTCGGTAATAAATGCAGCCACCAGCTTTTCGCCTGAAAAAGAAAATGGGTTGAGGCTTATTTCCACTGGCAGGATACTCCCTCCTTTTTTTCTGGCAACAAGGTCCAGCCCAATGCCCATGGCACGAGGATGAGGATTGGCATTAAAGCTATCCCTCAAATGCACGTGCTTTTCACGAATACCTTCAGGGAGCAAAATTTCGAGTTTTTCCCCAACCAGTTCGTCCTGTGTATAGCCGAACATTTCCAGCAGCCGCGGGTTTACAAATCGTATTTCGCCCTGAGTGTTGACCATCAGGACTCCTTCAGCTGCAGAGGAAAATATTTTTTGTAGGAGTTCTATTGCTTTGTAGTGGTTTTGGGACCCAAATATAACAATGTATCTATTCTAAGGTACTGGCATTGGCCGAAAAAGCTTGCAATTTCCTGCCCGCAGCGGCTACTTCGGGCCATAATGAGATATTTCAAATTGGGCCATGACAAAACTCATGTGGCAGTAATTGAGACATCTATACTTTTGGGCAAAGACTTTAATAGATGTTTCAATTCAGCCATATACTTGTCCCTACAGACTTTGGCCCTGCAGCCTGGCAGGCGGTAAAAGCGGGTATCGCCATGGCTAAAACTTTGTCGGCAGAGCTTCACCTGGTGCATATTTACCCGCATCACAAGGAGCGCCTTTCGGAAAGCGAAAAGCAAAACCTTGAAAAACTTAGGGTAAAGATGGAGAGGTTGACTAGGGAACTGAGCGATTCCCACAATTTAACCATCACCTGCGACCTGCTTCACGGCAATTTCCTGAAAGTGCTGAAGAAATACACTGCTAATCATAAAACGGACCTTATAATGATAGGTACCAACTCAAGCAACGTGGACAACCACATGGGAAGTCATACCCGTATGATTATAGAAAACTTAACATGCCCGGTAATGGTGGTGCCGGTAACGGTAAACAGCGAAACACCCCTTGTAGCTGATTCCAACGTGATTGTGTAAATGCTGCAATTCTAATTATGTCTCAATCATCCCAAGTTTTGGAACGCGCTAAAGAAGAGGCGGTTTTCCCAAAAAAGCATTGCTACCACTGCGGCGATGCATGCGAACAAACTATTATAAGCGACGGTAAGGAATTTTGCTGCCCGGGCTGTGTTACAGTATACGATTTAATAACCACCTCGGGCCTTTCGGACTATTACGAACTGAATACGAAGCCGGGCAAAAAAACTTCTGATGCAAGGTTTGCCTATGTAGATATTGACGAGATAAGAAAGCAGCTACTCGACTTTGAAAACGACAAAGTGGCGAGAATTACCCTGCAGCTGCCGGCAATTCACTGCAGCTCCTGCATTTGGCTTCTTGAAAACCTGCCAAGGTTACTGCCGGGGGTTATCCGCTGCCAGGTCAACTTTATACGTAAGCAGGCTTCTATACTTTTCAATACCAGCACCCTTCAGTTGAGTGAATTGGCCAATTTTCTGGCCTCCATTGGGTACACGCCCGAAATCAACCTGGCATCGAACAGGCAAAAGCAAGATGCAAAAACCAGTAAGTCGCTCGGGCTGAAAATAGCAGTGGCCGGGTTTTGTTTTGGCAACTCCATGCTCACCAGTTTGCCCGAGTACCTCGATTCCAATTTTGCACTGGAAAAGGATTTTCAGATGCTGTTTGGTGTGGTGAATATGCTGCTTGCCCTTCCCGTGGCGTTTTATAGCGGCGCCGATTATTTTACATCATCATGGAAAGGACTGAAGAAGAAATTTGTTGGCATGGATGTGCCTATAGCCCTGGGCATTGTTACGCTATTTTTGCGCAGCTATTACGAGATCATTTCGCAAACAGGCCACGGCTATGTAGACTCGCTTACGGGGTTAGTCTTTTTTTTGCTGATAGGCCGGTGGTACCAAAACAAAACTTATCAGGCCCTTTCTTTCGATAGAGACTTTAAGTCGTTTTTTCCCATTGCTGTAAATAAAATATTGGGTAAAGAAGTGGTGCCTACACCGCTGGAGAAGGTGCAGGAAAACGACGTAATACTGATTCACCACGATGAGCTGATACCCGTAGATGGCGAAATAATTGAAGGCGAGGGAGTGATCGATTACAGCTTCGTAACCGGCGAGGCCTCCCCCGAACACAAGCATGAAGGCGACAAAGTTTTCGCCGGTGGGCGGCAGCAGGGAAAAACCATCCGGCTGCTGGTAACGCGAAAGCTTGAAGCGAGCTACCTCACCAGGCTGTGGAATCAGCAGGTTTTTACCGAGGAGCGGGAGTCGATGTACGACATAGCCCAGCGGCTTGGCAAGCATTTTACGGTGCGGATACTTTTAATTGCACTTGTGGCCGGCATTGTGTGGTTTTTTATCAATCCTGCCAATGTGTGGAATGTGGTTACGTCTATTTTAATAGTGGCGTGCCCCTGTGCCCTGGCCCTGGTGGTGCCGTTTACCTACGGGCAAACCATGCGGTACATGGGGCGCAAAAACCTGTACCTCAAAAATGCCACTGTAGTGGAAAAACTGGCCAGAGTACGGCAGCTTGTGTTCGACAAAACGGGTACGATCACACAAAACCGGCAAGCCGAAATCAGTTTTTCGGCTGAATTGACCGATTGGGAAAAATCGGCAATAAGAAGCGCCTGCTCACAAAGCCTGCACCCCTACAGCCGTATGATTGCCGACCATTTCAGAGACTTCCCGTTGGTGCCCGTTACCGGCTTTAGCGAAACCAGGGGCAAAGGCATAGAGGCTACCGTTAATGGCAAGAATGTAAAGGTGGGATCGGGCGAGTTTCTCAATGTCGAAGCAAATAGCGAAGCCATGGTGCACGTAGAAGTTGACCGTGCATACAAAGGGGGCTTTGTAGTGCGAAACAGCTACCGGCCGGGGATTTTGGATATGCTCCGCCGAATGAAATCGCAGTTTTCGCTGCACCTGCTTAGTGGCGACAATGCCCGGGAGCAACAATACCTCGCCCCCTACTTTCACGAGCTGGCTTTCGGCCAGAAGCCTGAAGACAAACTACAGTACCTTGAACGAGTGCAGCATCGGAGCAATACCCTAATGATTGGAGACGGCCTCAACGACGCAGGTGCGCTTAAACAAGCCGATACAGGCGTGGTAGTTGTCGACGACCTTAACCAGTTCTCCCCGGCTTCTGACGCTATTTTAAAAGGAACTGAGCTTGCAAACCTCGACGGGTTTATTTCCTTCAGCAAAAAGTCGCTTAGCGTGGTATATATCGCCTTTGGAGTCTCCTTTTTGTACAACATCGTGGGCCTTTCGTTTGCTGTTACCGGCAATTTAACCCCACTGGTGTCAGCCATTCTTATGCCACTAAGCTCAGTAACGGTAGTAGGCCTTGTTACGCTACTTGTTACGTTGAACTACCGAAAATTGCTGGTGAAGGCGTAACCCTTTTGGGGTATTTTATGCCGGAATTCGGGTGTAAATGCTCCCGAATTCGAAGGAAGACTTGACGGCGTTGTGATTTCAGCTAAATTGGTTGATCGACCAAACTATCTGAAGACATGTTTCGCCCCATTGGCCTGAGTTTATTTCTTTGCATCCTTTGCTATCCCCTTTTTGCCCAGGTGCCTCAGCGGCCCAATCTGCTTGATTCGCTCGGACTGAAGCATGGAGAATGGGCTATTTTTTACGACAGTGCCTACGCAAAAGTGCTGCCCGGCCCAACCGGCGCCTTTTATTACCGGCTCATCACTTTTGACCACGGGAAACCCAGCGGAAAGGTGCGGGATTTCTTCGTTAACGGAATTAAGCAATGGGAGGGATACCTGCTTTCCTTTAACCCCGATACCATCCACGGCGAGGCCACCTTCTACAATACCTATGGCAATGTTTCGACGGTGGCCAATTACCACAAAGGAGACCTGCACGGCGAGCTAAGAAGCTTTTACGACGACGGCACCTTAAAGTCTGCGGGACGAATGCAACACAACAGGATGAACGGCCATTGGGAATTCTACCACGCTAACGGGCAGTTGGAAACCCGCGGTTTGTATACCAACGATAAGAACGTAGGCGAATTTACCTTCTATGGTGCCAACGGGAAGGTAGCCCAGCAAGCTACTTACGTCGACGGCAAATTCAGCGGCCTTTTCGCCTTGTACCACGACAACGGAAATCCGAAGGAAAAAGGGACATACCGCGATGGCGAGCGGAACGGGTTCTTCGAGTTTTATCACGAAAACGGCCAGGTATCGTCTGCAGGCGCAATTAAAGAAGGGCTTTATGAAGATGAATGGAGGTTCTACCACCCCAGCGGCCGGCTCAGGGCGCACGGTTATTACCTGCACGACCTCGACAGCGGCAGATGGACGTATTATTATGAAAACGGGCAGGTGGAAACTGAAGGAGATGCACTAAATGGCCAATGGCACGGACACCTGAAGTCTTACGCAGAAGAAGGATATCTACTTAACGAAGGTGCCATGATTGACGGAAAAAAAGAAGGGGAATGGGTATACTATTATCCTGACGGCAGTATTCAGAGCAGGGTAATTTACCACAATGATGTAAGGGATGGAATGAAGGTCTTTTACAATCAGGATGGCGTACTGGTGCAAAAAGGAGTGATGAAAGGTGACAGCAGAGAGGGCGAGTGGGAATTTTACTATGACAACGGGCAGCTGGAATACAAAGGTTTTTTTAAAAATGATTTAAGCAATGGCTATATCGAAATGTACTGGCCCAATGGAAACCCAAAGAGCAAAGGGGGGTACGTAAATAGCGTGCAACATGGGGATTTCTTCTATTTTTTTGAAAATGGGGTAAAGAAATCGGAGGGCCGGTATGAAAACGGAAGCCGCGAGGGCACCTGGACGTATTATCACCAAAATGGCTGGGTTTCCTCCCGGGGGGAGTATAAAAACGATCAGTCGGTGGGCCATTGGACATATTTTTACGATAACGGGGCAACCGGGTCGGAAGGCGAGGAGCTGGACGATATGCGCATGGGAGTATGGAGATACTATCACCCCAACGGCCAATTAAGCTATACCGGCGAAACTGTAAATGGCAAGGGAGCCGGCCTGTGGACTTACTACGATAGTTTGGGGCGCAAAACCAGTGAGGGCTACTGGAAAGATGACCTAAAAGACAGCCTGTGGGTTTACTACCACCCCAACGGACAGGTAGAATCGAAAGGACTCAACAAACTGAATTACCAGCACGGCGAGTGGCAATACTATGACAGCCAGGGAAAGTTGCTCCGGACCGACAGGTTTAATAATGGCCTGTTGATCAATTTTGAGAATCTCTACGACAGCGCCTTTACGCTGTCGGTGCGCAGGCAGGTAGATGAGCTCGGCGACGTATTGAAACTTGCGAAAAAGGAGTGGAGAGAAGAGTTCAGTAAAAAGGAAAAGGGGTATCACAGGTACCGGCAACTATTGGCCACTGTAAATAAAAACCTCTACGATTATGACGCCGCCGAGAAGTATTACCTCCAGACCTTAAAGCAAATCAAGAGAATTGAGGGCGATACATCGTACAACTATGCTTATGTGCTAAGCGATTTGGCGTACACTTATACTGAACTTTCGAGGTACCAGGAAGCCGTAGCTGCATACAACATTACGCTACCCATAGTAGAAAGGCTAAGGGGCAAGGACAATACCTTTTACCTGGTAGACAACCGTTTTTTGGCTTATTCCTATTTCTACTTAGGGGAAGTGCAGCGGGCAGCTAACCAGATTAAGCAGGATCTCGACTATCGCCTCAACACTGACGGAGAGCCCACTTACATAGCTCTGGACTTGTATACACTTGCGGATATTTACTACAAAGACACACGATACGCCGAGGCACTGAAGATGTTCAGGGAGGTAATTTCGTACACTGAAAGCAATAACCTGGAGAAAGACCGCACTTTTACCGACGCTCTGCGATTTTCCGGGTACATCTACGATCACCTGGCAAAGCCCGATAGTGCCCGGCACTACTACGAGCTGGCCATTGCGAATCATCGAAAAAAGCAAGACACTGTCGATGTGAATTTTCTGTACAATTTCCTTGAACTGGCCGATTACCACTATGTAAGGGGAGATGTGTATGCCGGAGAAGCATATGCCGATACCTTACTTGCCAGGTGTGTGCAAAACAGTTTGCTTACCAACCGGATTTACCCTGATGCTTTACTCACAAAAGCAAAGCTTAACATTAAGCGGTACAACTACCGGGGAGCCGAAGCTTTGTACAACCAGGCCATAAAGCAGCTTCAGTCTCTTCAAGTGCCCGAGCCGGGCCTCCTGTCCGATAGCTATCAGGGGCTGGGCGTAGTGCAGCAAAACCTGTATGCCAACGACTATACCGTTGCTGAGCAAAGCTTTCAAAAGGCTATGAACGTGCTGGACGCCACCAGGCATAATAGCAAATACACGCACGCAATGTATTTACTACTCGAGCTTTACATTACGGCCAGCCAATGGCACAAGGGCAATGTTATGGCCGAAAATATTATCAGTTACCTGCAAAAATTTGAGCGGGAGGACGAATTTTATCTGGCCGCCACTTACCGGTCGAAAGGAAAAATGGCCTACAGGCAATTTGCTTTTGAAGAGGCGCTGAAAAGCTATGCAGTGGCAGAAAAATACTATTCGAAGGCAGTCGATGCCTATTACATCGAGTACGCCTACCTGTTGAGCGACATAGCCAATATTTATGAAGACAAAGATACCTACAAAGAAGCCACTCCGTACCTGATAAGGGCGCTCAAGCTGTTTGAAGAGCGGTCGGCTGTTGAAAGTGCCGACTACGTGTATTTTCTCGTCGAGCTGGCTTACCACCACCGCATTCAGGGCAACCACACCAATGCCATTTCTCTTTACAGGCAGGCACTTGAAAAGAAGGAAAGGCTTGCAGGCAGGCAATCGGTTACCTACCTCAACACCCTGCAGTCGCTGGCGATATGCTACCGAAACAACGGCCAGATTGAGGAAGCCCGGGCAATGGTAGCTGAAGGCAGAAGTATACTGGCGAGCATAAAACAGGTGGCGGGGTTTGAGGAAACCGACATCAACTTTCTTGAGGAGGAGGCTCTTAACTATTCGTATGCGGGCAACTACCAGGAGGCTGAGAACGCATACAAACGGCTATTGGGTAAGTCGGAAAAGTGGGAGGGCAGAAATTCGCTGAACTACGCATACTATCTAAGCCAGCTCGCTCAATTTTATTACCGCCAGGGTAAAACCGAAAAGGCCATGTTGTACATAGAGCCGTCGATTGAAATTGTAAAAAGGGTGTACGGCACAAAAAGCCCGAAGTATGCATGGTACAGGGAGATACAATCGGACATTTACTTTGCCATGGAGAAATACAAGGAGTCGCTGGCCATTCTTGAAGATGTACAGCAGGTGTATGCTTCAAGTTTTGGTACTAATTCTTTCGATTACATCAGCGCTTTTTCCGATTTGGCTAGTTTGTACGAAAGCCTTGGCCGCTACGACGAAGCCGAGGCTATGTTTAATCAATTGCTGGAGAAACAAGCTACGCTCCGCGGCAAAAAAACCTACTACTATGTAAATGCGCTGGAGCAGCTCGCCGGCTTATACAGGCGGTGGCACAAACCCGGCAGAACAATAGAAGTAGCTGAGGAAGCCATTTCCTATCTCGACTCTATCGACGATGTAAGCAGCTATTCTTATTTGACGTTTTATAACCTGATGGGCCTTTCTTACGCCTATCAGAATAATATTGCCCAGGCCGACATCTACCTCACCATGGCCCTGGAGGGCGCCACCAAACGTGGAGGAAAGGAATCGGGAGACTACTTCGTTTACACAAACAACCTTGCCTTTGTAAAACTTTTGAAAGGTGAGTATGAGCTGGCGGAGAAAATGTATACGGAGGCAGCCAAACGGTTCGACTACTACGAAACCGTGCGAGACCTCGACAGGGTGAATCATGAAAACAACCTGGCTGAACTCTACCTGTCGTGGGGAAAGCTTGATAAGGCCGGAAAATACTTCGATTCGGTTACCGGCCTGCTGCTCAATCGCATTACCAACGAGTTTCACTACATGAGTGAAAAGCAAAAAGCCGACTTTTGGAATGCCTACCGTGGCGATTTCGAGAATTACAACACTTATGCTTTGGCTGCAAGCAAGGACAATGAGGCGGTGGTAGGGCAGATGTACAACAATCAGATACAAACCAAATCTTTGTTGCTGAGCACCAGCACGAGAGAGCGGCGGCGCATCCTCAATAGCGGCGATAGCACCATTATTGCCAAATATTTTGATTATGTGAGTCTGAAGGAGCAGTTGGTAAAATACTATGGCTATTCACGGGAACTACTGGCACAGGAGCGAATAAACCTCGATTCGCTGGAGAGCCGTGCTACAGCTTACGAGAGCGAATTGAGCCTCGACGTGAAAGGGCTGGCAGAAGAAACCAGGAACGCCAAAGTAAAGTGGGAGGATATTCAGCGGCTGTTAACACCAACCGAGGCGGCCGTGGAAATAGTAAGATTCCGGTATTTTGATAAGCTACGGACCGATTCAGTTATTTATGCCGCGCTTATTCTTACCAGCGAAACCCAAAAATCGCCAACGCTGGTGGTGCTTCCCAATGGCAACGAGCTGGAAGGCCGGTATTATAAAAGCTACAGGGCATCCATTCAGTTTCAGCAGGCCGATGCTTATTCTTATGCACAATACTGGGCACCTATTGATGCTATACTTCGCGGCAAAAAGACAGTGTACTTTTCGCCGGACGGAATATACAACCAGCTGAATGTCAGTGCATTTCGGCGAATGGACGGCAGCTATGTGCTGGACGACTACAGCGTAACCTCACTCACAAGCACCAGGGACATGCTGGCACTCCGCGGAAACTCTGCAAAAAAAGACCGACGCACAGTCGCGTCGTTATTTGGCTTTCCGAGCTACAGTCTGTCGCATCGTGATATCGAAACCTATACCGAACAACGGGGAGCAGGGTCGGCTTTTGCCATTGAAAGGGACGTGGATTTAACCCGGTTTGGTTTTAGCGAATTGAAAGGCACCAAACAGGAAACCGAAGCGATTTCGGCTCTCCTTACCAAAAACAGCTGGGAAGCCCAACTCTTTTTGGGAAGAGAAGCGCTGGAGGAAGAGCTCAAGTCGGTGCAAAGTCCCCGGGTGCTGCACATAGCCACGCACGGCTTTTTTCTCGACGATGTGGACGAAGGAAACGACCTGCAATTGGGAATTGAAACCGCACAAAGCAAAAAGAATCCGTTGCTTCGGTCGGGCCTGCTGCTGGCAGGCGCTGAGGAAACGGTGAAGGGTAATTACTACAACCAAACTGAAAACGGAATTTTTACAGCTTACGAAGCCATGAACCTTCAACTGAATGGTACGGAGCTGGTGGTGCTGTCGGCGTGCGAAACGGGTCGTGGCGAGTTGAGAAGTGGCGAGGGTGTGTATGGTTTGCAGCGGTCGTTTCAAATAGCTGGCGCCGAAGCCCTCATAATGAGTTTGTGGAAGGTGAACGACGACGCCACTCAGATGCTTATGACGCAGTTTTATCAGAATTGGCTGCAGGGTAAGTCGAAAAAAGAAGCTTTTACCAATGCGCAGCTGCGAGTAAGGGAGACTTATGATCATCCCTACTATTGGGGAGCTTTTGTAATGGTGGGAGAATAGTGCGGCAACTGCTAAAAATAAAGCTTTTCAACCGATACAATTTTCACCTTCGCAAAATCCGGGTGTTGTGGGTTGATGAGATAGTTGAAGCTGCCCTTGTCGTACACCGAAGGCACACGCATGACTAAGGCCTTCTGGCTGGCAACAAAGTCGTCGCCAAAGGTCTTCGTGCCCTTTCCGGCCGGCACCTGGTCCCAGTTTTGGGGGAGCTCGTTTGGTTCCCACACGCTCGCATCCGGTATTTCGATGCTCAGTATTTCGAAGCCCGGCGGCAACAGGTTCAGCGGCGTTCTGCGCGAAATTTCGCCTTTTGCCACTGCAATGGATTCTGCTGCATAAAGCATGCGGGTGCCATAGTTATTCCATCGGTTGTTTAGTTGCTTGGCCGCTCCTTTGCCATCGAGCGACCGGTGATTGGTTATCCGGTATACGATCATGCAAAGGAGCCGTCCTGAATGCTTTCGATTTCGCTCATAATTAGCCGTATACCCTGAAAAGTATCAAGGAAAGTGGAGGGTGGTACATTGCCCAGCGCGGGGCTGGGAAAATGCAACCATTCGAGAAAAGGTTCTTTCCCGCCAAACGCCTCTTCACCTTTTTGGTAGAGCTCGGCCATAGCCAGAATGAGGCTTCCCTGGAGGGGGTCCAATTTGCCACTTTCCCTGATCTTGTTACGAAGTGTTTTGGGGTTGGTATGCAAAGTATCGGCCATTTCCTGCTGCGTCATTTCGTAGGAGTGCATCACAGCCTCTATTGAGCGTGCGCCCAAACCTTTCTTGAGGAAATCGATGCTTTGGAAATCCCCCTGAAGTACCTCACCGATTGAAGGGGACCCATAGGCGACCGCAGGTTCCTCTACCAAGTTTATCTCTTCTTGAGAAATTCGGTATTTTTTCCTTTTCATAATAGCAAAATTACCAATTTCCAAACGAAATAAAAAGGCTCCATCCCCTTTTTATAATATCTTCTTTTGCCATGACATAAATCAGTTTTCCTACTGCACTTTCTCATTCAGCCTTAGCCCAAATCGGCGGAACATTGTACACAAAACATTCTACATCATGTCGGTTATTTTCATTCTCATCGCGGTAAGTATGCTTGTTGCGGCAGGCTTTCTGGGAGCGTATATATGGGCGCACCAGGATGGCCAGTTCGAAGACGACTACTCACCGTCGATCAGGATGCTTAAAGACGAAGAAAAAGGCCAAAAAGAAGACATCCACTAATTATGACAAATGCTACAATCACCGGAAAGGACACCGTAAGGGTCGATTCCGGTCTTGAAACTTTTCACTACGACAACCAGATCGTTCGGCTGTTTCTCATTGCAACCACTGTTTTTGGTATCGTGGGAATGACCGTCGGTTTGCTCGCGGCATGCCAGTTTTTCATGCCCGAGCTCAACTTTGGCCTCGAGTACACCACCTTCGGACGTATACGCCCGCTGCACACCAATGCCGTGATTTTTGCTTTTGTAGGCAACGGTATTTTTGCGGGGGTTTACTATTCGTTGCAAAGGCTGTGTAAGGCACCCATGTACAGCAAGGCCCTTAGCCAGATACACTTCTGGGGCTGGCAGGCAATTATTTTGGCCGCGGCTATTACCCTACCGCTCGGGCTTACGTCCGGAAAAGAGTATGCAGAGCTTGAGTGGCCCATCGACATTGCCATCGCCCTCATCTGGGTGGTATTTGGCATCAACATGTTCGGGACCATCCTCAAAAGAAGGGAAAGGCACCTGTACGTGGCTATCTGGTTCTACATTGCCACGTTTGTTACAGTAGCCATGCTGCACATTGTCAACTCCTTTGAGTTGCCTATTACCTTTTATAAAAGCTACTCGTGGTACGCAGGTGTGCAGGACGCCCTCGTGCAGTGGTGGTATGGGCACAATGCTGTGGCGTTCTTTCTCACCACACCTTACCTCGGGTTGATGTACTATTTTGTGCCAAAGGCGGCCAACCGGCCCATCTACTCCTACAGGCTTTCGATCGTACACTTTTGGGCGCTCATATTCCTTTATATATGGGCTGGTCCTCACCACCTGCTGTACAATTCACTGCCCGATTGGGCCCAGTCGCTGGGCACTGTATTTTCTGTAATGCTTATAGCGCCCTCGTGGGGTGGTATGCTCAATGGCCTGCTTACACTGCGCGGCGCCTGGGACAAAGTGCGTGAAGATGCCATACTTAAGTTTATGGTCGTGGCTATTACCTGCTACGGCATGGCCACATTTGAAGGACCGATGCTTTCTCTCAAAAACGTGAATGCGATCAGCCACTTTACCGACTGGACCATCGCCCACGTGCATGTAGGTGGTCTCGGATGGAACGGCTTCCTCACCTTTGCCATGCTGTACTTCCTTGTGCCAAGGCTCTACAAAACCAAACTCTATTCGGAAAAACTAGCCAACGTACACTTTTGGGTGGGCACGCTGGGCATCATATTCTACGCTCTGCCAATGTATTGGGCTGGCGTAACCCAAAGCCTGATGTGGAAGCAATTTACCGAAGCCGGTATGCTGGCTTACCCCAACTTTCTGGAGACCGTGACCCAGATCGAAACCATGTACATGCTGCGTGCTTTCGGCGGGTTCTTGTTCCTTAGCGGTGTATTTATAATGGTATACAACCTGGTAAAAACAGCTAACGCCGGGCAGTTCCAGAGAGAAACGGAAGATCAGGCATTGCCATTGACTGACGACTATAAGCCAGCCCGCGGCGAGCACTGGCACCGCAAAATGTTTGAATGGAAGCCGGTAACCCTGCTGGTGTGGAGCTTTATAGTGGTAGCAATCGGGGGTATTGTGGAGTTTGTGCCTACATTCCTTGTAAAATCTAACATACCTACCATCGCCAGTGTGAAGCCTTATACGCCGCTTGAGTTGCACGGTAGGGATATTTATGTAAAAGAAGGCTGCTACACCTGCCATTCGCAAATGGTGAGGCCTTTCCGCTCCGAAACCGAAAGGTATGGCGAATATGCCAAGGCCGGCGAGTTTGTGTACGATCACCCGTTCCAGTGGGGAAGTAAGCGCACCGGGCCCGACCTGCTGCGGGTGGGCGGCAAGTACCCCGACAGCTGGCATTTCAATCACATGTTTGATCCCACCAGTATGTCGCCGGGTTCTATTATGCCGCCTTATCCGTGGTTGTTTGAAAAAGAATGGGACAAAGAGCTGACGCCAAAAATGATAGAAGCCATGCAAACGCTGGGAGTGCCCTACGAAGATGGCTATGCTGAAAAAGCACTGGCCGATGCCGAAACGCAGGCAAAGCAAATTGCCGATAACCTGAAGAAGGACGACATTGAAATAAGCAGCGATACGGAGATTATTGCGCTTATCGCATACCTGCAGCGGCTGGGAACCGACATAGGAAAAGTAAATACGGGTAGTAAAAAATAGGAATGAGCGCTGCCGGTGCGGGAAACCATCCGGCAGCATCAAAAAAGAAAAACCATGTTAAAATTCATTAAACATCATATGGAAACAATAGCAGGTATTGAACTGTATCCGCTTATTTCCTTCAGCATTTTCTTCATCTTTTTTACCCTTCTGCTGGTGTATATGTTCAAGATCGACAAAAAAATGGTCGACGAAGCTTCGAGAATTCCCCTGGACGATAAATCATCTGAATCATGAAGAAGAAATTAATTATGGCAAGCGGCCTCACAACGATATTGCCCATGGCAGCCCGCGCGCAATCTGCAAGCGAAATTTTCTTTGAGCAGTTTCAGATCGAGATCTTATTAGTATCCGTATTTGTGGTACTTGTGCTGGCCCTGCTTGCCCTTGTGGCCACGCTGGTAGCCATGAAAGCTTTGCTGGCAGCTTCAAAGCCGCAGGCCGAAGTAGCACCCAAAGCAGTTGTTGAAAAGCAATCGCTCTGGCAGAGGTTTTGGAACAGTCTCAACGCCTCGGTACCGGTGACCCGGGAGGACGAAATAATGACAGGCCATGAATACGATGGCATCAAAGAGCTCGATAACCGGCTGCCACCATGGTGGGTATACGGCTTCTACCTCACAATCATATTTTCCGTAGCTTATTTGCTGCACTACCATGTGTTCGACACCGGCAAAAACCAGATGGAAGAATATGCCTACGAGCTGGAGCAGGCAGAGGAGCAGGTGAAGGCTTACCTGGCACAGCAGGGCACGGTAATAGACGAAACCACGGTAACGCTTTTGGTAGACGATGCCGAGATTGAGGAAGGTAAAAAGCTGTTTTCGCAGTACTGCGCAGCATGCCACGGACCGGAGGGGCAAGGCGGCGTGGGGCCGAATTTTGCCGACGAATACTGGATACACGGAGGAGACGTGAAGGACATATTTTCGGTAATAAAGTACGGTGTGCCGCAAAAAGGTATGATTGCGTGGCAAAGCCAGCTCGAACCAAAGCAAATTCAGCTGTTGTCGAGTTTTATAGTAAGCCTTGAAGGCACAAACCCGCCCAACCAAAAGGAACCGCAGGGAGAAAAATACCAAAGGAAAAACGTGTCAGACAGCACACAGGTGGTGGCCAGAAAGTTTTGACCCTAACCACACCAAAGTAATGCTCATTGCTCTTCTGCCCATGGAGGAAGAAGCAGTGAGCATATTCCACAGGTAAATAAATAGTACAGTTGTGAAAGACCATTCCCAAATTGACAGGCTATACGAAGAGAAAGCCGGCTATGATGCGTTTCGTGATAAGATTGCCACGGTAGACGAGAAAGGAAAGCGTATATGGGTGTACCCCAAGAAGCCCTTTGGTAAATTTACCAATTGGCGCACAGTGGTGGGCGTGCTACTTTTGGCATTTCTCTTTGGTGCCCCTTTTCTGAAAGTAGACGGCCAGCCTTTTCTTCTATTCAACGTAATAGAAAGACGGTTTATAATTTTCGGCCAAACCTTCTGGCCACAGGATTTCCACCTTTTCGCTTTCGCGCTAATAACCCTTGTAGTATTTGTAATCCTGTTCACTGTTGTGTTTGGCAGGCTGTTTTGCGGGTGGGTGTGCCCGCAGACAATTTTTATGGAGCTGGTGTTCCGAAAAGTCGAGTACTGGATTGAGGGCGACTACATGGCGCAAAAGAAGCTCGACAAGCAACCATGGAACACCGAAAAAATACTGAAAAAGACCGGCAAGCACGCCGTGTTTCTGTTCATTTCGGCGCTGATTATGCACACCTTTATGGCATACCTGGTTGGCGTAGAGCAGATTGGCGAAATAATAAAAGCCGGCCCTGCAGCCCGTCCGGGTGGCTTTATGGCAATGGTAGGCTTTACGGGTGCATTCTATTGGGTATTTGCTTTTTTTCGGGAGCAGGTTTGCACTACTGTTTGCCCTTACGGCAGGCTTCAGGGCGTGCTGCTCGACAAAAACAGCATTAACGTAACCTACGACTATGGAAGAGGCGAGTCCAGGGGTGTTTTCCGTAAGGGAGAGGATCGTGCCGCAGCCGACAAGGGCGACTGCATCGACTGCAAGCAATGCGTATTTGTGTGCCCCACCGGTATCGACATCCGCAATGGCACCCAGCTGGAGTGTGTAAACTGCACTGCCTGTATGGATGCCTGCGACAACATAATGGAAAAGGTAGGCTTACCCAAGGGCCTCATTCGCTATGCATCCGAAGAAAGTGTGGCCAAGGGTACACCATTCAAATTTACCAGCCGAATGGTGGCCTATTCCGCGTTAATGGTGGTGCTGCTCGGCGTGCTTACGAGCCTTATCGTTATCCGCTCCGACGTCGAAACGACTATTCTGCGTACGCCGGGAATGACCTTCCAAAAGCGTGACGACGGCACCATTAGCAATCTTTACAATATCAAGGTGGTAAATAAAACCAACAGTGATTTGCCTGTGCAGATTGAGTTGGTAGACTCCGGGGGAAGAATCGAGTTTATAGGTGAGCCGATTACCGTACCGGCCCGGGACCTGGCTGAAAGAGCGATGTTTATTGTTTTTGATAAAGAAGACCTTACGGAACGGAGCTCCAAAGTGACGCTGGTAATTAAAAGCGGAGACAGAGAACTGGAAACAGTGAACACGAAATTTCTTGCGCCGTAAACTTGGCGCTTTGGTGCTGCCGGCTGATGATTATCTGCATGGCGCCTGATTTTGGTCAGCCGGACGTGCCATTATTTACCCGAAATTTGAAAAAAATAATACTGTATGAAGTGGAACTGGGGTACTAAAATAGCACTTGTGTTCATTGCATTTTGCGCATTTATAATTTTCCTGGTAGCAAAAACCTTTCAGGAGGATGTTGCGCTGGTGGCCGATGACTACTACCTGCAGGAGATTAAATACCAGGACAGGATTGACGAAATAAACAACGCGGCTGCGCTTAACTATGAGATAGAAGTGGTTCAGGACGCGGGGTATGTTGAAGCCAGATTTCCGGCAGGTTCATCGGTTTCAGGAGAGATTCATTTCTACCGGCCTGACAACCAAAGGTTTGACAGGAAGTTTGCGTTTGAAGGAAACGCCCGTATAAATAAGTCGGACCTGGTGGCGGGTAGGTACAAAATGCAAATAAGCTGGTCTGATTCGCGCCAGGACTATTACACCGAAAAAGTAATTCTTGTAAGCAAGTGATAGCGGCTGCTTTTCTCATCGGTTTTTTTGGTAGTGTACATTGCGTAGGTATGTGCGGTCCGCTGGCCCTGGCGCTGCCACTGCCCCCCGAAAAAAAGGTGGGAGGAATTTTACTTTACAACCTCGGCAGAGTACTTACCTATAGCCTGCTGGGCACTGTTTTCGGAATCATCGGCAGCTCTTTTTTTCTGGTTGGCTGGCAGCAGGGGTTTTCGGTGGTGCTGGGGGCGACTATTCTCCTGCTGCTTTTTTTGCCGCATGCCGGCAGGGTATTTAGCAAAGGATATCTGCAGTCGGGCTGGGCGTTATGGGTTCGGCAAAACCTTCAGCAGCAGTTTCGCAGGCGTAGCTACAGTTCGGCATTAGTGTCGGGTATTTTTAATGGATTTCTGCCCTGCGGTCTTGTGTATGTGGCAGTAGCCGGTGCCTTGGCCTCAACAAAAATATGGGAAGGCGCCTTTTATATGGCTGCTTTTGGCGCCGGCACGCTTCCGGCCATGCTGCTTGTGAACATGACTCCCCATCTCCTTTTCAAAAACCGCAGCCATCGCAGCAGTTGGATACTTACTTCGCTCTCCGTGGTCGTTAGTGTTATTTTGCTGTACCGCGGCTTGCTTCTCGATCTGCCGGTTGCAGAAGCGGTCTCAAAAATCGGCAATGGCATCATTACCATCTGCCGCTGAAGCCTGTAGGCAAACATCCTCATTGTTACCTCATTTCCACGCCTTTACATTAAAATTGCCTCACTGCGTGCAGTGGTGGCGCGGCATGATATTTGGCATTATCGTGTCGTTAACCGGTAAGGAGTGGTACAGTGCGAGAAGCGAAAGCTTCGATTGCTGTATGGAGAGCATTCCCTTACGCCTGATCCGGGAGCTCCCGGTGTGGCATTCGATTAACAGGGGGTTGTTTTAACAGACAGCCCCTCTTTTACTCTCTTTTAATGTAAAACAAGTGGAGGTATTATGGTTTTGGTTAAGCATACTCCTGATATGGCTGGTTATAGAGGGCCGCTAAGCTCTAAGGTTTTTGACGCTGAAGGGTCGTGTGAGATTGACGAGGTGCCGCTTTTACATTTGAAGAAAAGTGACCACTGTTTTGAAATGGAAATTGATGTGCCGGGGCTTAAAGCGAAAGCTTATAATATTGAAATAAAAGACGGCGCCATGGTTATTTCCTCCGAAGTTGCTCCCGCGAGTGGTGCCGACGGAAAATTAAGGCTTGTAATTGAACGTAAACATGCGGCGACAAAAAGTGAAGGTGGCCGCGCAGGCGATTCTGCAAAAAGCTTTACAGTACTCTGAAATGTCTGCCTAGTTCATTTCTATTTCACTTATTGCAGTATCAATCAGCTTTAGTGCTCTTGCATGCAATTTAGAGTTTCCCTTTGTCATTTTTGTTAAAAGAATTCGCCCTTCGCGAAGGTATACGATAGCAAAGCCAGGGTTATGCTCTCTTATGTTGGCTGCATTATCCATTATGTCGGCATACTTTATCAACTGTGCGTCTACCGAAACTTTAGAAAGCCGCTTGGCTTCCATCTCTTTGCGGGCTTTTCTGTTTAGCTGAGGGTAGGCCTTTTTGGTGTACACGTCGGTAAGCTCTTCCACTAAAGCTACAGTCTTTTGCGCGGCGTATTTTTCCATCCATGTCTCAAGCGTCTTCTTCATCTCGGCTTTGGTAATGGACGTGTCTTCGAGCACATCGTGCAGCAGGGCTGCTGCCAGCACATGAATTTTATCGGTGAACTCCTTACACGTGTTCATTACCCTGATGGGATGATTAATATAAAGTTCGTCCGAAAACTTTCGTCGTTGCTTTCCGTGGGCTTTGCCGGCGTAGTCCAGCACCTTGCCAAGTATTTCTCCCTGTGTTATGGTAGTACTCTGCATAGCCATGCTTCTTTTTCGGGTGATATAGGTAAGGGTCAGTGGCATTCCAATGTCTTTCTCCTATAACGTGCCATACCTATACAACAAGCTGACAACCCCGGTTGTTCTCCCCAAACTCTGCATTACATTTTCATTATGGCACCCGCTTGTGAACGACGCCTTGCATGCACAACCGCGGTTGATTGATGCTGTCGGTACCTGCCCACCACAGACCATGGGAAAATAGCTATACACTTTTAGTGAGTTTGTGGAGAAAAGTTCTCCCCTGCTGCTGTTGAGGAAGCTGATAAACCCGCTATGCCGCAGGGCATGCTTTTTGCCTTTTCCGGTCAGGTACATAATACTGTAGACTAGATTTGGAAGGGAAGCTGATTGTAATAACGGGGGGAAGTTTTGGTATTGGCCGGTCGCTGGTTCAGCTGTTATCAGCAAAGGGAAACCAGGTGGTTTATGCCGACAAAAAACCCTCGGGATTGGAAGCGGGCGTGCATCTGATGGCAGACCTTGCAGACGAAAAAGACACCGCTTCCTTTAAAGAAAAAGTCTTATCTCAGTATGGCATTCCGGATGTGCTGATCTTCTGTGCCGGCAGGGGCATCCATCAGCAACTGGCTCAGGGGAATCCTGAGCAATGGAAAGCAATATTTCAGCTAAACGTTTTTTCTGCTCTACATTTGTTAAATGGTTTTCTGCCGCTTATGCTGGAGCGGGGCAGTGGCGACGTGGTGTTTATATCATCTGTATCGGCCGAAAAAACCTACCCCTATGGCGGCATTTACTGTGCGTCCAAAGCGGCCATTAATACGATAGCCGAAACGCTCCGGGTGGAGGTTCAGCCTAAAATCAGGGTAATCACCGTTGCTCCCGGAGTGGTCGATACCGATTTCTTCGAAAATATAATAGACGGCGCGCAGACTGCCGACAACATCGGCTGGGGGTCGGTGCACCCCGAGGAGGTGGCCGAAACAGTCTGCTTTGCCTTATCGCAACGTTCGGACGTCTCGCTGAACAACATAGTGATACGGCCGACAGCCCAACCACTTTAAAACCAGAAAATAATGAAAGCAAAGAACATACTTATAACAGGAGGCGCCGGGTTTATCGGCTCGCACCTGGCCGATGCCCTGGTGGCTGAGGGGCACAACGTGCGTATTTTGGATAACCTGTGCAGTCAGGTGCATGGGGAGGCTAGAAAATACCCCGAATATATGCCGGCGGGGGTCGAGTTCATTTCCGGCGATGTGCGCAACAGGCAGGTGGTAGAAGAGGCGCTCGAGGAAATGGACGTTGTATACCACCTCGCTGCCAGGGTGGGCGTGGGACAAAGCATGTACGAAATAAAGGAGTACACCGATGTGAACAACATAGGCACCTCAGTACTGCTGGAGGGGATCATCAACCGGAAACATAAGCCGGAAAAGTTGATTGTGGCCTCCAGCATGAGTATCTATGGCGAAGGTCTGTACAGGCTGGGGGGCAAATATTTTAATGTCTTCCGGGAAATAGACCAGCTGAAACAAGGTATTTGGGAAATTAAAGACGGTAACGACGTGCTGTTGCCCACCCCTACGCCCGAGACAAAAAAGCCGATGCTTTCGTCGGTTTATGCACTTTCAAAATATGACCAGGAGCGCCTCTGCCTTATAGTGGGGCAGGCACACAACATTCCTACGGTAGCATTGAGGTTCTTCAATGTATACGGCCCCCGCCAATGCCTATCCAATCCTTACACCGGCGTGCTTGCCATATTTGCCTCCCGGTATCTCAACAATAAACCACCTGTAATCTTCGAAGACGGCAACCAACGCCGCGACTTTGTGAGCGTGCATGATGTGGTGCAGGCGTGTCAGCTGGTGATGAAAAAGGAAGATGTGAGCAACCAGGTATTTAATGTAGGCAGCGGCCAATGCCACACCGTAAACGAGGTAGCCGCTATGATAAGCAAAGAGCTGGGAAAAGAGCACATAGTGCCACGTGTAAACGGTAAATATAGAGTGGGCGACATTCGCCACTGCTTTGCCGACATCACCAAAGCCAGATTGCAGCTAGGCTATGAGCCAAAAGTGAGCCTTGAGACTGGCTTTCGCGATTTGGCCGTTTGGCTCCAGGATCAGATTGCTGTTGACCTTGTAGACCAGGCTACCGCGGAGCTTGAAAAGCACGGATTAACCATTTAAAGAGCTTACGCAATGAAAAAGATAAATGGTTTTTCCCACCAAATCTCGCCTGTCGACATCAAAAAGAAAAGGCGGCCTTCTGTAGGTATTCTCGAGTGGTTTCATTTCAAAGACTATAACCACGTACGCAGAGCCATTCAGCAACTGAAAGAGCTTGGCATCAAACAAATCCGTACCGGATTTTCCTGGGCCGATTATCACCGCGAAGATGGCCCCGAGTGGTTCGATTGGTACATCCCTGAGCTAGCGAAGCACTTTGAGGTACTCCCATGTTTCCTGTATACACCACCCTCTATTGGCATTGAGCCAAAGACCTCCTCGCCTCCCAGAGACTATATGGAGTTTGGGCATTTTGTCGACTACATGATCTTTCGATACGGCGATCATTTTAACTACGTTGAATTGTGGAACGAGCCCAACAACCAAAGCGAATACGATTTTACGCTCGACAAAAGCTGGGTGCGGTTCGCGCAAATGATAAACTTTGCCGCTCGCAAAGCAAGGGAGGCAGGTAAGAAAATCGTGCTGGGGGGCATGAGCCCCATCGATTTTAACTGGCTGCAAACAATGATCGATCTCGGTGTGCTGGAGTCGGTCGACGTGGTGGGTATCCACGGTTTTCCAGGGGTTTTCGATAGCTATTGGACCGGCTGGGACGAGCAGGTAAGCAAGCTGAGAAAACAACTGAAAGCCAATGATCTTGAAAGGATAGAGGTATGGATAACCGAGGCCGGTTATTCTACCCGGCATTTTGACGAGAGCCAGCAGCTAAAGGAGTTTCTTACGCTGCTGAAGACCGACGTGCCGAGGGTGTACTGGTACTCGCTCAACGATCTGGATGAAAGCTACCCGACTGTCGATGGTTTTCATCTCGACGAGAGAGAGTATTCCTTTGGGCTGGCTTCAGCCAATAAGCCGAAGCTCTTGTATAAAATAATAAAAGAGCGGGGGATCGATAAAATTTACCACGACGAGTGGATGAGCATTCCCTATACTACCTCGGTAAAAAAGAAGGTGGAAAGCCAGAAGCATTTTCTCATAACCGGAGGCGCAGGGTTTATTGGTACCAATCTGGCCAAACACTTGCTTCAACTGGGGCACGTAGTTACCGTTTTTGATAGCCTTGCCAGGGATGGCGTGGAAAGCAACATCAGGTGGCTCAAGGATAACTTCAGCTCAAACCTCAACATCATAATTGGCGACGTAAGAAATAAGTTTGTACTGGACGAAGCCGTAAAAGGGGTGGACATGGTTTACCATTTTGCCGCACAGGTGGCCGTTACTACCAGCTTTGAAGACCCAATGGCCGACTTCGAAATCAATGCACGGGGTACCTTCAACCTACTGCACGCCTTAAAAAATCTGAGCTCGCCCCCGCCAATACTCTTTACCTCTACCAACAAGGTGTACGGCCGCATGAGCCACGTGGAGCTGGAGCTTCAGAATAACCGCTACCTGCCGGAAGACGAAAAGCTCAGGGCAAACGGATTTGACGAAAACTGCCCGCTGGATTTCTGCAGTCCATACGGTTGCTCGAAAGGCACTGCCGACCAGTATGTACTCGACTATGCCCGGGAGCAGGGGCTGAAGGGCGTAGTCTTTCGCATGAGCTGTATTTACGGGCCACACCAATGTGGCAACGAAGACCAGGGCTGGGTAGCGCATTTTCTGCTCAACGCCCTCAAAGGGAAGGACATTACCATATACGGAGACGGAAACCAGGTGCGCGATATCCTGTATGTGCAGGACCTCGTGCAAGCGATGGTTATTGCCTGCAACAAAATGGACAAACTAACTGGTGAGGCCTTCAACATTGGTGGAGGCACCGCAAACAGTCATAGCCTCAGGGAGGTAATTGCGCTAATCGAAGGTCATTTGAACAAAAAAATCGACCTGGATTATCAGGGCTGGCGGCCAGGAGACCAGCGATACTACGTGTCGGATTTTGGCAAGTTTACGAGGCTAACCGGATGGCGGCCCAAAATTAACGCCGCCGACGGACTGCGCCTGCTCGAACATTGGTTAAGCGATAATTCCAAAAAAAGTGAATCACTAAAACTTCAAACAGCAACTATATAAATGGAAACCTTATTGAATTATGAAGCTGCAGTTGGCAGCGATAAAATAACCAGCACCATGACGAGCTGGCAGCTTGCCGCACCTGGCAAGTTTAAAGCAGTCCAAGTCGCTTTGCCAGAGCCGGGGCCGCACGAAGTGAGAGTTAGAATGGAAGGCTGTGGGCTGTGCGCCTCCAGCATTCCCGTGTGGGAGGGCCGTTCGTGGTTTACTTATCCGCAGGAAAACGGTAACCCCGGGCACGAAGGTTATGGAATTGTAGACAAGGTGGGTACAGGGGTAGTGGATTTTGCTGTGGGCGATCGGGTTACCGGCCTTACCTTTCACTCATTTGCCGACTACGATCTGGCAAAAGCCAGCGAGCTGGTGAAAATACCCGAAGACCTTAAGTACATGCCGTTGCCCGGCGAACCTCTTGGCTGTGCTGTAAATATTTTCAGAAGAAGCCTGATCGACAGCAATAGCCGGGTGGCAATAATAGGCACTGGCTTTCTGGGGTCGTTGCTCACGCAGATGGCCCACCGCAAGGGTGCTGAAGTGTTTGCGATTTCGCGCAGGCCCTATTCGCTTGAGTTTGCATCGCAAATGGGCGCCGACCATCTGCTGCCTTTCGACGACGCCGATTACGTGGAGAAAAAGATCGGCGAGCTAACAGACGGTAAGGGTTGCGATTGCGTTATTGAAGCCACAGGGGCACAGGCCTCGCTCGACCTGGCCACCCGCCTGGTTTCTTTTGGGGGCAGAATTGTGGTGGCCGGCTTCCATCAGGGAGGGCTTCGGCAGGTGAACATGCAGGAGTGGAACTGGAAAGGAATAGACGTGATCAACGCCCATGAGCGGGACCCCGCCAGGTACGTTGCTGGCATTCGCGAAGCGCTGGAGAGCATACGTACATGCCAGTTGGACGTAACACCACTCTTTACACATTACTTCACACCCGACCGGCTAAATGAGGCATTCGAAATGCTTGTGGAAAGGCCTGACGGGTTTATGAAAGCAATCGTTTTATTTCATTAAAGGCAGCTACTATGATTACTGAACTAAAAGAAACGGAGGAATTATTCGTAGCCGAACACAGGAAGCCGAAGCTTGGCTTCCTCGGCATGGGTTGGATTGGGAAAAACAGATTTGAAGCTGTGCATGAAAGCGGGTTAGCAGGTAATCTCACGGTTTGCGATCCTTTTGCAGAAGACATTGTAAAATACTGCAAAGACATCAACATCAGGAATATTCTCTCCTATGAAAACTTGCTCGATAGTGAAGCGGACGGCATTGTGGTGGCCACACCCAGTGCACTGCACAAACAGCACGTAATGCAGGCTCTCGAAAAGCGAAAGGCGGTTTTTTGTCAAAAACCCTTGGCGTGTACAACTGCAGATACCACCGAAATTGTAGACCTGGCAAGACGCAACAACTGCCTGCTAATGGTCGATTTCAGCTATCGTTATACACACGCTGCCAAAAAAATCAAACAACTGGTAGATGAAGGAGAGCTTGGGCATGTGTTTGCCGCCAATTTCGTTTTTCACAATGCTTATGGGCCCGATAAGCGCTGGTACTACAACGCAGATCTTTCTGGCGGAGGTTGTGTAATGGATCTTGGAATTCACCTCATCGACCTGATTCAGTGGTTTTTTCCAGAAGCCGAAATTGAACAGTTGCACAGCAATTTGTATGCAAAAGGAGTAAGAATAAATGGCAACCACAGAGCCATAGAGGATTATGCCACCGTGCAGATGGTGCATAGCAACGACATGACCTCACAGTGCACCTGCTCGTGGAATATACCCGCAGGTAAAGACGCCATCATTCAAATGGATCTTTACGGCACAGAGGGCGGGGCGTCTTTTCGCAATGTGAACGGCTCGTTTTACGACTTTAAAGCCACCTGGAACAAGGGCACAAAGGCACAGGTAATAAGCATGCCCCCGTATGAGTGGAGCGGTAAAGCTATTCTCGACTGGACAGAACGACTTTCGGAGGCAAATCGCTTCAACGAAGACGCCGAATCTTACATAAGGACCGCCCGGGTAATCGACAGGATCTATGGGCGCAACTGACGTAAGCAGGATAATGATGACCACCGATACGGTGGGCGGTGTGTGGACCTACAGCATGGTGCTGGCCCGGGAGCTGGCAAAATGGGGGGTGGATGTGTGCCTGGTTACGCTAGGGCAGAAAATGAACCAGCAGCAGCGTACGGAAGCAGCGTCGGTGCCGGGAATGCAGGTATTTGAAAGCGACTATAAGCTCGAATGGATGGAAGACCCCTGGGACGACCTCCGCCGGGCAGGCCAATGGCTGCTGAAACTGGAAGAAAAGCTTCAGCCCGATCTCGTGCATCTCAATTCCTATGGATTTGCTTCCCTCCCCTGGATTACTCCCGTGCTTATGGTATGCCACTCCTGCGTATACACATGGTGGCAGCATGTAAAAGGCAACTCCCCCGGGCAGGAGTGGGACGACTACTTCGGGCTGGTTAAAAACAGTCTTAAAACCACCGATAAGCTTGTGGCGGTATCGCATGTATATGCGCAGGAAATGGCCGAATCGTACCAAATTCCACTCGAGAATATTCATGTAATATACAATGGCCTGACCCCCGCCGACTACGCAGCGGGGGCTAAAAAGGAATACATCTTTGGCATGGGCCGCATTTGGGATGAAGGGAAGAACTACCGCATTGCTGAAAACATAGTTAGCAGCGTTGGCTGGCCTATTGTGATAGCTGGCGATTCGCAAAACCCTGGAAAGAAACTTAATGCTGATGGGAGGGAGGCTACCGTAAGCGGCGTTACCTACACCGGCCCGCTAAGCCGGCATGAGGTTCGCGGCTACCTGGCCGAAGCTGCTGTGTTTATGCTGCCGTCACTTTACGAGCCATTTGGGCTTTCGGCGCTCGAAGCCGCCCTGAGCCAATGTGCACTGGTTATTTCGGATATACCTACCCTGCGGGAAATCTGGCAGGAGTCGGCCTTGTATGCACCGCCAAACGACGCAGCCAAATGGGCAGAGCAAATCAATCGGCTGACTAGCGACGCCGGTTTCAGAAATGAAATGGCGCACCGGGCACACGAAACGGCGAAATATTTTACGGCCGAAAAAATGGCAGCCCGCTATATGGCTCTCTACCAGGAAATCCACCATTCAAACCTGTGTTCGGTATGAAAAGGCGCTTTTCAGATAGACTTTGTTACAATAAACAACACCCACGCGAATGAAGATAAAGATGTTTTACCAGTCGCTTATCTCCGACTGGAACCACGGCAATGCGCACTTCTTAAGGGGGATCGTGAAAGAGCTGATGAAGATGGGACACGATGTGCAGGTATTTGAGCCGGTAGACGGGTGGTGTCTCACCCAGTTACTTAAAGACAAGCAAAAATCGTCCATCCACGGATTCCATACCTACTACCCCGGCTTACGGTCGTTTTTTTACGATCCGCAAACCTTTCAGCCCGAAAACTACCTCGAAGATGCAGACCTGGTTATTGTTCACGAGTTCAACACGCACGACCTCGTAAAGCAGATCGGGCTGTACAAGGCCCGCCACTCCCATTTCACGCTTTTGTTTCACGATACCCACCATCGCTCTGTTTCACAGCCGGAAGATATGGGTGCCTACGATCTGCGCTTCTACGACGGCGCCCTTGTATTCGGCGAAACCATCAGGCAGATCTATCTGCAAAACGGCTGGGCCTCCAGCGTGTGGACATGGCACGAAGCTGCGGATACGGATTTGTTCAGGCCGGTCGACAAGCCGAAGGTTGGCGATGTAGTTTGGATCGGAAACTGGGGCGACGAAGAGCGCTCGCAGGAAATAATAGAATACATTGTGGAGCCCGTAAAGGCATTGCGATTGAAAGCCGCGATATATGGTGTGCGGTATCCGGAAAAAGCGCAGCGGATACTGAAAGCTGCTGGTATTGAATATAGAGGATACCTGCCCAACTACAAAGTGCCGGAGGTATTTGCCCAATACAAGGTGACCCTTCATGTGCCCCGCAGGTATTACACACAAATACTGCCCGGCATTCCCACAATCCGGCCCTTCGAAGCCATGGCCTGCGGTATTCCGCTTATTAGTGCCCCGTGGCGCGACAGCGAAAATCTGTTTCACGGCGAACAGGATTTTGCAATGGTGCACTCCGGAGAGGAAATGAAAAACAAGCTGGAGCAGGTGTTAACCGATCGCCAGTACGCAGAAAGCCTGTCACTCTCGGCCCGCAGAACGATTATTCAGCGGCACTCCTGCCGGCACCGGGCTACCGAGCTCATGACAGTTTGCAACACAATAATGGAGGTGCCCGATGTTGTCTCCCGCGCCAATTGAAATAAACAGACATAACTCCACTATGAATACAACAGACACCAGGTTAAGAATTGCGTTTTACGGCTCGAGCCTCGTTTCAGCCTATTGGAACGGCGCCGCTACCTACTATAGAGGCATTTTGAAAGCCTTACATGCACTAGGCCATGAGATTACCTTTTATGAACCTGACGTGCTTGGACGGCAAAACCATCGCGACATCGACGACCCGGCGTACGCACGGGTAGTGATATACCCGCCTACGCAGGAGTCGCTGGAGAAGGCAGTGAAGCAAGGTGCTGCCGAAGCTAATGTAATAATAAAAGCCAGCGGTGTTGGTTTTTTCGATAAAGAACTGGAAGAAGCGGTTCTGCGTGAAGCTCACGACGAAGCCACGGTGATCTTTTGGGACGTGGATGCACCTGCCACGCTTACCAGTATGGAAAACGACGCTGACAACAGCCTGAGAAAGCTGCTGTCTGCCTACGATATGGTGCTTACCTATGGGGGCGGTGAGAGGGTGGTAGACAGGTACCTGCGCCTGGGCGCCCGCAGTTGCACGCCTGTATACAATGCGCTCGATCCGGACACTCATTTTCCCGTGGGGAAGAGTGGACGCTTTGTGTGCGACCTTGCCTTCCTGGGCAACCGCTTGCCCGACAGGGAAAAGCGGGTAGAAGAGTTCTTTTTAAAGCCCGCGGCATTGCGGCCGGAGTATAAATTTATACTGGGCGGGAGCGGTTGGGGCGATAAGGATCTTCCTTCCAATGTGGAATATATTGGCCATGTATACACCAAAGACCATAATGAACTGAACAGCTCCGCCAATGCTATACTCAATATCAGCAGGGATAGCATGGCGAGCAACGGGTTTTCTCCGGCCACAAGAGTGTTTGAAGCAGCGGGTGCAGGCGCCTGCATTATTACCGACCTGTGGGATGGAATAGAAACCTTCTTTGAACCCGCATCTGAAATACTCACGGCAAAAACGGGTGAGGCAGTAGCAGCCATGCTCGATTACCTGAGCCCCACAAAGGCCACGGAAATCGGACAAGCCGCTTATCGGCGGGTGCTGGCCGATCATACCTACGCAAAGAGGGCCAGGCAAGTGGAGGAGTTGTTGGTAAATCAATTTAATATGAAGGAGAATGTTGGGATTTGAACACGGACAGGAAGATGCTGCCGCCATTGTTCCTGGCAAATATTCGGTGGTATTTATCGGGCTTTCTATTACCTCATCGTGGGGCAACGGCCATGCCACCACATACCGGAGCTTAATAAAAGGCTTGGGACAGCAAGGGGTAAAGGTGCTGTTTCTGGAGCAGGATGTGCCGTGGTATGCCCCCCACCGCGATCTGCGGGAGTTCCCCTTTGCCAGCGTTCAACTGTACAAATCGGTAAGCGAACTGCAGAAGGTTTACGCAGAGGAGGTACGCTCGGCCGATATTGTAATTGTTGGCTCATACGTGCAGCAGGGAACAGAAGTAATCGACTGGATGCTAAAAACGGCAAAGGGCGTAAAGACCTTTTACGATATTGATACACCTATTACCTATACAAAACTCACCACCGGCGACGACGAATACATAAAACCGTCTCAGGTGTCGCAATTCGATCTGTACTTCTCATTTACGGGAGGGCCGCTGCTCGAACAGCTCGAAACGGAGTTTGGAGCGCAGCATGCCAGGCCGCTATACTGCTCGGTAGACGAAACGCAATACTTTCCGCAGCAGATCGGGAAGCAGTGGGACATTGGCTACCTGGGCACTTATAGCCACGACCGCCAGCAGAGCCTCGAAGAGTTTTTGCTGAAGCCGGCCCAGCGAATGAGCGACCGGCGTTTTGTGGTAGCCGGGCCGCAGTACCCATGCGATATCCTCTGGCCAAACAACGTGCAGCGGATCGACCACCTGCCGCCCGACAAGCATTGCACCTTTTACAACCAGCAGCGCTTCACCCTTAACTTAACACGGCGCGACATGATTAAGTGGGGTTACTCGCCGAGCGTGCGTCTTTTTGAGGCTGCGGCAAGTGGCACCTGCATCATCAGCGACTATTGGAAAGGCCTCGAGAATTTCTTTAAACCGGAGAAGGAGCTGGTTGTAATTAGCAAGACCGAAGACGTGATATGCGTGCTGAACGATTTGAGTGAAGAAGATTTGATGCGCATTCGCAGACATGCAATGCAGAGGGTGCTTCATGAGCATACAGGCCAAAAGCGGGCGCAGGAGTTGCTGCACCATGTTAACCAGCTCAGTTCAATTTACTCCCTCCCGGGATAAATGGTGTGTATATGAACGTATCCGACGTAAAAAACGCTGTTGAGTCGCTTGGCCCCTGGTTTCATAATATCCATTTGCCGGGAGGCGTTCAAACTGCGCCAAATCATTACCTGGGCGATTTTCCGGGGTTTAAATGGCAAAAAATCGCAGCCCATATTCCAGAGAGCTTGTCGGGGAAGCGGGTGCTTGATATCGGCTGCAATGCGGGCTTTTATTCTTTTGAGCTCGCAAAGCGGGGGGCCGAGGTTACCGCTATCGACCTCGACAGTCATTACCTCAAACAGGCCGAATGGGCAGCCGGGGTTTTGGGCCTTTCGCCACAAATTACCTTTAAAAAAATGCAGGTGTACGACCTGGCTCATCTGCAGGAGGAGTTTGATATTACCTGGTTTATGGGGGTGTTTTATCATTTGCGCTATCCATTGCTGGCATTGGATATTGTAAGCGAGGTAACAAAAGAAATGATGGTATTTCAAACCCTCACCATGCCCGACAAAGAGCACCTTGCCGTAAAGGAGAATTACAAGCTGAATGCAAGAAACGATATGCTAAAGGCCGGATTTCCCAAAATGGGGTTTATTGAAAACCGGCTGAACGACGATCCCACCAACTGGTGGGCGCCCAACCGCAGTGCCATAGAAGCCATGGGCCGCACCTGTGGCTTTGTGAGTGTGGCGCACCCCGACGACGAAATCTTTGTAATGCAAAAGGATCCGGAAATGGTGGTGCCTTCTCAGGATTGGAATCGTTCTGAATACCTGAGTGCTATTGGTAAAGACTATTCTGAACACCTCTCGAAAAAAGTGGAATGGGCGTAGGAGCACCGGAAACAGTATCTAAAGTACTCAAAAGCAACCTTTCAGAACTGCTAAAAGGCGGCTTTGCGCCCGTCGTCATTCTCCTGAGAGAGTTTCACTTCGATAAAACCGGTGTAGCACTTGCCGGGCTGCCTTACTCGGTATGGTCGCTGCTGGAGCACATGCGCCACCGGCAGTCCCTTTTTCTGGATTTCATAAAAACCCCTGCCCGGGTACAGGATCTCTGGCCGGAGGCATACTGGCCGGGCCATACTGCACCTGAAAATGAACAGCAATGGCTCGGTGCCATTAGCAGCTTCGAGAAAGATCTCTCGGAGATAATTGCCACGGTAGAAAACCCATCGACGCCGTTGTTCGAACCGCAGCCTAATGGCAAAACTATTTTTTGGGCTGCGGTAGCCAACTTGCAGCACAACGCTTACCATATCGGGCAAATTAAAGCGATCGGCAGGCAGCTGGGAGTTTGGTAGGTGTTTAAGCGAATTGTGAATGAAACGGCGCTGCAATCCTGGCTCTGGCCAATTCACCACAACGTATCGACGCCTATTTCAAGTAGCCTCCCCTGCGATGCCATTATTTCCTCTTTCAACTGCTGAAAATCGACAGGGGGCAGTTTTTTCGCAAAACGCATGGCCTCGTGTTTGCCGGCCGGGTAGCCGAGATATCTGATCAACGGCCCCGCAATTACTTCGGCTTTGTCTATCCTGTTATCGCTTAGCTGGTCCATCCAGTAGCCTGCTTCGCCTTTTTTGAGGTGATCGGGATTGTTTCTCTTCATTCTTGCAAAGCTTACCAATTTCTCAAGCTGTTCGCGCTGGGCAGGTGTAAGCCGAATGCCGAGGTAACGCAGCAGGCTTCCCAGCTCTTTTTGAAAATCCATGATAAAACCCTCGAAGAAACATATATGGATATTATGTTGTTCGCTGAGGCGCAGGTGGTCATATACATGCCACACCCAATAGCTCATCATTGTGTCGTAATGGTTCTTTAGAAACTGCTCCGGCTCCTTTTCCTTTTGGGGGTAGTACCGCTGCATATAGGGCGAGCAGTAATACCGGGCGGCTGAAAGCACCCGGTCACGTGGGTCCCTGATAATGTACACCTTCTTTTCGAACGCATCAAAAACTTCGCCGCTTCTCTTGCAAACCGGCGAGTGTGTCCATACATGCGGCGCCTGCCGGGCATAGGCGGCAATGCTGTCGATTGGCATCCGATAAATGTTGCTGATCCGGCACACATCCTGCAGATCGGTGATGTCGATCATGTCGATGCGTGCCTGGCCCTCGAAGTGAAGCTTCCAGCCGCACGCCACCGGATAAACAGGCTGCTGTTCAATAAAGCTGGTGGTGATCTTTCCCGCTGCTGAAAGTACCTGTTGAATTATTTTGTAAAGCCAAAAGTTGCCCGATTTGGGAGCGCCACATTGGAGGATACTCATTTCTTTTAAGCATATAACGTCCGCAGGTTGCGAAACTTATAGCAGGTCGCGATGGACGAAAGCGAGCTGCCAACCGGCTACACAGTAGATGCACCCACTCCCCAGGCTCACAGGCCGTTAGCCGGGCCTGGTAACAACAGCACAAAACGGCTGTAGCCCGTGGATCAGCTGTTAGGCTGAGGGGTAAATGCTGCTTTAGCGGGTTTCTTTTGCAATCTGCGCCGGAATTGGGCAAGAACGAGCTTGGCTACCAGTAGCCAGAAAATTGCGGGAAACACAAATTGTCCCAACTCAGCAATCCGGAACGAATTACTCTGTTCTAAATAATGAACAAGGTTAACCGGCAGCATAAGCACAGACTGCGGATTGATGAGCACAATGGTAAAAAGGAAAATAAAGATGTAAGACAGGCTGATAAAGCCGTACAAAATGAGGAAGTAGTCTTTCCGGGTAAAAACAGCAGTCTCCGTGCCTCGCAGGTTCAACCAAAATTGCCCTAGCTTTTTGAATGCATTCCGGTGGAGGTTGGGGGTTTTGGTGGCGTCGGAGAGTACCCAATAACCGTCGTATTTCACCAGGGGATTGAGGTTGTAGAGGGTGTTGAGCACCAGCAGGCATGGGATTACCAGAAATGCTATGTGCCCGTTGAAAAGGAAAGCCACGAGCAAAGCACTGGCAAGTATCATTTCGAAGTAAATGCCACCCAAATTAACCATAATTCGCTCTGTGCGCTTCAGCCGCCAGGCATCCGAAACATCGGCGAACAATACCGGGATCAGCAGGTAAAAGCCAAAGCCGATACCGCCGTGCCTGGCACCGAATCGCCTGCAAGCGGCAGCATGCCCAAACTCGTGGATGATGCCGCCCAGCTGGAAGGCAACGATGTACAGGACGATATTAAGAGAGAAGAGGTGTTCGGCGTTTTCCGCAATAACAGCATAGTTGCCCCAGATCATTACGCCGATAAATACCGCCATTGAGAGCAAGAGACTGTAAAAAAGCGGTCTATTAAAAAGAAACGACAAATAGGGGGTAATAAAGCCTACCCACTGTTTTCTGAGGATAATAAAGCTTAGCCTTAGATATGAGGTTCGTTGCCTTTTTTCAACAACGAATTCATCCTGTTTCACAATGCCATAACGGGCCAGGTTGCCATAAATAAGTTGATGTACAAAATCCTGGGAAAGATCTAAAGCGTAGTTCTCGCGGTAAAGGTCTGTAATGTCGTTGATATTCCTTTTTCCGTCAATCAGCCCGATCAGCCGGTGAGTCTCCTTGTTTATGTTTACCTGGTAGTTGAGCAATCGATGCTGCACGATAAATTCAGAGTTATCGAACGGCAATATCTCCAGGTTTTGATCCAGTTCAGGCACGATCAACCCGGTGGTGTTAGTTGCTGACTCTATCATACTTGGCCAGGGCTGCAACGGTTACTGATGTGCTAAAAAGTCGGTTGAATTCGGAAACCCTGATGTTCACTCCCCTCGTGTTCTCCTTCCATTGTTCAACATCTTTAGGGTTCATCACATCGGGGGAAGGCATTCGCATGGCGGGAGTTTCCTTCCAGGAGCCATCTTCCATTTGATGCGATTGCAGCCAGCTTGCCGCTTTAGCTATGGCTGGTTTCCATTGCTGGAAGAGGTTCTCGTTTTCGCAAATAGCATCTACTACCAGGGCGGTATAAAAAGCGCTTTCCGGATTGTAGTCATCGCCAAAGCACCCGCTTTCGTGCTGAAGAGCCATCATTGCATGCGTTCCATACCCGGCTGCTTCCCGTAAGCCGCTGATGTCCGGTGCAAGGCTGCTTTTAATGACAAACGAGGTTGCGTAAATGGGACTTGTCCACCAGTAGCTACTCCAGAGGCCATCCAGTCCCTGAGAATGAAGGAGGTAGCTTTTCAACTTATTGTACTCAGCCGAATGAAGCCCCGCCATAGACATTAGATACAAAGCCGCACTGCTTACACACACGTGCGAAGCCATCCAACCACTCACATTGGTAATATGCGAGTTGTTTAACGACGAAATGAGGTCGGCTGCATCATTGTAGGTGGCATACCCACCGTCAGCGTTCTGAAAGCTCTTCCATTTCTCCAGCGCCAGTGCGTCGGGACGGTTGTTTTTCAGTTGTTGGGTTATCAATACAAAAGTGGTAGAGTCGGCATCGGGTATCCAACTGTTGTTGTATCCCCACATTTGGTTGGTGGCGCTGGCCTCCAGAAAAGCAAGGGCTTTGTCCGGCACCGATGCGGGTAGGTGCTCTTTAACAGCACTTTGGCACAGAAAGCTAAGCATAAATGCAGTTGCCCAGCTATCGCTATGGCCGGCGTCGTTATAGCACTCGTGCCATGAACCATCGACATTTTGAGAGCCGGCAATAAACTGCACACCGAGCTCCAAAACCGTTCTCAGCTCATTTTTCTTTTGGTTTACGTTGCCCGATAGTCTGAGGCGCGCTTTCAGGTGCCGGGTGTACGCCTGTATGTTCAGCTTGCGGGTGACGGCCGTATTGTTCAGTTTCCTTATTTCTGTTTTCCATTTATCCAAAGGAAAGCCGCTTACGGTTTCTTCTGCTTTTGCCAGATATTCAACGCTTTTGTCAATCAGTCTTTCGCCCACACCGTAGAGGTACAGGTATTTGTTCAGGTCGTCGATGGTATGGTTGTTATAGTCAACGCCGCGGCGGGTTAGCTCCTGTTTCAACTCGTAGGCCGCCATATTGAACTGCCGTATTTTGCTGTCTTCCTTAAAATCGGTGAGGTCGTCCAGCAGCTGAAATGCCGAGTAATAGTATTTGTGCGACTGGAGCAGCGCATGGTAAAGAGGCTCGTTTTTCGTTACGGAGCGCTCGTGCAGTGCATCGATGGCTACCTTGCCAAAAGCAGCTTTAAAATCGGCCAGCTGTTCAAAATCTTCAAACGACTGTACTTCCCCCTTGCCTTTGTCGATCGCCAGCGCCTGCAAATATTCCTGCCGCCGCTTGTTCCAGGATTTCCAGAATGGCGACGATAGGTCGAACATGGAAGCAAGAATTTTAACCGCCTCTTCCTGGCAAATATTGGCAAGGAAGAACTTATTGGAGTCGAACCGTCCCTGGTCCAGTATCTCGTCGAAAAAGATAATTGACTTGTAGTAAAGAAACCCGGCAATGCTTAGCAGGTCGGTGTCGTCGGGTACATCGAATGCCGACGAAAAGAGGTACGGATAGTAGAGGTAATAATCAGGGTTGTCGGCCAGAAACTTCTTGTCGAGCACAAACGACTTCACCATGTCGTTCATATATAGCTCCGAAATAGATCTTTGGAGATTGGCTCCCAGCTGAGGAAGCAGCATTTCGCTGGAATATGTCTTAATCCTTACCTGTTGTGTAGTCATAGCTGTAGTGGTTTATTTGGGCCCTGTTTGAAACTCAAACAGGTCCGATGCCTCAAAAGCGTCTATAACCTGCTGTTCTTTCAGGGTCCTCAAAATGATGGGATTGTCGTCCCAGAATTTGCTGTTGTATTCGGTATCTTTGATGTCTGCGATGAGGTTGCGTTTGTTAGACACACGCTTGGTTTTGCCTGTAGCTCCCTGGTATTCGAAGGCAACTATGCTTGAGCTCACCTGCACCGGCCTGGTGCGCGGCCCTGCCACGTAGTCAAACGTCAAATCTGTTTTTACCGAGCTAAGCAGCGGCTGCTCGCCGGTTGTTTGCGGGCGAAAATTGATGTCGAAGTTATAAACTGCGTTTTCGGCTTTTATTTGTTTTTCCGAAAACTGAAGGCCTAGGTTGTGGTTGATGGCGCCCAGCACTCTCAGCACACTTTTCGATTGCAAATCGATATAGATGTCGCCCTCAAAAATGGCTTTCTGCTTCGAAATGGGCTCAAAACTAACAACGGCTATTGTGTTTCCATCACCGGCTTCAACCAACAGTTTCAATTCGCAGGTGAAATACTTTTCGAAATCTTTATTTAATGGCAGCACCACGTCGTTGATCGCTTTTTGCACTACCGGCAGGCTGCTCATATAGTAAAAATTGGTAAGGCTGGGGTATCGGGTGGTGCTGTCGGACGGGATTTTTGCAAATCTACCGTTTACCATCTTCAAGCTTTCTATGCCTGCGGCCGACACAGTGCCGGCAAAAAAAGCCTCTACCATTTCGTTGGGGGTGTCGCCTGTTTTGGTTATTTGGCGGTAAAAGAGGCTCGCTTCTTTTTTAGCTTCCATCGCTGCAATACCTTTTTTAAAGGTTTCCCGCACCAGTTTTCCCACGTCAATGGGGGCAATGGTTACTGCTTTGAGCGTGATGGTGGCAGGTGCGAGGGCTACTGAAAGCTCGCCCGCCGTTTTTGCTTCCACTGTTTGGGTAATGTAGCTCGTGTGCGAAATGCGGAGCAGCTGGGGTATCGCATTAAGCTGAAGTGTGAATTTGCCTTCGCCGTTGGTTACGGTGCCTGCCGAGTTGTCGTGTAAGTACACATGGGCGTAGGGGATCTCCTGCCCAGTTTCCGCATCTGTAATTTTACCAGTTAAGGCTACCTGTGCATACGCCGTTTGCAGGTACAAAAGAGCGGAAATCAGAAGTAATTTGCTTTTCACTGAGCGGCGGGTAATATGAAGAAAGAGCTGGTAAAAGAAGGAAGAGTGCCCGTAGCGGGGAGCCCGCAGCGGGGAGTCCGCAACGAGACTCTTCCTTTGTATCAGAGGCTAAAACTTAACGCCTACTGTTCCGGTAACTGTTCCGTCGGAGCTTCCGGAGATGGAAGCAGACCACTCGGCCATTTCAAGCCTCTCTTCAAGCTCTTCCACTTTGAAAAGCTCCATTAGTTCTTGTTCTTGATTTGTCATCTTCGTCAATTTTAAAGGTTTAAAATAAGTTGGCTACGTTTTACGAGGTATCGCCTTCGTCTCGAACTTTGTTTTTGGCCAAATCAAAATTGTTTCAAGTTTAACCCTCCGAACGGACATTATCTGTCCGTCTGTTATTTAAGCAACAAATATCTTCTGCTTTTGTAATCGTACTGAATTTGATGCCCCTCTTCCCGAAGGTTGTTAATCATTCTTCTGATTGTTCTTTCGGAGCACTCAAAACGTTCAGTAAGCTGGTGTGGAGACGATAATCCGCCCTTTTCTATGAGCTCGAGGGCATAGTTTTTTCGGGTAGTGTACGAGAAGTAGTCCATAGCGTTTGGTTTTAAGGTTTATCACTTATTGTACTATTCGATGAATAGGACAGATAAATAACAAATAAGTATAAATTATTTTTAATATCAAAAAATGAGAATTAGTCTCCCAGTGCTACCGCAAAGGATAGCTATGGACTTTGGATGAGTATCAGATTGCCGACTCTTCCGGGTACTTTCTTTCTACGTGTATATCGCGGTTCATCTCCATCACCGCGCTGATGATGCCCAGGTGTGTAAGTGCTTGCGGAAAATTGCCGAGGTGCTGCCCCCGCATACCAATTTGTTCGGAAAACAGGCCGAGGTGATTGGCATACCCAAGCATTTTTTCAAAATGTTCTCGCGCCCTCTCAATTTCGCCTGCCCTTGCCAGGCATTCCACATGCCAGAAGGAGCAAATGCTAAAGGTCCCTTCGGTGCCGTCAATACCGTCTATATCCGCTTCTTTTTCGCGGTACCGATATACCAGCACGTCCGAACGGAGTTCCCGGTCTATAGCTTCCATTGTTTTTTTCCACTTCTCCGACTGCGGCGAGATGAAACCCACTATGGGCATTACAAGAGCGCTGGCATCAAGAATACGGGAAGTTTTCGACTGAACGAAAGCTTGCTTTTTTTCGTCCCAAAAATTTTCATGCACGTCGCGATAAATGGCGTCCCTTACCTCTCTCCATTTTGTGAAGTCATAGGGAAACGACTTTTTTTCGCCAATTTTGATGGCCCTGTCTAAAGCAACCCAGCACATAACCCTCGAATGCAGGAACTCTCTTTTTTCTCCCCGTACCTCCCATATTCCATGGTCGGGCTTCTGCCAATTCCCAATAACAAAATCAACATGTTGCTCTATTTCCTGCCAAAACTCATAGGTCAGGGCACCGCCATATTTTACAAACGTGTACACAGTTTGAAGAAGCTCTCCATAGATGTCGAGTTGAAACTGCTGGTAAGCATCGTTTCCTATTTTGACAGGGTGTGCACGTTTATAGCCTTCCAAATGCGCTAGTGATTTCTCGGTCAGTTTTGTTTCACCGTCTACGGCATACATCAGTTGAAGTCTCTTACTTTTACATTGTTTGGCGATCCACAAGATGAATTTTTCAGCTTCATCTAAAAAGCCCAGCTCGAGAAACTCGGCCACGGTAAAGGCCGCGTCCCGTATCCAGGTATAGCGGTAGTCCCAGTTTCTACTGCCTTCCATGCTTTCGGGTAGGCCAAAGGTGGCCGCTGCCACAGTAGACCCGTGCCGGTGTGAGGTGAGAAGCTTAAGTGTAAGCGCCGAACGGTGCACTACCTCGGCCCAGGGTCCATTATAGGTGGCTTTGCCTATCCAACTTTGCCAGTACTTGATGGTGGACCGATAGCTGGCATTGATGTACTCCTTAAATTCGCCTTTGCGGTGATAGTCGTTGTGGGCGGCTTCCAGAATAAAGCTTGCCTCTTGTGTTTCGTCTAAAGCAAATTCGGCCACCCCGTCTGCTTCGTCAATATGCAGCTTCTGGTCGCTTATCAGTCGTACAGGCATTTGCCCGCCGGAGTGTGGAGTGAACAGCAGGTGATCTTCTAATTTTTTTACGTCGTGCCTGGCCCTGGCATAGTCGAAGCGGGGCGCACATCTCACATGAAAGCGAATCTTACCGCGCACAGTAGTTATTTTTCTGACAATAGCGCAGTTATGCTCGTTTTTGTATACCGGCATGTAATCGATAAGTTCAGCTATACCTTCATCCGCAAAAAAACGGGTTACCAGCACATTAGTGTCGGGCAGGTAGAGTTGTTTGGTGCGGGCGTTTTTGAGATCCGGAACCACCGAAAAATGGCCACCTTCATCGGCGTCGAGCAGGCCGGCAAATAGGGTAGGTGAGTCAAAACGCATAAACGAAAGGAAGTCGATAGACCCTTTGATCGAAACCAGGGCCGCGGTGTGCAGGTTGCCAATTACGCCATAATTTTCGATCGGTTCGTAGCCTTCTCTTCGCGTAGATGTGTTTTTTTGCGTTTCGGGTGCCAATTGCTTCATTAAACGCCGTTGTGCTTGTGATTGCCGCTGGATATAAGGTACGAAGTGAGGGCCGTGGCGGCTACAACGGTTCCTGCTACTAGTGCCCGGTGAGTGGAAACCCACCAGCTAAAGCTGTTGTTTTTGGCATCAGCACCAAATTCGCCGTACGTTCCCTGGTCGCCGGGCACTGGCTCCCACAGATTGTCTTGCCTGCCCACCGGCAGCGGCGCATCGGTCTGCTGGCCCTCTACGCCCGTTTTGGCCAGGTATTTATCTAATATGCCAGGGGCCACCTTATTGCCGATCACCGATTGGAAAGTCGGAAGCCCCACATAATACTCCCGCCGCCCTTCCAGGGCTGCATGTACTATGGCCCGTGCGGCTACCTCGGGCTGGTACACTTTTCCCATGGGTTTCGGTTTGTTGGGAAGAGTGGTTTTTACCCAGCCAAATTGCGTGGTATTGAGAGCAGGCAGCTGTACGATGCTGAGCTTGATGTTGCTCTCGTCGTGGATGAGCTCGCAACGGAGACTATCAAAGAAGCCTTCGACGCCATGTTTTGCACCACAATAAGCCGACTGCAGCGGAATACCCCTGTAAGCAAGCGCCGAACCCACCAGTACTATGGAACCGCGGTTTCGGGCTTTCATGTATTTGAGCGCAGCCATGGTGCCGTACACCTGCCCGAGGTAGGTTACTTCAGTCACACGCTTAAAATCGCGGGCCGAGATCTTCGTGAAAGGAGCAAACACGCTGTTCATCGCATTGTTTACCCATACTGCTATCGGGCCGATCTCCTGTTCTATTTGTCCTGCTGCATCATCCACTTTATCAGCGTCGGCCACATCCAATGGCAATATGTACCCTTCGCCTCCTGCTGCTTCTACCTCCAGTTTTGCGCCGTTCAGGCCGTCAACACCGCGTGCAATCAGCACTACTTTGGCACCGTGGCGGCCAAATTCTCTGGCTGTAGCTCGGCCCACACCGGCTGAAGCACCGGTTACCACTACCACCTTGTTTCTTAGTTCACTATTTATGTATCCCATTTTATTATCTAACATATTTGTCCCACAATCCGTAAGTTTCAATTTTGATCCCTCTCGGGACCGAAAGCGCGGCTACCGTTACCCCGACCGCCGTATTAATAAGCTTTATTGCCAAAGGGCCATCGCCGATTATCCAGGTGCAAACAGCCAGCCCCACGCCCAGCACTATGTTTAGATATCGCCCCAGGCGTATCACTTCGCCCATGGAAACTACTGCTACCACTACTATAAGCGACCCGCACAGGTGGTTGAGGTTTGCCAGTGGATTTTCTATGGTAACTCCAAACCACGCGGGAGCAAACATGAGGTAGACGCCAAAAAGCGTAGAAACCACCAATGTCCACGGAAAACTCATTCCCCATATGGAGGCCAGAAAGACTTGCCCGGGTTTTTGCGGCAGATCGATAAGCTTCGGAGAGCGCTCATCTTTGTTTTCTTCTACTGGTTGCCCGCCTTTCCAGAATACCTTCCACAGCGATTCGCCGTTTCGTTTGGCTTGAACCATGTGCTGCGCCATGGCCGTTACTTCATCTGCCTGCAGCGGTATCATGGGCAGCATAATAGCGGCTGCCAGCAAACAGAAAGTGCACCAGGCCCCCACCACCAGTGGCTGAGAGATTACAAGGAATATGTGAACCAGCCCCAGGGGTATTACCAGAATGCCGAAAAATGTAACCATCCATGGCATGGTGCGCCAGCGTGAGGGGCTGCCCATCCAGCCCATCAGGAATTCGAAGGTGTAGGCGAGTGCCCCCAGTGCTCCGTCAGAAATAAGCAGAGACCTTGACATTTCGGAGTCGAGTACTTTCACGCTGGAATTGCCGAAAAACGGGTCCCAGGCATAGTCGAGGTAGCCAAGCTGGTAGGCGGCCAGGTACCGCGAAACCAGCCAACCAAAAAAGGCTGCCACAATCATAATCCATCGCTGAGGCCAGCTTGAGGGGTTATAACTCCAGCCGGGGGGTACTTCGGAGCCCATCTTCATAAAGTTGATCATGTTGGGCATACCGGGAATGAGAACAGCGAGCGCTATGATAAGCACGCCAACGATAGTATCGTTGAGATAAATGAAAGAAGAGGGTGCCCAAAACAAAACGGGGGCAAAATTTAACCACATGCCAATGAATGCACATATCCACAGGCTAACAGGGCGGTTAGGGGTAAGGCCTCGCCAACCGAAAATAATGAGAAGGAGGCCCGCGAGAAAGTCGCTGGCTTTTAATGCAAGTACACGGTCGGTTAAAGATAGCCACACCTCCCGCCCTCCGGAGGGTTCCGTAACTCCTGTGCCGTAGGAAAATGTAAAGGGAGAAACAAGCATCCAGAACCCCAGCAGCACAATGGTCCAGTATATCCAGAGCGTCTGCCGGTGGTGGTTCTCCATCATCATCCTCCGATCCATCCCGCCCGAATGTTCGTGCTCTGTGGCGTGGTCTTGTTTGCTTTTATGTTTCATATAAGGACGGGATACACCCCGCGTGCCCATGCCAGAATGGCCACTCGTTTTTTCTTTTGACTGATGTTTTGTTGCTCCCATTTTCTCCCGTTTAGTGCGAGATATAGCTCTCTATTGTATCTTTTAATGTTTGCCTGATCACACCTTTACGTTCGCTGTCGCCTTTTAATAATGAAGCAGTAAAAGCCTTTGCCTGCTTGAGGCTTATATGCGGAGGCAGTGGTGGTACGTTTGGGTCTACCAGCACATCAACCACAAAGGGTTTGGTTGCCTGCATCGCTGTATCGAGTGCGCCGGTTAGTTGGTCGTCATGCTCTATCCTTATGCTGTCCAGGCCGATCATGGCAGCGTATTGGGCATAAGGGAAGTCGGGGATGTTTTGTGAAGCTTCAAATTTCGGGTCGCCGGTGTTTACCCGCTGCTCCCAGGTTACCAGGTTGAGGTCGCGGTTATTGAGCACTATTACCAGCAGCCGCGGATCGGCCCACTCGCCGTAGTACTTGGCCAGGGTTATCAGTTCGTTAATTCCCTGCATTTGCATGGCACCATCGCCCACGAAGGCCACCGGAAGGCGGTCGGGATATGCAAATTTGGCTGCAATGGCATAGGGCACACCGGGGCACATAGTTGCAAGGTTGCCGGAGAGCGAGGCCATCATTCCCTTCCTTATTTTGATATCACGGGCGTACCAATTGGCAGCGGTGCCCGAGTCGGCGGTAATAATTGCGTTATCAGGCAACCTGCGCGAAATCTCCCAAAAAACCCGCTGCGGATTTATCGGGTCAGCAGCATTCATTGCCCGGGCCTCCAGCACCTCCCACCAGTCTTTTACGTTAGCTTCTACCGTTTTACGCCACGCCCGGTCTTCCTTGCGTTTCAAAAAAGGAATAAGCGCCCGCAGTGTTTCCTTGCTGTCTCCCTGAAGATTAATTTCCATCGGGTAGCGGATACCCAGCATACGCCCGTCGAGGTCAATCTGCACGCCTCTGGCCTGCCCTTCTTTGGGTAAAAACTCGGCATACGGAAAGTTGGAGCCCACCATCAGCAGCGTGTCGCAGTCTGTCATTAGCTCCCAGCTGGGCTTGGTACCCAACAGGCCGATTGCCCCTGTTACGTACGGCAGGTCGTCGGGCAGTACCGCTTTTCCCAGCAGTGCTTTGGCCACACCTGCACCCAATAGTTCGGCCACACCTGCAATTTCGTCGGCGGCATGAAAAGCCCCGGCCCCCACCAGTATGGCTACTCTTTCTCCCTTATTAAGAATGCGGGCTGCAGCTTCGAGGTGGGACTGAGGCGGCACCATTACCGGCCTGGTATAGCCAATGCCGGAGTGTAGCGTACCATGTTCCCTGGCGGGTTCTTCCATGGTTAGCTCCTGCACATCTGCCGGCACGATGAGGCACGTCACCGTGCGCTCGGCCTGCGCTATGCGGAAGCAGCGGTCGAGCAAATGCCGCACCTGCGAGGCCGCGGTAGCCATGTGCACATATTCACTAGCCACATCCTTAAACAGGCTTAGCAGGTCTACCTCCTGCTGGTAGCTTCCGCCCAGCACCGACCGTGGCTGCTGCCCTACAATGGCCACTACCGGTTGGTGGTCGAGCTTGGCATCGTACAAGCCGTTGAGCAGGTGGATGGCTCCCGGCCCGGAGGTTGCCAGGCATACGCCGGTTTCTCCGGTAAATTTTGCATGGCCAGTGGCCATAAACGCTGCCGATTCCTCGTGGCATACCTGTATAAACCGGATATCGCCGGTGGCTCGTTGCAAAGCGCCCATAATGCCGTTAATGCCGTCGCCAGGGTAACCAAAGATCCTTCTGATGTTCCATTCTTTTAACCTGCTGATGATGTAGTCGCTGACGTTTTGAGACATGGCTGCTGAATTTTAAAGGTGAGCTATTATACATGAGTGGCTGACCCCCTTGTAAGGGCAAAAATGGCGCCACCGGCAGCAGGCTGGCCTACGCCGGTTTAGGCTTCTTTAACAGCCTATTGCGTGTAAATTCTGCCGGATTGTGTGGAACATCAGCAACGGCACAAGGCCCGGCTTCCTTTGGTGTGCCGCCGGTAGATTTTTTGATCGGGAGTTGGCCGACTCGCAGCGCAGGGCTGTAGACAAAATCCTCACACTCTGCGAAATACTGAAAATTATTCTACATCTATTATTGCCTGCCCGGCACTCAGGTAGCACGGGGATACCTGTCAGCCTGCAAAAGGTGTCTGGCAGGCGGTTTGTCGATGCAAAAGTCAAACAAGAAAAGCAAAACGATACAATATGAGAAGAATAGAAAAAGTATTAATGAGCCTGCTAGTAGCAATTTGTGTTACCACGCCTGGTTTTGCGCAGGTAAATGAGCAAACTGGCGGAGAAAAAGACCCTTCGGGTTATGGTGCCTGGGATTCGAACACCGACAACCAGATAGATGAAAGCGAATTTTCGAGCCTTTTTGGCGATAACGATTATTACAGCCAGTGGGACTCCAGCGGTGATAACATGCTCGACGAGAACGAATGGCAGAAAGGGCTGGACACTACCTATCCCGACCATGACTACGACGGAGCTTTCGGCGATTGGGACACGAACAGCGATGGCTACCTCGACAGCAACGAATATGCGACGGGTACTTTCGGTATGTGGGATACAAACGGCAATGGCTACATAGACAGTGATGAGTACGACACCTGGAACAAAAACCGGGACGGCAATAGAAGATAATTGGCATAGAGGGTTGCCTGTAGTGGCAGCTTCTTGGGGGGAAGCGTAAAAGGATTGTACGATGAAGAGAGCGGTATTAATATTAATTGCTGTGGGTGCGTCAACGGCTGGTTTAATTGCCCAGTCGCAAACCAGTGAAGCCCAACAGGAAAGTGGCGAGGCAATTAGCGAGAGCAGGGATGCGGGTAGCATTTTTCGCTCGTGGGACGCCGACGAGGACGAGCGCCTGGATGAGATAGAATTCTCCAAAGCTATGACAGAAGTGTTCGTTGGTTGGGATGAGGACGAGGACGGGGGCCTGAGCAGAAGGGAATGGAAACAGCGCATTTCCCAGAACTACGGTTTCAGGGAGTACGAGTCTTCGTACGGCGAGTGGGATGCCAATAAAGACGAGGCGATAGACCCGGATGAGTTTGCCACCGGCTTGTTTATGTTATTCGATGACAACGAGGATGGCTACATAGCCAGCGATGAGTACCGGTATTGGACGTGGGAAGATGACCGCCGGTAGCCGGCAGCAACGCCATGTGATACCATAGCCGTGCATTGTTTTGATGCACGGCTTTTTTGTGCATTTCGGAGCGTCACCCCGCCATATCTCCCAGAACCCCTTTTTCATCGGAGGTTGGCTTTTACTCCCTTAGCTGAAAGAGAAACAAAGTGCTTTGCCCACCCGGCAATTACTAAGCGCCACCCGGCCTTGTTAAATGTTGACTAAATCAACAGCATGTAGAATTTTTCTAGGCTTTCCCCACATATTAGTGGCTTCCTTTTTTTATGGCATCAGTTGTAACTCTCTTTTATTCAAGCGTTTGCATCCGATAACTCAAAATGATTTTAATGGCAACCTATTTGACTATGTAGTTATCAAAAAACAAATAGGTATTAAATCAAATCAAACAAAACAAAGTTAATATGAAGACTGTAAGCAAGATATTACTAGGAGCAGCGATGACCTTTTTTGTAGGGTCTGCAGCATTTGCGCAGGAAACGCAGCAAGAGGACACGCAGAGTGAAACATACGACACTCAGACAGAAACGGATGATCAGAATACTTACGACACCGACACAGAAAACTCTGGTACTGCCGGTGAGTACGACCCTGAAGCAGAAACATACGATACCGAAACTCAGGATGAATCGATGGAAACCGAAACAGAAGACACCTACGATACCCAGACTGAGGGAACCGAAACTTATGAAGAGAGCGATGAAACTTTGACCGAAGAGCGCGACACACTGGGAACCCAGAGCACTTACGACACACAGACTCAGGATCAGGGAATGCAGGGCCAGGAAATGCAGGCTCAGGAATTCTCCTCTTATGATACTGACATGGATGGCCGCATAAGTGAGGAAGAATTCAAAACTTCTTTCACTCAAAACTATAGTGCATGGGATACCAACCAGGACGGTACTTTAGACGAAAACGAGTTTAATACCGGACGTGAGGGCACCGGACAGGAAGGCGTGGCCGATCAATATGGGCAAGAGTCGGAAATGACCACTGAAGGTGAGAATAAGGAGTTCGTTTCGAGTATCTTCGAATCAATAGACGAGGATAGCGACGGATACCTTGACCAGCAGGAGTTTGAAAGCTGGACCAGCGATACCCAGGGCAAAAAATAATAATTAAGAAGGATCTGTAGTAAAAAAGCCGGCTTTAGAAAAAGGGCCGGTTTTTTTATGATGGGCCGTTGTTGATTTAGTCAACAGCTTGTGGAACACGCTCCGGCGTACGCCCTCTGTTTAAAGCAGCTAACGAGAGATGTCAAGCCATAAAAGCTTGTAATTCAAGTCCTTCAATGGCTTCTGGAAGAGAAAAACATTGGTGTATGTTTTGTCGAAGGAGAAAGAGAATAAGCTAAAAAACAGAGATTGATATGAAAACGATGACTAAAGTATTAACGGTAATGACGTTTGTGCTCGCTGCCGGATTTGCGGCTACAGCCCAGGAAGCGCAGGAGGATGGCACCCCACGGGAGACGTCTCAAACCGAAAAGGAGGACCAGCAAGTTTCTCCTACTGCAGAGGAATACGAAGCGGAAGAGGAAACCTCAGAAGATGAACTGCCGGCGGAAAAAGCCCTTCAAACCGAAACTGAAGGCACGTACGATGCAGAAACCGAGAATGTGCCTACTATGGAAACGGAGACGTACAGATCGGAAGCAGAAGACGAAGGCCTGATTGAGGAGGAGGACACCGTGGGAGCAGGAGCTATGCAAATGCAGGATTTCTCCGCCTATGACGCCGACAATGACGGCAGAATAGATGAAGAGGAGTTTAAAGCATCCTACACTCACAACTCCAGTGCGCGTGATACGAACCAGGACGGGATACTCGATGAAGGTGAGTTTAAAGCTGCGCAAGGTACTATAGGCGAAGACGCAGAAGTGGCGGCGACGGACCAGGAAGGTGTAACCGATCAGCAAGAAGTGGCAGATCAGTACGAGAAAGATTCGGAAGTAGCCGCCAAAAAACCCGGAGAATCTGAAGAATTTGTGACGAGCATATTCGAGGCAATAGATGAAGACAGCGACGGGTATATCGACGAAACGGAGTTCACAACCTGGACAGGTACAAAGGGTAAAAAGTAAGAGTAACTACTCAAATTGGAGCCGTCGCAATAATGTGACGGCTTTTTTGTTGGTTAACGAAGAGGGAACTGGCCGGAAATGGATTTCCATTGTTGTTGTTCTTTGTAACCGTGCTTTTATCACCATCTTCTGGAGTAGAAGGCTGCATTTTTGTTTATTCATTCAACACTGTGTGGATTTATATTTAATAATTCTACATTCAAAGGTCATTAGAAATGACGCATAAATATTGTAAAATATTGATGATGAGTGTGTTCTGTGTAAAAGAAAGCTCCGGTGCCCATTGGCAAATTCTTTGCCTTTTAAGGTGCAAACGAATGGTGAAAAATTAAACAGAAAACAATTATGAGAACTAGAAAAACATTGCTTAGTCTGGTGCTGTCGCTTTTTGTAGGAATGGCCGCATTTGCGCAAACTGCCGATCAGGACCATGAGAAGAAAAAAGATAAGGACAAATATGAACACAAAGCTGATAAAAGCACTAGCCAATACCAGGATGCGCAGGGTCAGCAGGATTTTACCGCTTACGATACCGATCAGGACGGCAAGTTGAATGAAGAGGAGTTTAAGACCGTGTACGTAGAGGTAGAAGAAAGTGCCACAGCCGAGACTGGTGTTGAGGATCGCGACATGTCTGCCGATCGGGAGCAGGATCAGGAATTTATTTCTTCCCGCTTTGAAGCCATCGATGAAGATAGCGATGGATACGTAGACGAAGAAGAGTTTAATACGTGGATCAATGATACCGGCGCTAAATAGTAGGGAGTTTGCATTTCAATAACAGTGGGAAGCCGTTCCATTTGGGGCGGCTTTTTTTTAAACGGCAATCGCATTTAAAACAGATTAGTCAAAATAAAATTTCAAGACCGTTTATTTACCCACCGCCCTTATATGTTTAAAAAAGCAACGGCTTTGAAATCCTTTGGTTCCCTTCAGTTAGTGTAAAACAAAGGATTTCAAAGAAATTATTTTAAATGCAATCGACCTGGCTTTTTTTATCGCGGCCCAGCTTAATCATAAAAAAACCGGTAAGTTTACGCCCCTTTCAAAGAAGCCCACGTGAACACTTTACCAGTAACAGATTCAACCGTCTCCGCTCAGTACCTGCAAACCATACTTGGCAAGCTCTACGGACTAAGCGGCACCACACATTGCCGTGTATTGCGTACCGGCATCAACCACTCTTACATTGTCACCGATGCGGAAAAGAAGTTCATCTTCAGGATCTACAGCTTCAACTGGCGGACGGTGGTTGAAATTGAAGAAGAACTTCGGCTGCTAAATCATTTAAGCCAAAGCCAGGTCCCTGTTTCCTGCCCCATACCCGATGCCAGCCACCAGTATATTCAGCAACTAAATGCCCCCGAGGGTATGCGCTACGGTGTGCTTTTTTTGTATGCACCAGGGGCTAAGGTCCGCCATTTTTCAAACCAAACCAGCTTTGCCCTTGGCGCACTGATGGCTCGAATGCACAAAGCCAACAACGGATTGGCCCTGCAAAGAGTAACCTACAACGCCCACACATTGATGGAGCTTCCCTACCGGCATGCGACGCAACACTTTAGCGAATCGAACGACGACATGCGTTTTATAAAACAGACCGCAGCGCTTGTAGCCGACACTTTTTGCAAGGCTGAAGATACCTCGCTAAGAACCGGCGCCGTGCACCTCGATATGTGGTACGACAACATGCACATCGGCGAGCCCACGGGTATTACGCTGTTCGACTTCGACTTTTGTGGCAACGGTTGGTTGCTGCTGGACGTCGCCTACTTTGTGATGCAGCTGTTTCATATTGAGCAGGATAAGCAACAATACGAAGCCAGGGTTACAGCCTTTTTCGCGGGTTATGAGTCTGTAACAATATTAACAGCGGAAGAAAAACGCTTGCTACCGTACGCCGGCTTTAGCATCTGGATATTCTACCTCGGCGTGCAGTCGCAGCGGTTCGACAATTGGTCGAATGTGTTTTTGAGCGAAAACTACCTGAAACGCTATATCGGCATGGTAAAAGACTGGCTGAAGTACAACAAGATTGACATAGAATAATGGCGCATTTTAAAATAGGACTGATTGCCTGCATCGTCTCTTTTTTTGGCGCAGCAGCTATGGCGCAGTCGCCGGCTGCCGACTATGCTGACTATCATGCGCAGATAGAGCAGGCTGAGAAACTGCTGGCGGCAGAGTCGTTTTCGGAAGCTCTCAAGGTTTATGAGGGGGTTGTCAGTCAGTTCGAGTTCGTTTTTCTGCGAGACTGTAAGGTAGCAGCACAGCTGGCGCTTTTTACCGGCAATAGTGCGAAATCCTTCGACTATGTCAGGCTGGGGATAAGACACGGCTGGGGCTTGAAATCTATAAAAAAAGACGAGTTTTTAAAGCCGCTGCAGGAGGAAAACGAGTGGACGCTGCTTGTTGATCAGTACGATTCGCTGCATGCAATTTATCAAGCGAGAATCAGCACCGATCTGCGCGAAGAGGTGCATAGGATGTTCAAGAAAGATCAGTGGAAGGCGATCGGCGCACTGTTTACTTTCGGGCCGGATGGGCAGGACAGGTACGCCGAAAAGAAATTTGCTCCTCATAGCGAAAAACAGATGACGAAATTAAATGAGCTGATCGGGGAGCATGGCTTTCCGGGAGAGAAGCTGATAGGCAACAATTTTTGGGTATCGACTATCCTCAGCCACCACAACGCTATTTCCGAAGCCTACTGCCGCAACGATACCATGTACCGGCATGTGAAGCCGCAACTGCTTGCAGCTATAAAAAGTGGTGAAATGTCGCCTTTCGAGTTTGCCCTGGCCGACGACTGGTACACCACGGTTGCCAGCGGCCATACAGAGCACGCTTACGGCTACCTCGATTCGCTTACCGAGCCGGAACTGGTGAAGGCCAATGCGCTGAGGTCGGCCATTGGCTTGCGGTCGGTGGAAACGAGGAATAAATTGATAGACCTTCAGCAAAAAACCGGGATGAATTTTCACCTCCCCACCTGGCCCGGTAAAAACGTTAAAATCGACATAACCGGCCGGTAGGTCTTTGTAAACGAAAAATGGCGCAGGCAAAATCCGGATGCGCAATCCACTCTTCCACAAGTCCTCAAAAACGATAGCTTTGTGCTGTATAAAGCCGTAGGTGGAACACATTGGAGGAAACCTGATAATTCCTGCCGGCAAGGAGTAGAACATGGAACAGCCAAAGTCTGATGGTGCGGAAAAGCAAAAAAAGTATGCCGGCTTTAAAATAAAGGATTTTGCTGGCGCCGAGGCAGCCGTAAAATCTCTGGCGGCACAAGCAGCAGTTCCGTCGGCCGGTACTTCAGTTGTGGTGGTAATCGGGCAGCATCGGTACTACAATCGCTTCAGTGCACAACTCGTGGAATGTTCGGTTAGCGGCAGCGGCGAGTTGAAAAATCCGTGCACAATACTAAATCCCGTGGACCTGGTGTGGGGCAGCAGCGACCCCGATGAAGTGCGATTTTATACCTCCCTGTTAAAATTTCAGAACTATTACGAAAAGTCACTCACCGACCTGGTAGTGCTTAAGGCCCTGGTGAAAAATCCCAGGAGGTATTCGTTTTACTATCACGATAGCAGCATTTCCGAAAAGATAAGTGTGCGCTCCATTTCGCGAATCAAAGTAAGCAAGCCCGAGCTCGAGCTGAAAGTGCGGGTTTCGCAGCGTGAAGAAACTTACGTCATAACGCCTGAACTTTATATTAATCATGCCTTCTGCGCCGTCAGCAGCGTGACCGTGCGGTTCGATCATTTTGTTGTAATTGACGACCGGTGGTATTTGGCCGACAATCCTGGCATGCTCCAGGTTATCGGCTGGTTTAGCAAACACGAAAGCCCTTTGACAATGGCTGCGGATGAATTTGCTGAGTTTAAAACCGACGTCCTTGCGGAAATGGAAACCTATGTCGCCATTCAGTACGAATACCTTAAAACAGCAACTCCCGAGCAGAAAAAAAACGGCGGCTTCAACGGCCAGCCGGAAAGGCTGCTGTACCTGAGCGATTTGGGCGACTACGTGATATTGGAGCCGGTAATGCGCTACGGGCCTGTGGAAGTACCCATACTTTCGCAAAGGCAGGTATTTGGCCAGGATGCCCCAGGCAAGCCGTTTTTGGTGAAGAGGGACTCGGAAGCCGAAAATGACTTTGTATCTCTGCTCATCAGGCAGCACCCGGATTTTGAAGAGCAGCTGGAAAACCCACTGCCTTACTTTTACCTGCATAGGCGGCGGTTTGTTGACGACGACTGGTTTTTCAATGCTTTTCAGGAGTGGCAGGAGCAGGGCATTTCCACACTTGGCTTTAACGAACTTAAGGGGATTGCAGTTAGGCCGCAAAAAGCCCATGTATCCATCCACGTTACCAGCGGGATCAACTGGTTCAACACGGAACTCGCCGTACATTTTGGCACCAAAAAAGCCACTGTGAAGCAGCTGCGCAAAGCGGTGAAAAACAAAAGCAAATACGTGCAGCTCGACGACGGCAGCAAGGGCGTACTCCCCGAAGAGTGGCTGCAGCGGTTCGAAAGCTTTTTCAATGCCGGCGAGGTGTTTGGCGAGGTGCTGCTAACACCGAAAGCAGGCTTCGGCACCCTGGCTGAGCTTTACGATGAACATATGCTTACCGAGGAGGTAAAGCAGGAGTTGAAACGATATCAGACCGTATTTTCGGGCTCGCACCAGCTTCCGCCTGCCCAAACGCCCGACGACCTGCTCACTACCCTCCGGCCGTACCAGCAACAGGGCTTAAGCTGGCTCAACTTTCTCGACGACTTCAACCTTGGCGGCTGCCTGGCCGACGACATGGGCCTGGGCAAAACAATACAGGTTATTGCATTTATACTTTTGCTTAAGAGGAAAAGGGGAGCGGGCACACACTTGCTTGTGGCGCCCAACTCGGTAGTGCACAACTGGCAGCAGGAGGTTGCCAGGTTTGCCCCTTCGCTAAAGCTGACGGTGTGGCACGGGGCCGGCAGGGGCAGACGCAAGGATACTTTCGCTGGCAACGACGTCGTCATCACCACTTACAACACCATGGTGGCCGATATTACCCTTTTGAAACAGTTTGAGTTTGGTTATATATTTCTCGATGAGTCGCAGAATATAAAGAACATCAACTCGCAGCGGTACCGGGCTGCCAAGCTGTTGAAATCGCGCAACAAGCTGGTGATTTCGGGCACTCCCCTCGAAAACAATACGTTCGACGTCTACGCACAGCTTTCCTTTGCGTGCCCCGGTCTCCTGGGCAGTATCCAGTATTTCAGGCATACCTATGCGCGGCCCATCGATAAGTTTAAGGCCAAAAGCAGTGCCGAAGGGTTGCAGCGCCGGATTAGCCCCTTCGTACTCCGGCGAACCAAGCAGGAGGTAGCCGCCGAGTTACCCGAAAAAACCGAAAAGGTGCTGTACTGTGAGATGGGCATTGAGCAACGGCGGCTTTACGAAGCGTATGAAAAGGAGTTCAGGGAGTATATATCGGCTAAAACCGAGGAGGAAATTCAGAAGAATCCAATGCATGCACTGCGGGGCATTACCCGGCTGCGACAGATATGCAATTCGCCGCTGCTGATAGGGGAAGAAAACATGAACCTGAACGCATCGGCCAAAATAGAGATGCTGCTCGATCAGCTTTCCATTTTGACTCCCCGCCACAAAGTGCTGGTGTTTTCACAGTTTGTAAGCATGCTCGAGCTTATCAGGCGGGAACTGGACGGAGAGAACATTAAACACGCCATGCTTACCGGCGCTACCAAAAACCGGGCGGAGGTAGTTCATCAGTTTCAGAACGACGAGGCCACGAGGGTGTTCCTCATCAGCTTGAAGGCAGGTGGTACCGGCCTTAACCTTACCGCTGCCGACTACGTGTTTCTGGTGGACCCATGGTGGAACCCGGCGGTGGAAAACCAAGCCATAGACCGCTGCTATCGCATAGGGCAAAAGAAGAACGTGATGGCTACCCGGCTCATTTGCCCCAATACGGTGGAAGAAAAAATGCAGGTAATACAGCAAAGCAAAGCGAGTTTGGCCTGCGGGCTCATTGGCAGCGGCGATAGTTTTTTCAGGCTGCTAACGAAGCAGGATTTACTGGAGATGACGCGGCCTTCCTAAGGTTTAGAGGGTGTTAAGCAGCCACCGGAATTTCTTTTTCTATTGCCAGATGGGATTGTTTTTACGGCGGTGTTCAGAGGTTCGAGTGCCTGACCGCACACTATACCGCAATTGATGTTCGAATAATCGCCTGATTTGATGAAGCAACCGGATATAATTTGTGAGCAAAATCTATGTTATAGAACCTGCCTTCGAATTTTTATTGCAAATTTACAATGGCTTTGCCAGCCGATGGGCAATAAAAATATCGGCAGTTGGATACCCAATTGTTTTCGCTATGTATATATCTAAGATTCTATTAAAAAACTGGAAGAACTTCAAAGACGCAGAAGTGCCGATTACTGAACGGGTTTTTGTTGTAGGGCCAAATGCCTCCGGAAAATCCAACTTTTTGGACGCCTTTCGGTTTCTTCGTGATATCGCCAAACCCGGCGGAGGCCTTCAAAAAGCGGTGCTTGAACGAGGAGGGATATCAAAAATACGATGCTTAGCTGCGAGGCAATTTCCGAATGTTGAAATACAAATTGACATCTCCGAATTCGGAGAACCGGAACCCACTTGGAGATATTCAATAGGAATTAAACAAGAAGTACGTGGCTACAGACAACCTCTGCTCACACATGAAAAAGTATGGAAAGGCGATAAGCTGATATTGGATAGACCAGATGGCGAGGACACGAAAGATGAAGAACGGCTAACTCAGACGCATTTAGAGCAAATTAATGCAAACAAAGAATTTAGGGAAATTAATAGATATATAGAAAATACCGTTTACCTACATTTATTACCTCAATTACTCAAGCATCCTCAATCTTTTACTGGCCCTGATTTACCGGGAGACCCTTTTGGCAAAGGATTTTTGGAGAGGATTTCGAAGGTAAATGAAAAAACGAGGAATGCATGGCTAAGGAAAATTCAAGAAGCATTGAAAATTGCCGTTCCCCAGTTTAAGGAATTCAACTATACTGAAGAAAGTGGTAGGCCTCATCTCGAGGCGGTCTATGAACATTGGCGCCCTAAAGCTGGGAAACAACGAGAAGAACAATTCTCAGATGGTACCCTTAGACTTATAGGTTTATTGTGGTCTCTTCAGGAAGGTGATGGTTTATTGTTGCTTGAAGAACCTGAGCTTTCTCTAAATGGAGCAATTGTTTCGAAAATTCCTCCGCTAATTTATAAGCTGCAGAAACCAAAGAAGCGCCAAATAATTTTAACCTCCCATTCCGCTGACTTGCTTAATGATCGAGGGATTTCACTAGACGAGATTTTATTACTTGAACCGACAAATGAGGGCACTACGATAAAATTAGCTTCAAGCTTTCCCGAAATAAAAGCAATGCTGGAAGGTGGAATGACTCCGGGGTCCGCAATACTACCGAGAACTAAACCTCGTAACATCAACCAATTAACTCTAGGGCTGTAAAAAAAGATGAGTGTTCCTGTTAATTTGGTTTTTGAAGATGCTATCAGCGAATTTGCAATGATGAAATTGTTGGAATCTTTTGGCGATAAATATTATGTTGGCACTTCTTACCCTGGCTATGGCTTTGGATATATCAAAAGAAACATTAACGGATTTAACCAAGCCGCAATTGCGACTCCGTTCTTTGTGCTGACGGATCTTGACAATTATCCGTGTCCTACCGAACTAATTAATGAATGGTTGGCTCGCCCACGTCAACCGAATTTAATTTTTCGCATTGCAGTTAGGGAAGTAGAGGCTTGGCTATTAGCCGACCGAATAGGTTTTTCAACATTTACCGGAGTTTCTTTGGCTAATCTTCCGCTTAACCCGGAGTTAGAAGTTGATCCAAAGCAAACGTTGATAAATATAGTAAGGCGGTCAAGACGAAGGACTATAAAAGAGGATATTATCCCGATAAATCAAAATGCCACAATCGGACCAAACTATAATGAAAGACTGATGGAATACATATTGAATGACTGGAATTTGGAGAGAGCGATGCAAACATCTGAAAGTCTAAGGAGAGCCTTCGTTTATCTAGAGAGGTTTAATTACGCGAATCAAGACTAAGCAATGTCGTATTTTTTCATAAAAGGGTACTTCCTTATGCGGCCTCATTACAACGGCTGCTTATGGCCGTTGCCACCGCATTCTGAAAAATCTACCTATTCGGATATTTGCGCCGAAAATTGAACTTTCTGGTAATACAGCAAAGCGAGTCTGCCAGCGGACTCATTGGCAGCGGCGATAGCTTTTTCAGACTGCTAACGAAGCAGGATTTGCTGGAGATGACAAATACCAAAGGCCGGGAATAACGGTTCTGCCCGGGGCAATTTCCGGGTTTGGCCTATCCTTGGTATATTCCCCCGTATGAAGACGGAAAGCACATCCAGAAGCCCCTACCACCCGGATGTGACGCTTTTTCTCATTCTTATCCCCTTCATAAGTGCCTTCAATTATTACCTTACCTACTCCAATATCAGCCTCAGCTGGTTTTTGCTGCTTACCTTTTCCATCGATACAGCGCAAGGGTATGCTGCATGGTGGGCCGTACGTTCATTTATACTGTACCTCGACGCCAAATGGCCGCTTAGCAACCGGCCGCTCAAGCGGATTGCTTTTCAACTCGTTGCAACCACTTTCATTGGGCTGTTTGTCATCAGCATTACTACCGAGCTGGTAAGCTGGCTTGCAAGGGGGCGGCCGGCACCGGTCAACTTCTACATGGTAGATCTGTTTATCATCGGCATTTGGTTTCTGGTTATCAACGGTATTTATGTAGGGCTCTACTACTACCACAGGTACCGGAAACTCGAGGCTGAGCGTTTAGGCTCACTTCAGATGCCAGCGGATGGGCTGCTTGTGCGGCATGGCAAGCAAGACTTGAAACTCGGCATTGATGCGATTGCAGGATGCTTTGTCGATGGAGAGTATTCGGCAATATGCACCGCGTCGGGAAAAAAATACTATCACGAGCAGTCGCTCGACAAGCTGGAAAAGCAATTACCGGCGGTTGCTTTCTTCCGTCTCAACCGCCAGTTTTTACTGCACCGGCAAGTGATAACGGGCTTTAAACGTATGGAAAATGGCAAGCTGCTGGTGCTATTGACGGCGCATGCGGCTTTACCTTCCGGGGTAGCCGTGAGCAGAACCCGGGCTCCTGCCTTCAAGCGGTGGTTTAGCGCGGAACCTGCCGCACTTCAGCAGTAAATTTGCTACACTTCGCCGGTTTTGCAGCACTATTCTACGGCAAACCTGTGTCGGATGCGTTAGCATTGCCTGAAACATTTCTAGACATCATGAAATTTTGGATTTTTCTTTTTGCATTGGGCGGGGTTTTTCCACTGCAGGCGCAGGACTATGGCGGAACCAATTACCGCGGTCTTCCCCTGGTCGTCAGCGTGCAGTTTCATTCGCTAGCCCTGCCGTTTCACGATATCAGCTTTGCCAATGCGGGCATTGGGCTGGGCACCGAAATTGGCTTCAACCGAAGCCATTGGGTTCAGCAGCTCGGAGCAGTGTGGTACCGCAATAAGGCAGTGGGCAACGGGTTGCTTTTTTGCACCCAAACGGCCTGGCGACCTGCCGTGGGTTCTTCAGGTTTTTATGTTGAAGCAAGGGCCGGTGTGGGATACCTGTATGCCTTCCGGCCGACCGAATCTTTCCGGCAGGTCAATGGTGCGTGGGCCAGCGTTGGCCGCAGGGGCAAAGGTATGCTTGCGTTGCCGGCGGGCATCTCGGCAGGAAAAAATGCAGATGCATCCGCCACGATGTTCTCACCTTTTATCTCTTACCAGCCTATGCTCGTTGTGGGCTACAACGCAAGTGTTCCCGTGGTGCCCGAAACGCTCCTGCAACTGGGAGTAAGAGTACATTCGGGAGAGTGAATTAAAAGGAGCCAACGTGCGCCAATAGCCTGCCACAAAATTTGGGGCGGAAGGTCTTACTAAACAATCGTCGAAAAGGGATACTACAATGAAAAGCTACCATCTGATATTAATAATTGCGCTGCTTTTTTGTCGAGAGCTTTCGGCGCAAGGGTTGGCAGTGGTCCCCTGCGCCGGCAACCCCATGGATACAGCTACTTACACAAAAGCCTCTGCGCTTCGGGAGGTAATGGGCCAGCTAACTGCTGCCGGTGTACCTGGCGTCGCCATCGCAGTGTATTCGGAAGAAGGTTGGTGGGGCTCAGCAGCAGGCTATGCGAAAATTGAGGGGCAAGTACCCATGCAAACCTGCCACTTGCAATACCTGCAGAGTATTGCTAAAACCTACGTGGCTGTGGGTATTTTGAAGCTTTACGAGCTGAGCAAAATTGACCTGGATGCGTCTATAGTGGCCTATTTGCCCGATAGCTTGAGCCGGCATATTACCGATGCGGAAAAAATCAGCGTGCGTATGCTCTTAAACCACACATCGGGCATACCCGAATACAATGCGCAGCCCGCTTATGTCACCCGCCTGCTCCAGCATCCCGACTACCCTTTTATGCCGGCAGACTACCTGCGCTATGTTAGCGGCAAGCCGCTGGACTTTGCACCCGGCTCACGGTTTTCGTACAGAAACACCAACTACGTACTGCTCGCCCTTATAGCCGATGCTATTACCGGCAACCATGCGCAATTTTTGACTGACGCTATTCTTAAGCCCCTTGGCCTCTCCAGTACCTACTACAGGGGCGCTGCAGGCTACCTTGCCTACCCGGAGCTTGTCAATTCTTACTGGGACCGCCACAGCACCGGGGTATTAGAGAACGCTTCTCTTCTCCAGCGCAACAACGTGGCAGCCCTTGTTGGAGACGACGGCATTGTGGCGACCCCGTGGGATGCAATAAAATTTTTGAGAGGATTGATGGAAAGTAAACTTCTTTCGGAAGCCACCCTCGGCGAAATGAAAACATGGGTGCTCGATAGCAAGGGAAACCCTACCTACGGATTAGGGCTGGACTATGCCACTTTTCGCGGGGTTGCCGGGTATGGCCACAGCGGCGGCGGTATAGGCGCCGGATGCCAGCTATATTATTTTCCGCAGAAAAATATTTACATATTCGCGGGTATAAACCTCGGCACGGTTACGGGCAGCCCTATTCACGCTGAAGCCGAAAAGTTGGTGGATCAGCTATACAAGGTTTTGTTGGAGTAGCGCGGCAGTACGTTTCTGCTAATTATTGCGATACATGGTTGAAATAAAAAGGTTGGATGGCAACGTAGTGTTGAATATGCCGCAGCGGCTGATGAAGTACCTGCTGGTGTGGTGTGCACGGGGGTCGGTGACCATGGTAGTAGACGACAAGGAATTGCAGGTAAGCGCGGGCCAGGTACTAACCATCACCTCGGGCCAGTACCACTACTTTCGAAAACTGGACGATGCTGAAGGCTTTGTGCTGGAGTTTACGCTCGATTTCTTTTGCAAAGATGACAACGATATTGAGCTGGTTTTTCATAACGGCCTTTTTTGCCATTTCGATCTCAATGAGGTGATAACCGTTGCGCATCCTCCCGTGGTGGAGACGCAGCTTCAGCTGATCTGCGAGGAGTTGGCGCAGCAGCCCTACCAGTACCTCACTTCTGTTCACGCTCGTATAGAACTGGTGCTGGTGGAAATAAACAGATCCAAAATAGCGCGGGGAGAAGAGATTTATAAGCCCGACGCCCTTTTTCTGAAATTTCTTGAGCTGGTAAGGGCAAATTTCGCAAATAACTACCCGGCTGGCCACTATGCCACGCTGCTGGGAACTACCGAGGCACGCCTCAACGAGCAGGCAAAGCTGCATACCGGCAAAACTGCGCAGAACGTGATCTACGGGTTAATAGCCTCGGAAGCGAAGCGCATGCTCACCTACCAAAATCATTCTGTGAAAGAGGTAGCCTTTCTGCTGGGTTTTAGCGATCCCTTCTACTTCTCCAATTTCTTCAAGAAACACACGGGCCTTTCTCCCAGGGCGTATCAGTTGCAGCGGGCTGGGTAAATATTACATGCTTTTCCGCGGATTGTCCATGTTGTACCGAAAGGGTGCCTGCTACCTTTGCTTTAACAAAAAAAGATACAACATCATGAACACCAACATGGAGCATTACATCGTCAGAACACGGCAACAGCGCTGGAAGCCGCTTTCGGAAGAAGGCGTAGACACCACCGGCATTTCCGTACAAACCTTGCGAATGGACGAAACCAACAAGCGGCCCCTTAGCTTTTTGTTGAAATTTGATGCGGGTGCATCATACCCTTATCACAACCATCCGGCAGGCGAAGAGTTGCTGGTACTGGAAGGGAGCGTAAAAGTAAACGACCAGGAATTGGCAGCGGGAGATTATTTATATACGCCGCCGGGTTTCAAGCACGCCGTAAGCACGCAGGCCGGATGCATCCTTTTGTTTATCGTGCCTGAAGAGGTGGAAATTTTGAGGTGATTGGCCTTCCGGTTGTGTAAGAGATAAAAGTGCTCCTACTCCTGCGCAGGGGCCTTCTTTGGAGGAAAATCCTTCATGGCAATGGCAATCCCCTTGTGCAGGTTCTCTTCTGTAAGCTCCGGGTTCAGCTCCAGGTAGCGCCTGGCCTTCGACCGCCACACCATCCGGCCGCTTTCTCTTTCTACAAGGTCCATTACGATGGTGCCCTCCAGGTAGTAATACACGTCGGTATCGAGCAGCGGATCGAGTTGGATAAAGCGGCTTTCTTCAAACCGGTATACAAGCGTTTCCTTATTTTCTACCGTAACGTGGAAGTCGACCAGCAAATCGGGAGTCTCTTCGTTGTACACAAAGCCCTTTTTCTCCATCTCCGACACTATACCCGACCGCACAATATCCATTATCCTTTCATTGTTCAGGTACTTTGGCCCGGTAAAAGTAAACTCGCAACCCTGCAGCCAGCAATAACTTTTGTAGCTGCTAAAATCCGCAGTTTTGTCGTAAGTGGTGCTTACTTTTACCGCGCAGCCCACAGCTGCGGTTGCCAGCAATACTACCCATAGCAGCCTTCTCATCCCGATATTTATTTGACGATAAACTTACGAATGGAGCTGCCGTGCCAACATGATGAAGGTCAGCGCAAAAGATGCTTTTTGTCGCCAGCGTCTCCGGTCAGCGCTTTTTCAGCTTTTCTCTACAGGGTTTCCGTTTGTTTCGTTTTTACGCCTGCAGTAAAAACATGGTAGCGATAAAATGAATGATGGTGCCGCCGAGTACAAAAATGTGCCAGACAGTGTGAGCGTAAAGCATGTTTTTGCGGGTATAAAAAAGGGTGCCTAGCGTATAGCTGATGCCGCCTGACAAGAGGAGGGAAAGCACCGTTACGTCGAGCGATTCGATGAGTGGCTTCACTATAAAAATTGCCAGCCAGCCCATGGAGAGGTAGAAGATCAGCGAGGCTTTGGGAAATCGCTGCAGGAAAAACACCTTGAAAATGATACCCAACAGGGCAAGAAACCATACCAGACCAAAAAATACCCACCCCAGCGCACCCTGCACCCCTAGCAGAAGAAATGGTGTGTAGGTGCCGGCAATAAGAATGTAAATGCTGATGTGGTCAAAAGTGCGCAGAATGGCTTTCACCTTTGCGTTGCGGAAGGCATGGTACAACGTGGAAAAGGTGTACATAAGGAGAAAGGACGCGCCTAAAATACTGCTGCTTACCACATGCAGGGCTGTGCCATTGAGCACCGAGAACGTAACCAGCAGCGAAATAGCTACAACGCTGAAAAGTATTCCTATGCCGTGGGTGAGGCTATTGGCTACCTCTTCTTCGAGGGTTTGGGGTCGTTTGGGTGTGGAAATCATGCGCGCAAAGTTAGCAGGACAGCCGCTACAAAGCGCCGTCAACCCGTATGACTTATGTCAGAGGGCGGAGCACATCAAGTCTTCCGCTAATCAGTAAGTAGTGATTGGTAATCTGTCCGATTACCGATCACCGACTACCACACACACAGATCACCGATTACCGGATCTTCTCATCATGCTCACAATGGCCGTAGTTACAAGCGCCCCAATCACCACCTTTTTCACCAAACCCACTTTGTTGTATTTCCATTCTGCTTTCCATCCCCGCTCGGCAAAGATATTGGGAACATGCCCTTGTTTCAGGTCGTCAATTATGCCTTCCACCACGTTTACCCTGTCGGCAATGAGCAGGGGCAGCCAACGGCCATAGCTCGACTCGCTGTACTGATATGCCAGCCGCCTGATAGCCCCGCTGAGTCCGGATGGCGGCACCGGGGTTCCGAATACCGCGCTTGCGTTGGGCCGTTCAATCGACTGCAGTATTTCCACATTTTCTTTTTGAAGCGGTGGGCGCTGCCATCGGATGCGCCGGTGATCATCGCCAGTCCACTTTTTCATGGGGTAGGTGGGGTCGTTCTGAGGGTCAGCGTCTATGCCCCAGCCTTTGATGTGCGATAGCTCTTCTACTGACTTTGTTGATTTTACTGTCTTTTCCATACTGTGTTGTTTATGCCGCCGCCGCCGACGGGATTAATATCGTTTTTATGCAATTGTCGAGTTTTGCCGAAAAGATGTGGTAGGCGTCCGAAACCTCCTCCAGGGGTATTCTATGGGTAATAATGGGTGTTGGGTCAAGTAGTCCTTCCTCGATGTGATGTATAATTTTTGGTAAAAGGCGGATTACCGAAGCCTGATTGGCCCGGATGGTAATACCCTTGTTCACCACATTACCGATGGGAATAAGGCAGTCGGTAGGGCCATAAACGCCCACTATCGAAACAATACCCCCTTTTTTTACTGAGTTGATGGCCCAGTGCAATGCGGTGGCCGACCCGCCCTGCAGCATCATTTTTCGCCCGGTAATGGTATGCATAGCACTACCGGCAGCCTCACAGCCTACGGCGTCTATGCACACATCGGCGCCCAGCCAGTCGGTGGTTTTTTTAATAAACGCCGCGGGGTCTTGCAGCGATTCGAAATTGTAAGCCTCGCACTGTGCGTAGTTTTTCACAAACTCGAGCCGGTACTCCAGCCGGTCAATCACTATCACCCTGGCTGCGCCAAACAGCCAGGCGCATTTTGCGGCCATGATGCCGATAGGCCCTGCGCCGAAAATTACCACAGTGTCGCCGGGTCTGATGCCGCCCATCTCGGCAGCCTGGTAGCCGGTGGGCACCACATCGGTAAGCAGTACGGCCGTATCGTGGTTCATGCCGGCAGGTATCACTACGGGGCCCACGTCGGCATAGGGCACCCGCACGTATTCTGCCTGCCCGCCATTGTAGCCGCCGGCAGTATGCGAATAGCCGAAAATGCCGCCAACCGCCGTCGATTCAGGGTTCGACTCATGGCAGTTGCCATACAGCTCCTGCTTGCAAAAAGCGCAACTGCCGCAGGCAATATTGAAAGGCACCAGCACCTGGTCGCCAACCTTTAACTTTTGCACGCCGGTGCCAACCTCCTCCACCACACCCACAAACTCATGGCCGAAGGTTGACCCTACTCTGGTGTCGGGTACCAGCCCATGGTAAAGATGGAGGTCCGAGCCGCAGATGCAGGAGCGTGTTACCCGTACGATGGCGTCTTGCGGATGTTCAATTTCTGGAATGGGCTTGCGATCTGCCCGGACTCTGAAGGGCCCTCTGTAGTTCATTGCTATCATATCCTGGTATTTTGGGTTTGTAGTACTGCGACCGAATATTCCAGCCAACCAGCTAATGGTATTTCATGGCTCTTTTCAAAAAAAGATAGCGCTGCATAGAAGGGGAGGTATTGCCACGAGGGGCAAAATCTGAGCCATTGGTAAATTGGGTGAACTTTTTGCCTGTAGCGGCAGGAATGTGGGGGATTTTTGTAGAATACAGCAGGGTGTGTAGAACCAGGGCAACGATGGCGGCATGGGTGAGGTACAGCGACGGGGCAAACCCGTAAAAAAAGCGCCGGAGGCTTGAGCTTCCGACGCTATCCCATCAACCCGATTATAATATCCGGTGCCCCCCTTTTTAATTTCTCTTGATCAATCTGAAGCTATGGATGCCCACCTTTAGAATGTACATGCCGTCTACCACATCCGACAGGTCTACCGACACCTCGTCGCCCCTGCCTGATGTGCCTGAAGTCTTAACCAGGTTGCCTGCATGGTCGAACAAAAGCACTGGCAGCTCGGCGCTGGTTTTTTCCGGTAGCCGTAGATACACAGTGTGGCTGAAAGGATTGGGGTAGGCCACAGCTTTTGCGTCCAATTCGGCCCCCGGAATGCTAAGAACCACCTGCGACGTTACAATGTTTGAGAATTCGCTGGCATTACCTGTAAAATTATTTCCCTGGTAATCGACCGCCCGCACCTTTAGCTCGTAGGTGATTCTCGACCGCAGATCGGCCACTATGTAAGCCGCTGCAGGTTCGGGGCTGCCGTCGGTAGGGTCGGTGTCCGCTTCGTCAACAGCGCTTGCCACGTCCGCAATTTTTTCACCGTCGAGGTACACCTCATATTTAAACACCACGTCGTCGTCTGTAGCGGGTGTCCATTGCAGGTAAATCTCCGATTCGGTTGTGTTAACCACGGTGAGGTCGGTAGGTGCTGTGGGCGCCGAAGCGTCCGCTTGTGTAGTGGCATAGCTTGTTTCTTCCTGCGAAAATACGCCGCCGTCTGCCTGCAATGCCCTTATTTTATAGTTGTACGAGGCGCCCGGCCGCAAGCCGGTATCGGTAAATGTGGTGGTATTTGCAGGTAGTGTGGCCACGTAATGGTACTGAGTGCCTGGGTAGCCGGTAAAAGCTCCATTGGCCTCGCTAAAGGTATTTTTTCTGGCCCGGTATACTTCATAGGCAGTTTCATAGCCGGTGTCTGTCCAGCCAACCGCTATTTCTGTAGATGACAGCACTGTTTTCTCCAACCCAACCGGAGGGTTGTTTTCGCCCACCTCGTTGTTGTAGGTAACTGCAATTACATTGGAGGGCAGGCTGCTCCCCTGCTGGTTGGCCACCACCACATGGTAGTCGCCGGCATTTTCGGGCACAAACAGCTGGCCTGATGCATTGTTTAGCTGCAGACTGTTGGAGGACCCCTCGCTCAGCAAAACATTGTTTTTAAACCATTTGTAGGTGGAATACCCCGCGGGGGCTACCAGGCTAAGAGATTTGTCGGCTAGGCTTGCCGGCAGCGGAAGGTTGGGCGAGCTGGTGGCATACAGATAGGGCGTGAGCTCCGCAATAGGCGGATCGGTACCCTCGTTGGCGGCATTGTAGGTAACGGAAACAACGTTGGAGGCCTGGCTTGCGCTGCCGCTGGTATGCACTACCACTACCGAGTAATCGCCGGCGTCGGTGGCGGCAAACTGGTCACCGGCCGCATTGTTTAGCACTAGCTCATTGGAAGCATTCTCAACCAGAAGGGCGCCGTTTTTGTACCACCGGTAAGCCGCAAAGCCGGTATTTGTCACAAGCTTCAGCGATTTGTCTGCGGTAGACACCGGCAGCGGCAAATCGGGCGAGCTTGTAGCATATAAGTGAGGTACAAGCGTGGATATGTCGGAACTGCTTGCGTTGTACGTTACAACCACAGGATCGGAAGCGAGGGAATTGCAACCATTTTGGTCGGTAAGCAACACGGTGTAGCTGCCGGCGTTTGCCGCTGTAAACTTCTGTCCGGCTGCGTCGTTAAGATTATATTTTCTATTCTCATTGGTTTCAAGCAGCACGCCGTCTTTGTACCAGCTGTAGGCCGCATAGCCTGCCGGCGCTACAAGATCAAGCGTATAGTCTACCGAATCGGAGTAGGGCAACGGCAAGTCGGTAGAGCTGGAGGCCGTTAGTGAAGGTTTAAATTGGCCGAAATTTGTGGCGCTGTAAAACACATTAAGTGGGTTTGATTCTGCCCAGACGCTGTTGGTGCGGCGCTTAAACTTGACGGTGTACACGCCGCTGGTAGTGGGTGTGTAGTACCTGCCGGTGGCACCTTCAATGGGAATGCCATCTTTTACCCACTGGTAAGCCAGGTAACCGGCCGAAAATCCAAGCGTAGCAGGCGAGTCGGCGGTAAGGCTACAGTTGGAGGCAGGTGCTCCACCCATAAACCTGATGTTCTTTTTGTCTTGAGCCAGTATCCACGAAAAGAAGTCGGGCTCTTTGTAGGCGTTGTTCCAGATGGAGTGCCCCTGGTCGTTGTAAAGTGTGTAGCGGGCTTCCCCACCTTTGGCTATAATGGTATTTGCCCATTGCTGGCTCCATTCAGGGCTTGGGTTTGTGTCGGTTGCTCCCTGAAACAGCCATACGGGCGTGGTTGCCAGCGAGTCGGTCATGCCCTCCAGGTCAGTGCCTACACCCGACATAGTTAAAACAGCGGAGAAAAGATCGGGCCGTTGGCTGGCAGCTTTCCAAACCCCGCGGGCTCCGTTCGACAGCCCGTGAATGGCTATTTTGTCCGGATCGGCGGCGTACTCCTGTATCATGTATTCTAATATGCCGATGAGCATGCGGGTGTCTATATCATCCCAGGCGCCATTGTAGCTTACCTGCGGGAACATCACAATGCCTGGAAACGAGCCAGGGTCCGATGTGGGTTTGTTTACGGCTTCCATGTGTTCCACACCTCCGTACTTCAACTGATGGCTATTGTTGTCGTACTCCGGATCGGTAGGGGCATAATCAAAAATGTTGCTGTACTTTCTACCCGATTCACCGGCACCGTGGAGCATCACTATTACCGGATATTTTGTTCCGGAGGTTTTGTTATAACCCGGAGGAAAAATGGCTCTCCAGTTCATATAGTCAACAATGGAACCCAACGCACTTTCTTCCCAATATGCAAACTCCGCATACTGTCCTTCATCCCAGTCAACCATTTTATAATAGTGACCCTTCTGTTTGTTTCGTATAGACAGGCCTTCCTCAAAATACGCTGACTGCCCCAGCACCAGCAAAGGTGCCACGAGACAGCAGACAGTAAGGCGAATTTTATTGATCATAATCGGTGTTTTTAGTTAATAAAAAGTTCATAGCCATTTTTACTGGAACTAGAAAACGCCGCATGTCCGCAGGTACATCTGTTGGGCGATATTACATTACTGTTACACAGCCCATTAACAGCCGTAGTTGGCGCCGGAACCTGAAAATCTATAAGTAAATTGCCCGACTGATCGTTGTAGTCAGAAGAATTGAGAAGATCACCTTTTAACAGCTATGAACTCATGGTAAGATTTAGTATCACCCTGGTGTATGTTGCGCTTGTGTCGCTGCTTTACTGGATGCTCTACGGGCAGCCGGCCGTTGGAATGGACGACGCCAACATCTATTTCACCTATGCCAAAAACCTCGTAAACGGCCATGGCTTTGTTTACTACCCTGGCGGCGAATATGTAGAGGGGTTCACATCATTCCTGTGGACGCTCATTATTGCAGCCTTTTATTATGTCAGCCCCCAGCATTTCCCACTTTTACTCTCATTGTTTTCAGTCGTCTTGTTATCGCTTTCTCTTACCCTTTGCTTTAATTTTATAAGAAAGCTGACCAGGGCAACTGCTTTCATTTCTCCCCAGGAGGTGCTTTTTCTAATGTTGCTTACGATTATCCCCGGTTTTGTAGACTGGACGGTGCTTTCGCTTATGGAAACAGGTATATGGAGCCTGTTTATTGTAACTATCACACTAAGGGTGGCTTCTTCCAAAATCGATAGTGCAAAAGACCGGGCAGTCAATGCGCTGTTGCTTTCCTTTTTCGTGGTGCTGCGGCCCGAAAGCCTCCTATGGTGTTTTGCTTTCATTGGGTTCATCTTCATTAAGTACCTTCACGACTCCCGGAAATTGGGTGTGTCGCTAGTGAAGGCGCTACCAATGGTGGCAGCGGTTTTAGTAACGATGGGCGGCTTCACAGCCTTCAGGCTCATGTATTTCGGGTACCCGCTGCCCAATACCTATTATGCAAAAGTGTCGTCGGATCTATCGTACAACCTGTATGAGGGCGTACGGTACCTGGTGTTTTGCTGCATACAGAGTCCTATGTTGCTGCTGGTAGTGGCAGCAGGCGCAGTTTCGGCAATTATGCTGGGTGCCAGGCTATTCCGGCTTGCGTCGAGCGGTTTTAACGAACGTCTGAAAGAGCATGAGTGGGTGCAACTGATTTTAACTGCAGTTACCTTTGTGAGCCTGCTTATTCCCGTTTATGTGGGCGGCGATCATTTTAAGCTGCTGCGGTTTCTCCAGCCGTTCTTTCCTCTTTATTACCTGCTTTTCTTCAATAAGCCTTTTTGGGGAAGCGTGGCCAATATTCAGCTGCGTGTGCAGCCAGCCGCTTATTTTGTGCTGGTAGCGCTTGTGGTTCCCTTTATTTACATGAGCTCGGCTACGCCGCTGCACACTTACATTAAAGACACACCTCCGCTCGATTGGGAATTTAAGCTGGCGGAGAGAGGCCGGCTCGAAGCACAAATGATCGACTCCATGTTTAGCAGGCTGCAGGAACCGCCCACGGTAGGAGTAAGTGCAGCTGGAGGCTTTGGCTACGCCTATAACGGGGTGGTGTACGACCTTATGGGCCTGAACAACGTGCGCATGGCGCATGCATCGGAAATAAAGACCGGCATAAAAAATCATGCTGCGTTCGACAAAGCTGTGTTTTTCGAAATGCAGCCCGACATCTTTCACGGCTATTTCAAAACCTCTTATTTCGTCGATTCGCCCGAAGATCAAGCGTTGCTTGAAAATGAGCCAGGGTTCGAAAAGGCTTATGTGAGCAGAATGTACAAGCAGCTTTTCCGCGAGCCGGGTTTTGTTGATGCTTATAAGCCCGTAATAATTGGAGACAAAGCGCCCTACCTGAAAACTTATGCCAGCGCGACATTTATAGAAGAACTTCGGGCAAACGACTACACGGTGGTGGAGTTGCAGAGAAAAAACATTGAGAAAACCATGCAGGGAATAGCCATACAGGCACTGAGGTAAAAGCCCGGTGAAACTCTTTTCGTAACTCCCACCTCAAAAACACAACGGCTCATTTTCAACCGGATGAGTTCACCTCAAGCATGAACTGGTTTATGTTTCAGGGGGATGAGTTTATCTCAGACATGAACTAGTTCGTATTTCAGGGGGGTAAGTTCATGTTTGAGGTGGGGGGAGGGGGTGTGCCCTACCACTCTCCCGATCGCCTATCTAGGTTATTATAAGCCTCTTAGTCCATCCCTCTCCAACTTTTGTTGTCCAATCGGGCTACTATTTATATCTTGCGGCATGAGCAAAAAAGGGAGCTTTATTTCTTCAAGGACTACTTGAAAAATTCTATGATGATCAAAATGAGAAGGTTCAAAAGAAAATTCTTTGGACACTGAAAATCGTTGAAGAAATTGGCCGTGTTCCTGAAATATATTTAAAACATTTAAAGAACACCTCCGGACTTTATGAAATAAGGATTCAAGTTGGTAGCAATATATTTCGAATTTTCTGCTTTTTCGATATGGACAACCTTGTAGTAATCGGGCATGGTTTTCAGAAGAAAAGTCAGAAAACTCCTATGCAAGAAATAGAACGAGCAGAACAGATAAAAAAAGAGTATTATGACAGCAAAAAATAAAAACCTAAAAAGTCTCGATCAATTCATTGATGAAAAAATCGGAAAGAAAGGAACAGATAAGCGAGAGCATTTTGAGAGTGAATATGACACCTTTAAGCTTGGTGTTTTAATCCAACAGGCCAGAGAACGAAAAGGGCTAACACAGGAGCAATTGGCAGAATTGTCCGGAACAAATAAGTCGTACATCTCAAAACTTGAAAGAAATCTAAAGGACATCCGGTTTTCGACACTACAGAGAATTATTAACGAAGGACTCGGTGGACATCTTGACATTTCGATCCGACTTGAATAAAATAGCACGTATGCTGACCATAACTGCTTTTCTTCCACTTAGCGGATGAAGAAACTCCAACCGGGGCGTCAGATAACGATTCTCGTAACGAATAACCAACAACCAATCGCTACCTACCGAAAAGGCTTGTAGTACGGCGTGGTGGCGAGCTGTAGCATGGGGCGGTCGCCGCTACTGTCGCCGTAGGCATGTATTTCAGAAAATCCCTCGAGGCTAAGGTGGCTTTTTATCCGCTCCACCTTTTCAATGCCGTGGCAGTTTTTGCCGGCAAATTTCCCGGTAATCACACCATCAGCTACCTGCATGCGGGTGGCTATGCACTCGAGGCCATATTTGCTCGCCCATTTTTCTACCCAGTTTTCCGGCGAAGCCGACACAATCACCACCCGGTCGCCGTTGTCAAGGTGGGCGTTTATCTTTTCCATGGCCAGGTGGCGGATAAGGCCGGGCACCTGCGATTGTGTGAATTGATGACACAGACTGTTGAATTGCTCCAGGTTCATTCCCTTAAAGAAGTAAGAGAGCATTAGCTCTTTGGCCTTCCAGTTGGGGATTAGCTTTGCTTTAAACAGAACCAGTATAGGCGAAAGCACCACCATGCCCCACCAAAATTTAGCGGCGCCCCGGGCGAAAATGATAAATTCGATCAGCGTGTCTTTAGTGGTAATGGTGCCGTCGAAGTCGAACAACGCGAGGGCAGGTTTGCTCATAGCTTCAGCCTTTTAAAAACAAACTCCGGCACATTTCTGATGCCCAGCATAATATAGCGCCACGCACCCAGCACGTAAATTTCGTTTTGCTTGCTTTTGTAGGCTTTAAAAATTGCCTTTGCCACATCGTCGGGTTTCGCGGTAAGCGGCTGTGGCAGGTTGAGGTCTTCGGTCATTTTTGTATCTACAAAACCGGGTTTTACGGTGAGCACGTGCACACCTTTGTCGAAAAGCCGGTTGCGCAGGCCCGACAGATAAGCGGTAAAACCCGCCTTGGCGCTGCCGTAAATGTAGTTGCTTTGGCGGCCCCGGTCGCCAGCCACAGAGCTAATGCCGATAATTGTGCCGGCTCTGCGGCTTTCGAAATCGTCGGCCACCACGTTTAGTATCGAAATGGCGCCCTTGTAGTTGGTGTCAATTATTTTTTCCGACTCCGCCCATTCCTTTTCGGCGTGGCTCTGCACACCCAGAAAGCCGAATACACAAATCACGACGTCCGGCTTCGGCACCAGCGAATGATAGAAGTCGCGGTGGGTTTCGAATTTGGTGGCGTCGAACAGGTACGACTTTACCGTAGCCCGTGTGCGAATGCCGATATCGCGGGCTATGCGGTGCAGGTAGTTGGTATTGCGCCCGGCCAGCTGAACCTCGAAGTTCTCCTGGCCAAACCGCTTGGCCACCGCCACGGCTATGTCGGAGGTGGCGCCCAGTATCAAAACTGTCTTCATGTGCTGATGCTAAGTCTTTTAGATAGTGCTGATTCGAATTTGGCGTTGGCGCCCGAGGTTTGCAGCAGGTCTTTGAACTGCTTAACGCCCGGGTAGCCTTTTTCAAATGTCTGGCTGTTCATGCGGGCGTCTTTGGCCAGGTAAAGCCGGCCGTTGTTGGCGGCCACAATGGTGTCGAGCTCCTCAAGCAGCGGAAAGAGCCTAGCCGACACCGGCAGGTCGAGCGACAGTGTAAATCCGGGCATTGGGAATGCGATGGAGTTGTCGCTTTCACCCAGCAGTTTGAGCACCGAAAGAAACGACGCAAGCTTGCTCTGGCAAATCCGGTTGAGGATTTCGGCCAGCGCCTTTTCGCCGTTTTCGAACGGAATTACAAACTGATACTGCAAAAAACCCCTTTTGCCATACAGGTGGTTCCAGCCTTTTACGAAATCGAGCGGGTAAAAAAACTTGTCGTAGTCTACCACAAACTCCTTTTTGCCAACCATGTGTTTAAGGTTGAAGAGGTAGTTGAATGCCCCGATTGAAAACCTGTTGAGCACGAAAGAAGGAGCAGCAAAAGGCACCTTCAGCTTAGGGTCGGTATGCACTTTGTAGGGCTCGTACCGCTCGTGTTGGGGCAGGTCTATGAGCCTGGCATGTTCGCCCAGCATCAGCACGCCCCGGCCCATATTTTTGCCGGTAGAGAGGCAGTCGATCCAGGCCACCGAATATGTCCAGTCGTTGTTTTCTCTCAGCAGCTGTATCAGCTCCGTGAGGTTGCGCGCGATCAGGTTTTTTTGGTAGATCGCTGAGGTTTCAACCTTTTTCAGCCTCAGCTCCACCTCCAGTATTACGCCGGTGAGGCCCATACCGCCGCAGGTAGCATGAAACAGCTCGCTGTTTTCGTGCCTGTTGCAGGTAACTACGTCGCCGTTGGCCAGCATCAGCGAAAGCTCGGTTACATACCGCCCGATCGACCCCTCCTTGTGGTGGTTTTTGCCGTGCACATCGGCTGCAACTGCCCCACCCATGGTAATAAACTTTGTGCCCGGCGTTACCGGCAGAAACCAACCCGCCGGCACAATCACCTTCAGCAGCTCGTCGAGCGTTACGCCCGATTCGCACCGGATTATCCCGGCCTCCTCGTCAAACTCCAGCATTTTGTTGAAATGGCTGGTAGATAGGATATGGTTAGCAAGGGAGGCATCGCCGTAGGAGAGGCCCGACCCCCTGGTAATGAGCTTTGGTACCGTGGCCAGCAGTTGCTTCAGTTCCTCATGCGTGCGGAAAGTGTGCAGCTGCGCTCCGATAACCGGATACCTGCTCCAATTATAGATTTGAGATATTTTAGTCATTTCAGATATAAAGCGTAATAAAGAATGCAAGGAGCCATCCTATCACTGTCACCTGTATAATTCGGTCGGTAAGAAAAATTCTCAGGGGTGATCCGCTGTTGTCCTTTACCAGTGTAATTTGCAGATACCTGAGTATGCCTCCAAACACAAACAGCGCTGTAATGTAAAGGTAATTTTCGCCTACCCGCTGCTGCACATCTTCCGACACGGTGTACATGATGTACGATACCACGATGATGCCCGCGATAAGCGACAGGCAGATGTTTACATAGTCGAGCGTGTAATGCTTAGACGACTTCCTTCGTATCGTACCCGACTTTTGGGCGAGTATGAGGTCGTCTCTCCTCTTTGCAAATGCCATGAGCAGCGAGAGCAGGAAGATCATGATAATGAGCCACTTTGAAAGGAACACCGCCACCAGGATTCCCCCCGCCACTGTCCTGATCACAAATCCCGACGACACGATGAACACATCAACCAGCGGAATGTCCTTCAAGCCAAACGAATACAGCACATTTACACCCACATACAGCAGTATCATGTACAGAAACTGAGGCATGAGCAGGTAAGACCACGCTGTTGCCACCACCGCAAATACTGCCATTACGCTCAACGCCACGGCGGGCGAAATTTTGCCCGAGGCAATGGGCCGGTTCTTTTTAACCGGATGTTTGGCGTCAGACTCCCTGTCGCGGTAGTCGTTGAGAATGTATATGGCCGATGAGGCAAGGCAAAAGCAAATGAAGCCCTTGGTGAGCAGCACCAGGCTGTCGAGCCGGAGGATATCGCCTGCAAAAAAAGCCGGGATAAAAAGGAACAAATTCTTGACCCAATGATGAGCCCGCACCAGAAACAGGTAACGCATGGAACTATAATAAATTCTTTCGATGAACCGTTTGCTTATTAGATCTATTCGGGCAATTATGTTTTGTGCCATTCTCCACCAAGTGTTTAATAATAAGTGTTTTATGAAAATAAAGTATGGTTTGGTGGTGTTAGAACGATCGTAAACGATTGGGTACTTAATAGATCGGATCGCGACTATACCTACCTAACGTGATGACCTAAAATTCTAGTATATCAATTCACCTTACACCAGCTATCTAATGAACTTCAAAATACCGTTGCAGTCAGTCAATTCCAAATACTTTGGTGCGCTCGACCTTCTTATTTGTCTGCCTTTTCTGGTAGTGCCGCTGCTCATCGATTTGCCCTACCGCGTCAATATCTTTCTTTCGTGGGAAGGGGCCTACCGGCTCTATCTTGGCCAGCTGCCTTTCAAAGATTTTGGTTTACCGCTGGGTTACGGCTACTGGCTCATACCGGCGCTGTTCTTCAAAATATTCGGCCCGGCTTTTTATACTCTTGTAAAAGCCCAAATCCTCATTAACGTCATCAGCTTACTCAGCCTCAGGGGCATTCTTTATAATTTGAAAATCAAGCCCTACCTCGTCACGCTTTCGCTGCTTGTCTTTTGCGTTTCTTATGTTATTTACAACTTCTGGCCATGGTACAATCACTCCACCGTGGTGTATGAGCTTGCCGGTTTCTACTTTATCACGCGGTTTTTGAGCCGCCCTCAGGGCAAATTCTGGTGGCTTAATCTTTTCCTTGGTGGTGCTTTGGTCTTCCTGTCGTTTTTTACCAAGCAGGATGCCGGGGCTATGGGTTTTATGATCTGCCTTTTGTTGCTGGCCTACCATGGCATTACAGCCAGGGCCTATCTGCCGATTGCACTGTTTGCAGGCGCTTTTTTGGTTACAGCAGCAGCGTTTATCGGTCCGTTTCTGCAATACGATTTTTTTTACTGGTTCAATCTCGGGCAGGAGCCGCACAATTCGCGCATCGGCATCAGCCAGCTGCTCGACGCCTTCTTCAGCCAGTCGGTTTGGGAAAAAATCTACCTTTCGTTGCTGGCGTTTATTCTGATTACGGCCGGAAGCGAAAGGCTTCGGCAGCTGTTTCAGGATAAAAACCTGGCCTATCTGGCTATTATTACGGTGGGTCTTATCGGGCAGGCCATTGTTACCAGGGTTTCGAGCCCGCTGCCAACCGATCACATGACGTACTTTCATGCCTTTGCCATTATACTGCTCACATGCCTGTCGCCCCTGTACACCTCTGTCGATAGCGTACCCAAGTTTGCATTCATATCGGCAGTCATCGTACTATCGTTTTCGCCCGGCTACTGGAAGTACATCAAAGGAACGCTCGGCGTGTCGATATCCAAAGAAGACGCTGCCGTACCCCGCAACTCCGATCCATGGCGCCGGTCGGCGGTAAAGGGTTTTGACGACGTGCTGATGCCCAAAGAAACCGTGGAGGGAGTGGAGCAACTGCTAGCCATGGACATAGCCAAAAAAGACAGCCTGAAGGTGCTGAACATGTCGGAGCTTACGCCGCTTGCACTCGAAATGAACTATGTGCCGCCGGTTAATCAGCCGCTGTGGTATCACCTCAACATTGGCATTTTTCAAAAGGAGGTGGAGGAGTTTTGCGCAAAGGTGCGAAGCAAGGAATACGACCTGGTGCTGTTTCAGGACATCCCCGGGCTGGTGCATTTCTTTCCCTACCAGGTGCGGGACACCCTCGAGAAGTATTACAGGTTCGAAAACAAGTTTTTGGCGCCCCGAAAGCTCGAAAACTCGTTTGTAGAGGTGTATGTAAAAGCCGAAGAAACGGAAGTAGCAGAGCCGCCACAGCAGCAGAATCCGCACATGGAAGACACCGTGCCGCCCAACCCATCCGACATCCAGATTACCAAGCCGGCGGCTACCGATTTGAGGGAGCTGGAGGCCAATGCGAGTGGCAAAAGTAGCCGGGAGGCCAAAAGCAGGCATTGATAAGCAACCTCCCATCCGCTCATGAAATTATTCCACTATAAGCTCGTTGCACTTATATGCCGTTACTCACAAAATACCCATTATTTGCTTTAACCGCCCTGGTTTTTATTTACCTGTCCGAGCATGAAGATACCTGGCCGTTGGCGGAGGCTCTGCAAACAACCACCCCGTGCAACAGGTGCGACTATGTGGTATGGGAGTATGAGACCGACGGCCGCAAACTGGGGATAAAACCCGGAGACACCATTTGCCTGAGTGCAGCAAAGAAATACAGCCGGCTGCTGCTTAAAAACATAGAAGGAACTGCGGATAACCCGGTTGTTATAACCAACTGCGGGGGCACGGCGGTAGTTTACTCCAGTACCGGCTTCGGGGTAAAGTTTGAAAACAGCAAACACTTCCGGCTGACGGGCAACGGCGGCCCAGAAAAATACGGCATCAAAATTTCGACAGAAAAGGGCTTTTACCTTACCATGGAGAAGCTAACCACCGATTTCGAGATAGCGCAGGTGGAAATAGCGGGCACTACCGAAAAGGGCCTGGGCTCCAATGCCGGCTTTGCTGGCATAGGCGTAAAAACCAGCCCCTACCAAAACTGCGAACTGTTTGCCGACAGCACCCGCAAGGCATGGGTAATGCAAAATGTGAGCATCCACGATAATTACATTCACGATACAGGCGGAGAGGGGCTTTACATAGGGCACGGCTTCTACAATGGGCGAAAGGAAAAACAGTGCGATTTTGTAACCTACGCGCATTCTATTAAAGGGCTCCGGGTATTCGACAACCTTATCGAAAACGTAGGGTACGATGGCATCCAGATAAAAAATGCCGATGAAGACGTGGAGGTTTACAATAACGTGGTGAATAACTACGGCACCAAAAACCACCCGGCTCACAACGAGGGGCTTTTTATAGGAGAAGGCACCACGGGCAGATTTTACGGAAACATTATCGACACCGGCACGGGCAACGGCTGCCAGATACAGGGCATTGGCAATATCGACATCTACAACAATGTGTTTTTGAATTCGGGCGAAAATGGCATGTATGCCGCACACGGACCGCAGGTGCTACGGCTAAAGGATGCCTACTTTAATATTTCGCACAATACCATTTACAATTCGGCTAAGGCAGGCTTCGTCTTTTTTAACAACGATGGCGGGCCTAAGATCTTCACCAACAACAAAGTGGTGCTCGCCGGCACGCTTAATAAAAAAGGCGCTGCTGTGGAGATGAAAAACAATCTGTTTTCCAACGAGGCCACCGAGGTTGCCGATGTCCTGAAAGCTATCGAGTCGCTGCGGCAGGGTGGCAGGGTCAATTTTTCGAATCGGGTGAAGTAGGCATGTAATTGGTGTAAACGTTGGTAGCCCGTTTGACACAAGTGGTATCATTGGGCTTTTTTATGATCTGTTTTAGGAAATGCGCTCCTTTCGCCGCCGGTATGCGAAGCTTAGCGCTAACCATTTTTCAGGTTCCTGATTCTTGCATTGATCGATGGTATATTTTCCTGCTCCATTTTCTTCAGGATCAGCGTAAAATCCGCAGTTAACTCTTCGTTGCTTCGTACAATGTCATGGAGCGCTTGCAAGGCATTTACCCTTACTATTCTGCTCTCTTTTTTGTCAGCGGCCCAATCGGTCAAAGTTTTCCAGATGTACCCGGTCTCCTCTTTTGTTAGATCAAGCCGGGGCACCAGCAAAGCCCAATGCCACTTCAGCTCAATCTCTTTCACCTTTTTGCAAAGAGCCAGGATATCGTGTTTGTGCGGGTACAAGTAGTGGGGATTGTGTGCAGTAATTTTTTCTATAGCATCGGCTGCCCGCATGGCCACTATCCTTTCGGAATTGTACAGCTCGCTGAATAGCTCGTCAAAGGTTGGTTGGTCGTGTACCAGCGAAACAACCTGGTTGGCATTACCGATTGAACGTAAGTCGCCACCTTTCAATATTTCGGCAAAATGATTCATCTTCCACTACTTTTAACCTTCTCCCATTTCACAATGTAATGCTTTTGCTCAAAACGCTAAGCTTTCACATGGCCGCCTAACCGCGAAAATTCAATGCTATTTGTCGTGGGAGGCATGTTGAGGTCCGAAATACAGTCAGGTCCATTGAGCCGGTGCAGGCTTGTAAGTGCGTTTTCGCTGGTGAAAAGGTGATAGCAAACCACGGGAACCGCGCTTTCAAGGCCCGTTATTCTTGCTTTAGCTTCCGAAACAGCAGCGGCATTGTGGCCCAGTCTATCGGCTCCATTTCAACAAGCTTCAATGCTTTCACCATTTTAAGCGTAGTGGTTTTGTATTTCAAGAAGTGCGAAGTTTGCAGATGTTGTTGGTAGGATGCTTTGCTCGCATATATTTCCAGTATTCGAACCGACGTTGGTTTGTCCTTTTCATACATGGGAAAGATGGCAATCACCCCCGGCTCGAGCTTCACGGAGGCGGCCGCTTCTTCTTCCAAAATGGTTTTGTACTCCTCCAGGTAAGCAGAGTCTATTTCAATTTCTGCAATCCGCACCATCATTTCCGATTGGCCCAAGGCAACACCCTGGCCGGCCCATAGCCACACCAGTGTGAAAAACGAAAGAACCCCCTTAAGGGCGGCTGCTTTAAAAGAAGCGAGTCTGTTAGTCATTCTGTCTGAAGTTAAGCTGCTGCTTGTTGATTAAGCCGGCCAGGCTTCCGGAGTACAATTTGCTAATTTATCGAACTCCTGTATTCATTCGGCGACACCCCTACATGCTGCTTGAACAGCCGGGTGAAGTGCTGGGGGTATTTGAATCCCAGCCCGTAGGCAATCTCGCTTACCGATTTGTTCTCATCAAATATTCTTTCCTTGGCCACATCGATCAGCTTCAGATGAATGAACTCGTGGGCCGATTTACCTGTCTCCTTTTTGATCAGGTCGCCAAAATAGTTGGGCGAAAGATTGAGTTCGCCCGCACACCAGGCCACTGATGGCAAGCCCACCTCCAGCGGTTTGTGAGATAAAAAGAAGTCGTTGAGCAGCTTTTCGAATCTTTCCAGGATTCCTTTGTGCACATTGTCGCGGGTAATAAACTGGCGGTCGTAAAAGCGAACGCAATAGTTGAGCAACAATTCGATATTGGTAGCGATCAGCGTTTTGCTGTGCTTGTCTACCGCATGCTGCAATTCGTACTGGATTTTCGAAAAACTGTCCAGCACCAGCTGCCGTTCCCGTTCCGAAATGTGCAGGGCTTCGTTTACATTGTAGCTAAAGAAGGTGTACTCGTCGATATGTCGGCCCAAATCTGTGCCTTTGATCAGGTCGGGATGGAAAACGACGCCGTGGCCTTTTGGCTGGTAGAGCTCGTCACCCGAATTGGTGCCAAATACCTGTCCTGGAGCAAGAAACACCAGCGTTCCTTCCTGGTAGTCGTAGGTATTTTTTCCGTAGCGGAGGTCGCCGCATACCACGTCTTTCAGAATGATCAGGTAGAAACCAACAGAGGTTCGCTTCAGTTTCCTGGGAGCTGCTTTAGAAAAATCGATCACACTTACCAGCGGGTGCAGCGTTTCGTGGTTGTTGAATGTGTTATACTGACTGACGGTATCGAACTTCAATATTTCTTCCACCCTGCTTCTGGTTTTTTTCAAAACTAAGAGGTTATACGGTTGGTTCCTTCTTTCCTACAGCGAATCAGTGAATTTGGTAGGTAATCCAGTAATCTGTATAAGTGTCATCATCGCAGTAGACATCAACTTTGTAGAAATTAAACAATAGCCACAATGAAAAGAGCAGTTACAGGGATTCTTTTTCTCATTCTCAGCGCGAATTGGACAGTCGCACAAAATTCAGACGATAAGCAGGAACTCCTTAATCTTTCAAAACAAAAATGGCAGTGGATGGCAGACAAAGACGTGGACAAGCTGGCTTCGCTCTTTCATGAAAGGTCAAAATTCGTTCATATGAGCGGCACCTGGAAAAAGGACGAGGAACTCGACATCATCAAATCCGGACGAATTTGGTATAAGAAAGCGGGTGTACACGACATGGCTGTTGAAGTGTTTGATGGAGCCGCTATTGTTTGGAACCGAATTACTCTTCAAGCTGTGGTTGGAGGCAATGAGGTGTCTAATCAATTCACGGTTACGGAAGTCTACCAAAGAGAAGGGAATGAATGGAAGCTGCTGGACCTGACATTTAGCAGCGTCCGTGACACCCACCAGATTAAACATTAGAACGATCAAAAACCTAAACAGAAAAGCTATTCTATCCATTTAGAGTAAAAGCATCATCGGTTAAGCATTCATTGAGCCCCGGGAAAACGGTTCCGGTCACTATTGCTATCCGTAGCTTATCGTGTGTATTTCGTAACTTTAAAGAAGTACAAGTTTATAAATTGAGTCAAAATAGATCGTCATGGCAATTTTCAATCTAAAAGTAAATGGCAAGCAACAGCAGGTGGACGTAGATCCGGCCACACCCATGCTATGGGTGCTGCGTGACCACCTGAAGCTGGTAGGCACCAAATATGGCTGCGGCATCGCCCAATGCGGGGCCTGCACCATCCATCTCGATGGCTCTGCCACCCGCTCGTGCATGCTGCCGGTGTCGGCCATTGGCGACAAGGCGGTAGTTACCATCGAAGGTTTGTCGGAGGACGCAGACCACCCGGTGCAGCAAGCATGGCTGGAGCACGATGTGCCGCAGTGTGGCTACTGTCAGGCAGGGCAGATCATGACAGCGGCGGCATTCCTGAAGCAGAATCCAAGCCCTTCGGATGAGGAAATTGAATCGGCCATGAACGGCAACATCTGCCGCTGTGGTACTTATCTGCGTATAAAAGCTGCCGTGAAAACCGCTGCAAATAAAGCTTGATCATCACCGATTTTTAAAGCCCTTCGCTTTACCCCTATCCCTAAAGGGAGTCGAAGGCCTTTAAAAACCTAAAACATTCACAAAATGCTAATAACTAAAAAGAAAATAGACAGAAGGTCTTTCATGAAGGTCTCGGCCCTGGCTGGCGGAGGCATGATGCTCAGCTTTAGCTGGCTGGCGGGCTGCAAGCCGGAAACACAGTCGGAGGTATTGGCAATGCCCGATGAATGGTTTGAGCTCAACAGCTACATCAAGATCGGTAACAACGGGGTCGTTACTCTTTTCTCTCCCAACCCTGAATTTGGCTCCAATGTAAAAACCTCCATGCCGATGATTTTGGCCGACGAGCTGGACTTAGACTGGAAAAACGTGATCGTGGAGCAGGCCAATTTCTACCCCGAGCGGTACGACCGTCAGTTCACAGGAGGTAGCCAGGGCATCCGGCAGGGCTGGAAACCGCTACGCACCGCGGGGGCCACCGCCCGCAAAATGCTGATTGATGCCGCAGCTCAGAACTGGAACGTGCCCCCTGAGGAAATTACTACTGAAGCCGGAATGCTTCACCACAAAGCCAGTGGTAAAAAAGCTGGCTACGGTGAAATGGCCTCTCTGGCGGCAACGCTTACCGTGCCTGAAGAGGTGAAACTGAAAGAGGTTGGCGACTTTAAACTCATCGGTACTTCGCAAAAGAACGTGGAAGGCAAAAACATAGTAACCGGTAAGCCAATGTTCGCCATGGACCGGATGGAAGAGGGAGCGCTGGTAGCCATGATCGTGCATCCTCCTGCATTTGGTATGAAGGTAAAGTCGGTGGACGAATCATCGGTAAAGGGTATGCCTGGCATCAAAGATGTGTTCGTCATTAAGACGCTTCAGGATGATTACGAGAGAAATTTCTTCGACACCACCACTTTCACCGAGTTGGTAGCGATTGTGGGCAACACAACCTGGGAGGTGATGCAAGCCAAAAAAGCCCTGAAGGCTGAATGGGAGGTGACCACCGATAGCTCATTTATGATGACAGGCTTTGGAGGCAACAAGATGGAGGTGCAGGTGCCCGGCGGACTAGAAAGCACCGAAGGGCACAATGCCCGTATGGCCGAAATGGCCGCCAAAAAAGCGGACGTGTTGCGCAAAGATGGAGACCCTGAAGGCGCCTTCAAAAAGGCCGCGAAGGTGCTGGAGCGTACTTACAACGCACCCTACCTGGCTCACAATTGCATGGAGCCGATGAACTGCTACGCAAATGTAACGGCAGATGGCGCAGAAGTTTATGGTCCTATTCAGGCACCGGAGCTGATCAGAAATACCATTTCGGCCAGACTGGGACTGCCGAAGGAAAAAGTACAGATTAATTTGGCAAGAATGGGCGGTGGGTTCGGACAAAGAGCATACGGTCACCACCTGGTGGAAGCTGCGGTTATTTCCCAGAAGGTGGGAACACCTGTAAAGCTCCAGTATACCCGCGAAGACGACATGACTTACGGCATCTATCGCCCGACCTATACAGCCACCTATAGGGCCGGCCTGGATGAGAACAACAACCTCATCGCCTTTCACGTGAAGGCAGGGGGTATCCCTGAAAGCCCCGTTCACGCCAACCGCTTCCCTGCGGGGGCGGTGGACAACTACCTGGCCGAAGGCTGGTCGCTCGAGTCAAACATTACCATCGGTGCGTTCAGGGCGCCACGCTCCAATTTTATCGCCGGGGCTGAACAATCTTTTCTCGACGAGCTGGCTGAGCTGGCAGGCAAGGACCCGATCGATTTCAGGCTTGAGTTGCTGGAGAGAGCTAAAACTAATCCCGTCGGAGAACGAAACGACTATGAACCCGACCGCTATGCCGGCGTGCTGAAACTGGTGCGTGAAAAGTCGAAATGGGACGAAGCGTCTTCCGGCTTGCACAGGGGTGTGTCGGCTTATTTCTGCCACAACTCTTACGTAGCCGAGGTCATCGAGCTCGAAATCAGGGAAAACACCCCGCTGGTACAAAATGTATATGCCGCTGTGGATTGCGGCATCGTGATCAATCCTGACGCGGCGAAAAATATGGGTGAGGGGGCAATTGTCGATGGCATCGGGAACGCTTTCTTTGGTGAAATGACCTTCGTAGATGGCGTGGCACAGAAGAACAATTTTCATCAATACCGGATGATCCGACAGAAAGAAGCACCGAGGCATGTGGAGGTCCACTTTGTAGAAAGCCAGGTTGACCCTACCGGGTTGGGCGAGCCATTGTTCCCACCGATCTTTGCGGCAGTGGCAAATGCCCTGTACAAAGCCACGGGTAAGCGGTTTTACAACCAGCCATATATGAAGGAGATGGAAATGTCGAGGTCGAGGATCTAAAGGTGATTTAGCGATGACATCCCTCTATATGCACCCATGCACCGGAAAGTTGTGCCCTCAAGGGATGTCATCGCTTTCGGCGGACTGGTCACTGGTTGGGTTTTGTCCATGGCCCCGGCGACCAGCTCACCAATATGCAAAAGGATAAGCTGCTCCTTCGCCGCCCCGGTGAGTGTCCCCACTCACCGGCGTAGGGAAGAGTGAGCGTTGTTACTCCCACTCACCGGCATGCAAAGGCATAAGTTCCTTTCAAGCAGTTCCGTGGCATATAGTGTAATCCGCCGGCCCTCATGCGGCTTTAGCTACTTGTGCAAATCACTTTATAAACAATCCCGCGCCGAGCTCAGAACCAAGCGAGCCGGGCTTCAAATGAAGATAGTCTCGTTTCGTTTGATCTTCTTCCAGCTCTATCGTGCCTTCTTTCATGATGGTAACACCCTCACCAAGTTTCAGTTTCTTCGGGTCTGCTTTTTCACCAAATCCCGCGGGACCACCGCCTTTGTTCACCAGCTCATTGTAGCCAATCACCATTGAGTTTGTGAGGCTGTAAGCATTTTTTCCGTCTTTGTTTAAAATCCAAAACACATTGGCATTGGCCACCACATTGTTGTAATACTTAAAATCTTCAGCAGCAGACCACGTCCACACGGCAGCGCCGTAGTTGCCTACCACGAGGTTGTGGTGCATTTCGCATCGCTCGGCAGGCCGGTCCGAATTCCAATACACCACGGCATCTTTCACATTGTAAAACACACAGTGGTCGACCACCACACCCTGCCCGCTGGCAAGCACTCCCAAGTGGTTCGGTATGGCGTGTTTATCGCCGAGGAAAAGGCATTGCGTTACTCTCAGGTCATCGAGATTGCGGCCTTCCCGCACAATCGGGTAGTTTCTTCTTACATATCCGTCGGCAGGCCGCTCATGAACGGGCGTACCCAACAGCCGCAATCCCTGAATGGTAACATGGCTGGTTTCGATCTGTATGCCGTATGATGCTCCTTTGAGAGGGTCTTCGTTACCATAAGGCTTGAAATTTAGCGGCATGGTCGATACTATCACCGGCATCATCCCGGGGTTCCACTCCGGGTCGTCGGGCAACAGCTCAGCTCTTATGGTCAACCGTGCTTCCCTGGTAAAATGCCAGTTGGCGGGATGAAAAGTAACCGTTGCATCAAGGCCATAAATGCCGTCAGCCAGATAGATCGTAATAGCGCCTTTTCCATTGGCCTGATTTACCCGGCGGGCAGCTTCGAAAAGGGATTGGAGCGGGCTTTCTTTAGCGCCGGTATTTTCGTTGCTTCCAAATTCGGGATGAACGTAAATGTTGCCGTCATTGGGTACTTGCGCCAGCAGAGCCGGAATAAATGCTATCACACACAGCAGTGTCGCGATAAGCATCTTCGCATTATTTCTTGTCTTCATAATTGGTTTGTCTGTTAAATGAAAATAAGGCCATACGCTAACCCTACCGCCCTCAAAGTGCGGCTAAACTATTTCGCCTCATAATGTTTAATGGTTAGTTGATATCAGACTATTGCGAGTGCCTCTTCTGATGTAACCGCCTTTCCCAAAGCGCCAAATTCATGCAGCTCGCCAAACACTTCGATGCGGATAGACTGATCGATACCGCCAATCCGAACCGGTTCAAAGCCACTGTCGTTGATCAGCTCTTCAACCTTCGCATTAATGGAGGTGTCGTCGGTGGCATAAAACAGCACGGCGGCTTCCGGCTTTTGGAATGCGGCGCTTGCCAATGAACCCGCACCCAGTGTGCCGAGCGCCTTGGCTAATTTTGCGCCTTTGGGTAGCAAGCCGGCAATGATCTGCCCGGCCGATTCCTCAGCACCAATGATCTTTTTGAAGCCGCCCTTGCCATCGGGTGCTATGGGATTGGAAGGATCAATGATGATTTTCCCTCGTAGCTCAGTGGCGTACTCCTTCAATAATTCCTGAATAGTGCTGAACCAAACGGCCAACACAATGACGTCGGCTTCTCTAATGGCGGCATCTACTTCCGCAGCTTTGGCCAGGCCTCCCAATTGGGTGGCGAGTGCTTTGGCATCTTCCAGCTTATGGCTCGCCAGTATTACTTCGCGATTTCCCTTTACCAGGTTTGAGGCGACTACTTTTCCGATGTTGCCCAGGCCAATGACGGCTACTTTTGATCTGTTGACTGACATATTTTTTCTTGGTTTTATGATGACTGATTTGTTGGTACAAAGCAACGTCAAACCCCAAGGCCCTGCCAATGACCTGGTTTAAGAAAAAACATTGATCTGGTTTAAGACTATCGGTCGTTTTTCGCCATACGGCCTCTTATGCGGCTCAGAAATTCGGGTGTAACTCCAAGGTAGGAGGCGATTTGCACTTGCGAAATGCGATTAAGAAGGTGGGGATAGGTCTCTAGAAATGATTGATATCGCTCTTCGGCAGAGGAGCTGAACAGCTGCCCGATGCGCTCTTGCTGCTGCATGAAATGATTTTCCAGCAGCACCCGAAAAATGCGGTCGAACTTTGGCGCTTTCACATACAGGTCGATCAGATCGTCGTAAGAAATTCGCAAGACCACGGTGTCTTCAAGCGCATCGATGTCGAGGGCCGACTTTGTTTTTTTGTGAAAGCTGGTAAGATCAAGCATCCAGTAGTTTTCGGTTGCGAACTGCAGGATGTGGTACGAGCCTTTTTCATCCACCTTGTAAAGCCGCAGGCAGCCCCGAACCACAAAGTCAAAGTACTCACAAACAGACCCATGCTGGAGAGCGAACTGTTTTTTCAAAAACAGGTGGGGATGAAACTTCTGCAGGACCAGTCCCTTCTCTTCGGAGCTAAGGGGAATTAGCTTGTTGAAATAGTTGAGCAGTGGTTGGCAGCTGGCTGTTTGGGCTATCTTATCCATCCGGCTAAATAATAGGAGAGTAAAGATAGAGGTTATTTATTTCAACCTCTTCCCGGTTGGACTTTTGAATTGAGACTGTGGACGCCAGGAGGCTATTTGGACGGACTGCAATAGTTTTATGGAACAATAAAGATGTTGTGAGTGACCTTACGTTTACCACAGTTTAATTACCAGACTTGCTGGCCATCTGTGAAAGACGAGTAGCTTGAGATATAACACAAGGAAGAATCGCGATCTTACTGAAGTGTAGTTGAGGATTTGAAATGGATTAAAAAAAGGACGAGAAGACAAACTATGAAAGCTGCCGTAACTACAAGACCAGGCCCACCGGAAGTCATTCAAATTAAAGAGTTACCCAAACCTGTTGTAAAGCCAGGTTGGGTTTTAATCCGGGTAAAAGCTTTTGGCTTAAATCGTTCCGAATTGTTTACCCGGCGGGGTGACTCACCGGGTGTGGAATTTCCAAGAATACAAGGGATTGAGTGTGTCGGGCTGATCGAAGATGACCCTTCCGGCACCTTTCAAAAAGGCCGGCAGGTAGCTGCAATGATGGGGGGTATGGGCCGCTTCTTCGATGGAGGATATGCCGAATATACCTTGGTACCGAAGGAAATAGTCTTGCCCTTTGCGAGTAGTTTGTCCTGGAATATCTTGGGTGCTATCCCAGAAATGTTTCAAACCGTTTCAGGCTCTTTACACCAGGCGTTGGAGATTGAAGAAGGTGAAATATTACTGATCCGTGGCGGGACTTCTTCAATCGGCATGTTGGCTACTCAACTAGCCAAGGCCAAAGGCTTAACCGTAGTTTCAACGACCCGAAACCAAGATAAAAAACAAGCGCTTCTGGACAATGGAGCCGACTATGTGATAATTGATAGAGGGGATGTTTCAATGGAGGTCAAAGCGTTTTTTCCTGATGGCGTACACAAAGTCCTTGAGCTGATAGGGACTAAAACACTGAAAGATTCCCTGCAATGTATCGGACCGAAAGGAGTGGTTTGTATGACCGGTATTCTGGGAAACGAATGGACTTTATCAAGCTTCACTCCGATGGAAGACATCCCTTCATTAGGACGGCTGACAACTTACACAGGTGAAGCAAAAAACCTTCCACCGGAGCAGCTCCAGGAATTTATAAACAAAGTGGAAGCAGGGAAGATAAGCCTCAGGATTGACAAGGTATTCCAGCTGTCGCATATTGTTGAAGCACACCAATATATGGAAGACAATAGAGCAAAAGGAAAATTGGTGGTTACAATTTGATAGAACTCGTTGCATTTACACCGGCGCCGCTGAGGCGGCGATACACTACATCGCATACGGCAGTATATTAACTTCCGAAGAGGGAGTTAGACCTTAACAATCACCGCTTCTTCAACGCCTGCGTACAGCACATCTATTTCCTTTTGAAGCTCGATGGTTTTGGCGAGGGCGGTAACGATGCGACAGTAGTGGCGGGGATCGTCCATGCGGCGGCCCTTGCGGTCTTTCAGGTACTTGTGCAGCACCTGGTAGCCGCCGATGTGGTAGTTCCATACCTCCTCCGGCACACCTTCAAAGTATTTGGTAGCGTTGATTTGTACTCGCCCCCCGGCCCATTCGGGTTTCACGATTACATCGTCGTCTCCCTCGCCCATGTAGCGGGCGATGGGTGGGTCAAGCTCAATGCTCTGTAGCAGGTGCAGTCCGGCCAGCCGCTCGCCGAGGGCTCCAAGCTTCAAAAAAGTGTTGTGCTCTTTTGGAAACGGCACCCTCGGAAAGTCGATCTTCAAAAATTCCGCGTACTTCTGCCGGTAGGCGGGGCTGTACAGCACCGCATAGACGTAGTGAAAGATACGCTCCGGTGTCGGCTTCCGGCCGTATGCCCTTTCCAGCATCTCAAAAACCTCTTTGGAGATATTGGGCCTCCGGGCCGTATACTCTTCCTCCGGCTCCATGAACATCAGCATCTGTCCGGTCTTGTTTTTTTTCTTTTCTTCCTTGGGCGGGTAAAGGTAAAGGGGAAACACATAACCACTTCCGTAACGGCCCGCCGTTCCGGTTAAGTTAAACTCAGTAATTGAAGCAGTTATTAACACATGTTGAAATCCGTTTTGAGCTTGCCTGGATGTGACTAATCCAATATTTGAACCAGCAATGAATTGCTCCATAACTTCCGACCGGGGCATACAATGAAATCCACGTGAGTTCCCCGTGTAATAGGTGTACCGGATGTCGAAGGGGCGGTAATTAATTTTGACTACCTTATTCTCAGCCAGTCCTGATTTTTTTAAATCTTGTTGGGCAAGATGTACTTGCCAATCACGGGCATCCGGTCCTAGGTCGAAAGTTTCTCTGGCTAGTTCAGTTTCCATTTTGGCGAAAAGCCGAATAGTGTTCATTACCTCTTCCTGTGAATCCTTGATTGTCAAACTATCTCGCGCAGTTACAATCCCAATACTGTTCACGGGAAAAATCTGCTGTACGGAAACAAAGTTATAGTAGCCTTTCCGCAGGGTATTATCCTGTTCTATAAAGAGATAAAAACTCCCAATCGGTTTCAGGTTTTTAGTGGCCGTGTTTTCCAGATCATGGCTGTTCAGCCAATCGTATTTTTTTTCTCTTAGGCCGTATTGATCCGTATACGTGACCTTGCAGCTTTTCTTACCCTTCTCTTTCACCATAATGGCGATGGCTGTTCCCTGTTGGATATCGAATACGTTTTCATCTTTATCTCTCTCCGGTGTTTCTTTTTTCAAGGCATTGGCATTGCCCTGAAGGTTTACTATATGAATTTCCGTAAAGGTATTCATCAGGCTTTGGCGCATGCCGCGGAAGGTGGGGTTATCCAGATAGCTGTGACTGGTGATGAACCCTAATAATCCTTCGCCGTTTTGATCGATTTTCCATTGGGCAAAGCGGATGAACTTCACATAGTCGTTTTGCAGCCATTTGGAATTTCGTTCACCAAGGGGTTTCCCATCCACCTTATAGTAGCCATCATCTTCGGTTTTGTCGGGCTTTTGGTAGCCCTTTTTCAACAGGTCGTCTATCCAGGGACTATCATTCGCAGAGTGGCCACTATACGGCGGATTGCCCATCACCACCAGTATGGGCTGGCTTTTCTTCACCTTGCCGGCCAGGTGGCTTT
>CBFGTI010000001.1:0-132506 GCA_965651695.1 uncultured Imperialibacter sp. | reverse complement strand
TTAATATGGCCTCCGGAAAATCAAAGCAGCAACACATAACCTACGGTAAGTTGTCCAATCTCACCTCAAGACTGTTCAGCATCTCTAAGAAGGAGAGAAGTTACTTATATTTTCTGCTTGCTATTACTTTTGTGTGCGGAGTAGTGTATCCGTATCCCCAAATTGCCATGTGGGTTGCATTTGCTTTGGCGGGCTACTCAGCAATAGCCAACGACAGCATACAAACAATTGGAACTTTTATCTCATCAAACCTTCATCGTAAGTGGTATGCCCTTTGGCTTTTCATGGGATTGATATTTATAGCCACTGTTACATATAGCTGGCTTAAAAACGATGGGGATGTATCATTTCAATTGCTCAACGGACCGGGCCTTAATCAAGCGCCGGCAACGTTCAGTTTCTTGCAGGTAGCCGCACCCGTTATTCTGCTTGTTCTGACGAGACTTAAAATGCCAGTTTCAACGTCCATTCTTTTGCTGAGTGCCTTTTCTACCAAGGTTAGCTCCATTGGAAGCATACTCCAAAAGAGCTTTATCGGCTATTTGCTAGCGTTCGTGCTGGCTATAATAGTATGGACTTTAACAGCACGGCTTTTTGCTAAGTACGCTAAAAAGAAGCCGTCCAACTGGTGGATGCCGCTGCAGTGGGTTACCAGTGGGCTTTTGTGGGCGGTTTGGATAATGCAGGATGCTGCTAACATCGCGGTGGTGTTACCCCGCAGTCTCAATCTTTACGAGTTTATTGCATTCACATCATTTATTTTCTTCGGTCTTGGCCTGCTTTTCTATTTAAAAGGAGATAAGATTCAGTCCGTTGTACAGGAAAAAGCTGATGTAACAGACGTGAGAGCGGCTACAGTGGTAGACTTGGTGTATGCGGCGCTTCTTTTCTACTTAAAGGGGATTAGTAATATTCCCATAAGTACGACCTGGGTTTTTATCGGGCTTTTAGGTGGCCGGGAACTTGCGATAAGCTTTATGAAGGACAACGCTCACGACCGGAGGAAGGGTATCAGGAAAAGCTGGCAGTTGATCGCCAAGGATGGTCTTTACGCAGGCATAGGCTTGTTGGTTTCGATTATGTTAGCCTTGGCTATTAACGAATCCATGCGCAAAGAGGTGCTGGGCTGGCTGAACTTTTGATAACTCAGGAGGAAAGCAGTTCCTGGATAGCGAGCCAGGCCATTAAGCCCATGCCTGTTTCAAGCGCAGATTCGTCGATGTCGAAAGTGGGAGTATGTACACCCGAGGTTATTCCTTTTTCTTCGTTTCGAATCCCTAGCCGGTAGAAGCACGAATCTACCTGCTGCGAGTAGTACGAAAAGTCTTCCGCGGCCATCCAGATATCCAGATCCACTACCTTGTCGTGCCCCAGGTATACTTCTGCCCAGGTTTTTGCCCGTGCGGTTAGCGCTGCGTTGTTTTCCAGGTACGGATATCCCTTGTGAATATCAAAGTGGCATGTAGCACCCATTGCTTCTGCTATGCCCTCTGCCATTTTCTTCATTTTAATATGTGCCTCTTGCCTCCATTTTTCGTTGAGCGTGCGAAAGGTGCCCTGAAGTTTCACTTCTGACGGAATGACATTGGTGGCGCCATGACCCTCAATGTGGCCAAAAGAAAGGACCGTAGGTATTTTTGGGTTTGCGTTGCGGCTTACCACCTGCTGAAGAGCCGAAATAATCTGTGCAGTTATCGCGATGGGGTCGACGAAATTTTCGGGCATGGCGGCATGCCCTCCTTTGCCGGTTACTGTTACATAAATTTCGTCGGCACTGGCCATGTACATACCCGGGCGGAACCCCACCGTACCCACCGGCAGATAGGGCATTACATGCTGCCCCAGCATGCTGTTTACCGCCGGATTTTGCAGCACCCCTTCCTTTATTAAAATGCTGGCTCCGCCTGGCAGCTTTTCCTCACCGGGTTGAAAAATGAGCTTAATGGTGCCCTCAAACTCATTCCGCAATTCGCACAATATCTTTGCAACACCAAGCAGGGAGGCGGTGTGTACATCGTGCCCGCATGCGTGCATTACACCCATGTTTTGGGATTTGTAAGCAACCGCATTCTGCTCGGTAATAGGCAAGGCATCAATATCGGCTCTCAATCCCACTACTTTTTTTTCAGGATTCTTACCCCTTATCAGGGCCACGACGCCGGTAGTCGCCTTCTTTTCAAGCGAATCAACAGAAAGCTTCGCAAGTTCTGCTTGTATAAAGGCCGAGGTTTCAAATTCCTCAAACGACAGTTCCGGATGCCTGTGCAAATGCCTTCTGAAGGCCACTATTTCCGGGAGCAGCCGGGAAGACAGCCCCTTTATTTTTTCTGCTAACTCCATTTGAGTTGACCTATTCTACGGGAATCTTTTCGGGAAGCAGCATGGCGTCAGGAAAAAGCTCCTTCACTTGAGTGTAAACTTTGTTAGCTTCAAGGCGGGAGTAGAACTTACCCACCTTTACTTTATAATTTGGCTGCACATAAGTCAATTGCGACTCGGCCTCCAAAGCCATTTGTTGAATATCAAAGTGTGCACGATTGGCAATTTCACGGTTCGAACCCGAATACACTTGAACCGTGTAACCATCAATAAACTTCTTCTGCAGGTTTCGCTCGGCAATCATCGCTGCTACAGCCTCCATCTCGGTGGTAATATCGTATTGGGTAATCACCGCTTGGTTCAGGCCACCAGGAGTTTCTGTGGCGACAGGGGGCTCTACTTTATCCGTTTCTTCAGGGATATACGGATGAAGAATAGTGAGATCCTCAGAATAGGTTGCGCCTGTGCCAGACGATGGAGATGTTTTTTTGGAACATCCGTAGATCGCGATTGCAACAACCAATACAGGTAAGATTCTTTTTATCATCAGCTTTCTATGTTGATAACCACACAACGATTATTTCTGACGTCATCTTCCACGGTCTTATACTTTACTCCTTCTTTAATGGTTCCGTCGGTGTATTGCACCGTCACCCGGTCGTTTCTTCCGGCCACTTTTTGCGACTTCATCGGTTCGGGGCGCGTAATTGCCGGCCGGCTGCCCGCAGGTTGCCCCTCTCTGCCGGACAAAAGCGACCTCGACTCCTCCTTGCTCTCTTTGTAGTTGGGTTCCTTTACCCTGGCCTGGCGGGCTTCTTTTACCTGGTCGGGGCTCTGGCTCGGTATATCGGCTTTGATTAAAAACGAAATCGTTTCCTCGTTTACTTTGGCCAGAAATGCCTTGAAAAGCTCAAATGCTTCGAATTTATAGATCAACAACGGGTCTTTCTGCTCGTATACAGCGTTCTGAACCGATTGCTTCAGATCGTCCATTTCGCGCAGATGCTCTTTCCAGGTCTGATCAATAATTGCCAGCGTGATCATTTTCTCCATGGCAAATACCAGTTCTTTTCCTTCGGTATCTACGCACTTTTTCAGGTTGGCCACTATGCCCATCTGCTTGCTTCCGTCGGTAAATGGCACCAGAATATCCTGAACAGTCGCTCCCTTGCTTTCCAGCGTATATTTCAAAACGGGGAGCGATTTTTTCTGAATCGCAGCCTTCCTTTCGTTGTAATGCGCCAGCACTTCGTGGTACAGTCGCTCGGTAAGTTCGTCGGTTTTTACCGCGGCAAACTCATCCTGACTTATGTGGAAATCGAGGCCGTAGGTGCTTAGCACGTTCAGCCGGAATCCGTCGTAATCCTGTGAGTTTTTCGAGCGCAATACCAGATCTTCCGAAGTGTCAAATATCATATTGAGGATATCCAGCTGCAGCCTCTCACCAAATAGCGCATTGCGGCGGCGGGTATATATTACTTCCCGCTGCGAGTTCATCACGTCGTCGTATTCGAGCAAGCGCTTCCGCATGGCGAAGTTGTTTTCTTCCACCTTCTTCTGCGCCCTTTCTATCGACTTGGTGATCATCGAATGCTGAATCACCTCACCCTCTTCCAGCCCCATTCTGTCCATCCATTTGGCAATCCTGTCCGAGCCAAATAAGCGCATCAGGTTGTCTTCCAGCGAAACAAAAAACTGGGAGGAACCGGGGTCGCCCTGGCGTCCTGAACGGCCACGAAGCTGCCTGTCTACCCGGCGCGACTCGTGACGCTCCGTACCCACAATGGCAAGGCCGCCAGCTTGTTTCGACTCTGGTGTAAGTTTAATATCCGTACCTCTGCCCGCCATGTTGGTGGCAATAGTTACAGTTGAGGGTTTGCCGGCCTCTGCCACCACTTCGGCTTCCCGCTGGTGTTGCTTGGCATTTAGCACCTGGTGCTTAATCTTGCGGATATTCAGCATCCGGCTCAGAATCTCCGAAATCTCTACCGAGGTGGTACCTACCAGTACGGGCCTGCCTTCTTCTGTTAGCCTTACAATCTCATCAATAACAGCGTTGAACTTCTCCCGCATGGTTTTGTAAACCTTGTCCTCCATGTCTTTCCGTACAATGGGGCGATTGGTAGGTATTACCACCACATCCAGCTTGTAAATTTCCCACAACTCACCGGCTTCGGTTTCGGCTGTGCCCGTCATACCGGCCAGCTTGTGGTACATACGGAAATAGTTTTGTAGCGTAATGGTAGCGTAGGTTTGCGTAGCGTCTTCTACGGTTACGTTTTCTTTAGCTTCAATTGCCTGGTGCAGTCCATCCGAATAGCGGCGGCCTTCCATCATACGGCCGGTCTGCTCATCCACTATCTTCACCTTACCTTCCATTACCACGTACTCTGTGTCTTTTTCAAAGAGCGTGTATGCTTTCAGAAGCTGATTAACGGTGTGAATTCTCTGCGCCTTTACCTGGTAGTCTTTTATCAGCGTTTCTTTCGCCCTCAAGCGGTCTGTTTCGGTAAGTGCAGTGTCGTTTTCGAGTTTGGCAATCTCAAGGCCTATGTCGGGCATAATGAAGAACGAAGCGTCCTCACCGTCTTGCGTAATCAGGTCAATACCCTTTTCGGTAAGTTCAATCGAGTTGTTCTTCTCTTCTATGGTAAAATAAAGCGGCTCATCAGCCTGAGGCATCATTCGCTGGTTGTCGGCCAGGTAGATGTTTTCGGTTTTTTGCAGCACGTTCCTCATGCCTGTTTCACTCAGAAACTTGATCAACGGCTTATATTTGGGCAGGCCTCTGTGCGCTCTGAACAACGCCAGGCCACCGTCTTGCTCGTTTCCTTCAGCAATCATTTTTTTTGCTTCGTTAAGAAACTGCGCGCAAATTTTCTTCTGGGCCTCCACCAGGCCATGGATTCTCGGTTTTAATTCGTAAAACTCGTGTTCATCGCCTCTTGGCACTGGTCCCGAAATAATCAGCGGCGTACGGGCTTCGTCTACCAGCACCGAGTCCACTTCGTCAACCATAGCGTAATGATGCGCCCGCTGTACAAGCTCGTTGGGGTTGCGGGTCATATTGTCGCGCAGGTAGTCGAAACCAAACTCATTGTTGGTACCATAGGTAATATCGGCCAGGTAAGCCTGCCGCCGTTCGGGGGAGTTGGGTTGGTGCCTGTCTACACAGTCTACACTGAGGCCGTGAAACTGGAACAACGGCGCATTCCACTCGGAGTCGCGCTTGGCCAGGTAGTCGTTTACCGTAACTATGTGCACGCCCTTGCCGGCCAATGCATTAAGATACGCCGGCAGTGTGGCTACAAGGGTCTTGCCCTCGCCGGTGGCCATTTCAGCAATTTTACCTTTGTGCAATACGATGCCGCCTATAAGCTGCACATCGTAGTGCACCATATTCCACACCACCTCGGTGCCTGCTGCCATCCAGGTGTTCTTCCATTCGGCTGTGTCGCCGTCAATTACGATGTGAGGTTTGGTGGCGGCTAGCTGCCGGTCGGTTTGCGTAGCTCGTACAGTAAGCTTCTTATTTTCGGCAAACCGGCGCGCCGTTTCTTTTACTACAGCAAAAGCCTGTGGCAAAATTTCATCCAGCAGCGTTTCCAACTGCTTGTTTTTCTCTTTCTCGAGCTGGTCTATTTTTCGAAATGTAGCGTCCTTTTGATCTATATCCAGATCGGGCTCGTCGGCTACTTTTTTATGAAGGGCATCAATTTCAGCCTGCAGCGTGGCGGTGCCTTCTTTTAAAAATTCTTTGAACTGCAAGGTCTTATTACGAAGGTCGTCGTCCGAAACAGTGGCAAGCTTTTCAAACTCTTTCTTAATGTTTTCAACAATCGGAAGAACTTCCTTTATATCTCTGTCTGATTTTGTTCCAAAAAGTTTAGCGATTCCCCTGGTGATGATTTCAATCATTTTTGATTCATTTTTTAAAGTCTTAAAATTAAGCCCTTTTCCTATTCGGTACTAATATGCCGGGCTTTCTGCTTGTGTCAAATCTCCACTTCTCCCTTAAACACCATGGTGGCCGGTCCTTTCAAAAACACCTGCTCGAAACCGCCATTGCCTGCAACGAAACTTACCTCCAGGTGCCCGCCCGGCGTCGCAACTTTTACCGGACTGCGGTATCCTTTGAAAGAAGCGGCAATGGAACATGCTGTAACGCCCGTTCCACACGACAACGTTTCGTTTTCCACGCCACGCTCGTAAGTCCGCACAAAAATGGCATTGTCTTTCCGCAGCTCAACAAAATTAACATTAGTGCCCCCCGGAGAATAGGTGTCACTATAACGTATTTTTTTGCCTTCCTCCACCACAGCAAATTTTTCCACATCGTCTACAAACTGCACATGATGAGGCGAGCCGGTATTGATAAACATAGCGTCTCCTTTTTCGGAAACTGACGTTACGTCATGCAGCTGCACAGCCACTGTATCATTTTCTATGGTGGCAAAATGCAGGCCATCAGTGGAAAGGAAAGTTGTAGCGGGTCCGGCAAGTCCGATTTTATGAGCAAAATGCACGGCGCAGCGACTGCCATTTCCACACATACTCTGGCTGCCATCGGCATTGTAGTAGATCATTTCGAAATCGTATTGCTTATGATGGCGGATAAGTATGAGGCCATCTGCGCCTATGCCAAAATGGCGGTGGCAGAGCTTCCGAACCAATGCAGTGCTAGCCGGAAATTGGAGATCCCGGTCGTCTATTATAACGAAATCGTTACCTGTGCCGTGGTATTTATAAAAAGTGAGATGCATAATAAAACTGACAGCAAATAAACGCAAAAAGCCAACCCTAGAGTTGGCTTTGACATCATTTTATTCAAATCCTCAGGAGATTTTTTCTTTAATTCTCGCGGCTTTCCCTTTTTTGCCACGCAAGTAGTAAAGACGTGCCCTGCGCACAGAACCCTGGCGGACTAGTTCAATTTTTTCAACGCTTGGTGAAATGATGGGGAAGATTCTTTCAACACCCACACCGCTCGATACTTTTCTCACGGTAAATGTTTCACCATTGGTGCCTACATTTTTGCGTTGAATAACTGTACCCTGAAATTGCTGCACACGCTCTTTGTTACCTTCTTTGATTTTCACGTGTACGTTTATAGTATCACCCGCCTTAAATTCGGGGAGGTCATTTCTTTGCGGCTGATATTGCGCTTCAACTAATTTGATCAAATCGCTCATGATTGAAATTTTTTACCGTTTCCCAAAACGGACTGCAAATATACAACTATGTTTTGAATAGCAAATATGCAGGCTGAGAAATTATTAGGCCGAACCTGCTTCGTATTGTGTGCCGGCGCCGGCCCATGTTAGTTATGTTTGTAAGAAGCGATATTTTCCTGCGTGATGATTTCGAGGGGCAGGAGGTACTCTGCGGCCGGTTCCAGTTTGAAAATTAATTGATTTGCCAGGTGATCGATGCCGATAGCTGCCTGCCGGGCCGGATTTTGGTTGATTAAAAAAGCGATATCACCTGCCTTGAGAGCGGCCAGGTTTTCGTCGAGCAGGTCGTAGCCTACAATCCGGATGTCCTTTCGGCCGGTTTTCTTGAGAATATCCACCACCTGAAAAGCCTTCGACGTGCTTATGAAAACTCCCTGAAGAAGCGTATCGGAAAACAAGTTGGTAAGGTCATCACGGAAGGAGGGCTTCTCCGGCGAAGCAAGATGCAGGCTCTTCACTTCTATACCCATCTCCGGCCGCTCTTTAAAAAACTGCTTAAACCCTTTCTCTTTCTCCATCAGGTGAACGGAATTAGGCAGGTCTTCATACACGTGCAAAATTGCAACCCTGCCCCCTTTGCTAATGCCCAACGCCGACAGCTCTGCAGCCAGCCTTCCGCTCTGATACAGGTTTTGGCCAATAAACGACAGGGGTGCCGCTTCTTCGATCCGGGTGTTAAACAACACGTAAGGAATGCCGAGGGAGTAAAACGTTTTGAAAAGAGGGAGGGCCTCTTTATAAAAAAGTGGGGCAACAATTACGCCGTCGGGGCTGCCGCCAGGGGCCGATTTTGTGAGGGCGTTAGCTGCCTTTACGAACGACTTGCTGTTGTGCAGGTCGTAAAAGAAAGGCTCTACCACCAAACCCCGCTGCTGCCACTCTCCCGCGCTTTTTTTTATTCCTTCGAATGATTGCGCCCAATAGGGGTCGAGGTTCGGGTCGGGCAGAAGGGCGGCTATGCGGAAAGTTTTGTTAAGGCCCAGGCTACGGGCAATGAGGTTTGGCTTGTAGTCGATCTCCTTTAAAATAGCGTGAACCTTCTGCAGAGATTTCTCCGAAACCTTACCACGGTTGTGAAGCACCCGGTCTACCGTGCCCACAGATACACCCGCCAGTTTGGCAATGTCTTTTATCCGTACAGTTCTATTATCCATAAAATCAGAACCTTAAATAAGGAAAAAAAATGCATATCCCTTCTTTTCTTAAAAAAAATGTGTGCGCACACAAACACTAGGGAAGTAAACCCGGCCTGCGCTGACGAGTCCTCTCAAGCGACTGCTCGTGTCTCCAGTTGTCGATGAGGGCGTCGTTTCCGGAGAGTAATACGTCAGGCACTTTCATGCCTTTGTAGTCGGCCGGGCGGCTATATACAGGCGGGGCAATCAGGTCGTCCTGAAAAGAATCGGTTAGTGCGGAGGTTTCGTCGTTCAGCACGCCGGGTATAAGCCGGATTACCGCGTCGGCCACCACTGCTGCGGCTAATTCGCCACCGGACAGTACGTAGTCGCCGATGCTGATTTCCCTGGTGACAAGAAACTCCCTTACCCGCTCGTCTACACCTTTGTAGTGGCCGCACAGCAAAATCATGTTGCCCTTCATGGCAAGCGTGTTGGCCAGTTTTTGAGTAAACATCTCACCGTCCGGGCTCATATATATTACCTCATCGTATGGCCGCTCAGCTTTCAGCGAACTAATGCACCGGTCAATCGGCTCAATTTGAAGCACCATGCCTGCTCCTCCGCCGTAGCCGTAGTCGTCTACCGTTTTATGCTTGTTCGCGGCGTAGTCGCGCAAGTTGTGAACATGTACTTCGGTGAGGCCTTTCTGAATGGCCCTTTTAAGGATGCTGTGTTCGAACGGGCTGCGTAGCAGGTCGGGTACACAGGTAATTATATCAAATCGCACCATGGATTATGGCTCAAGATAAATGTCGAGCAAGCCATCAGGCAACTCGAGAAAGAGGGTGCCGGCTTTTAGGTCTACTTTTTTTATTACCTCGTCCGATATCGGCACCAGCACTTCTTTTTCATTTACTACCACGGAGAGAATGTCGTGCCCCGGTAGGTTGTAAACGTTTGCCACTACACCCAATTCTTCGTTCTTGTCGTAGGCCGTTAAACCGACCAGGTCGTGGTAGTAGTATTGATCGTCGGCAAGCTCGGGCAGAAAAGTGTCGGGCAAGTATACTTCGGTGGAAACTAAGCGTTCGGCTTTCTCCAGTGAGTCAATCTCTTCAAAATGAGCAATTGCTTTGGAGCCGCTCAGCTGCCAGGCCTTCAAAAAAAAAGGAACCAGCTCGTTGTTGATCAACAACAGAACCGATTCCAATTTCTTGTAGTTGTCGGGTTCATCTGCATCAATTAGTAGCTGAACCTCACCACGTAAGCCATGCGCTTTGGTGATTACCCCAAGTTGAAAGCAATCACTTACCAGCATTTCTTACTCTTCTTTTTTCTCTTCAGCAGCTTCTTCGCTTGCTTCAGCTTTTGGTGTCTCTTCTACAGCGGGCGCCGCTTCGGCGGCAGGTGCTGTTTCAGTAGCTTCAGCTGCAGGTGTTTCTTCCACCGCTTCTTCAGCTGCGGGAGCCTCCTCTACGATATTCTTTTTGCGAAGCGCCTCCGCTCTTGCTTCTTTCACTTTAGCTTCAGCTTCAAGACGAGCCTTCTTCTCAGCTTCCTTCTTCTTCGCAAGTGATTCAACTTTTCCGCTAATCTTGCTTTCTTTCTGGTTTTGCCATTCAGCAAATTTCGCGTCGGCTTCTTCTTGTGTGATGGCGCCTTTATTTACGCCAATCTGAAGATGTTTTTTCAGAAGAATGCCTCTATAAGATAGCATAGCTCTAACCGTATCTGTCGGTTGAGCGCCCTTCATAATCCAGTCAAATGCCTTGGCGTCATCAATTAAGATGGTGGCTGGGTTTGTATTTGGATTGTAGGTTCCCAGCTTTTCGATAAACCTACCGTCACGGGGAGAGGTAGCTTTGGCCACTACCACATCAAACATTGCAAGTTTCTTACGTCCTCGACGTGCTAACCTGATTTTTACTGCCATTTTTTGTTTGTTTAAAATTTATCCCAGAACCCGTCCGGAAAATTGGATGGCAAAGATAGTAATTTTTTTCCAAAAACAATTTATACCCCCGAATTTGACAGGTGGTTCAACTTTAAGATGAGGGGCGTTTTAAATTGATAATATTAAAGTATCTTTCCGAAGATAATTGATTGATATTCTGTAATATTTGGATAAACGCATATACAGTTTTATTACTTTTCAGGTATTTTTTACCTTTACCTCATCAAACGTCACCCTCTATTAAAAATGGATAAATATTCATATATCTCCAATGCCCACACCTCCTATATCGATGAGCTATACAAATCTTACAAACAAAACCCTGAGTCGGTAGACCCGAGCTGGCAGAAGTTTTTCGAGGGGTTTGAGTTTTCGCAAACCCACTTTGGTGAAAACGGCCATGCAGAACCGACTGTAGCGGCAGCGGGAGGCTATTCCGACAAGGAGGTAGCGGTAAGAGACCTCATCCATGCCTACCGTACAAGGGGCCACCTTCGTTCTAAAACCAACCCGGTAAGGGAAAGAAAAGACCGCAAGGCGCTGCTTGACCTTTCCGACTTCGGTTTGTCGGAGGCGGACCTCGACACCGAGTTTGAATCAGGCAAAATAATTGGTATCGGTAAGGCGCCGTTGCGCAAAATTGTTGAATCTCTTAAGCAGATCTACGAAGGAGCAATTGGCTTTGAGTATATGTACATCCGCGAGCCCGACATTCTGGAGTGGTTTAAGCGGAAGGTGGAGTACGAGGCACTGCATTTTAACCCTTCGAGCGACGAAAAGAAGCGGATTTTGCGTAAGCTGAACGAAGCGGTGGTGTTTGAGAATTTCCTCCACACAAAATATGTGGGCCAAAAGAGATTTTCCCTTGAGGGTGGCGAAACCACTATTCCCGCGCTTGACGCCATCATAAATAAAGGTGCCGAACTTGGCGCTAAGGAAATTATGATAGGCATGGCGCACAGGGGCCGGCTGAATGTGCTTGCCAATATTATGGGGAAAACCTACGAGCAGATCTTCAACGAGTTTGAAGGGAACACAGCCACCGACCTTACCATGGGCGATGGCGACGTGAAATACCACATGGGCTTTTCCAGCCAGATCGCTACGCCCTCGGGCAACACCGTTAATTTGCGGCTTGCACCCAATCCATCGCACCTTGAAGCTGTAGACCCGCTCGTTGAAGGTTTTTTGAGAGCCAAGGCCGACAGGGAGCACAATAACGACTACAGCAAAGTACTTCCGATACTCATTCACGGCGATGCGGCGGTTGCAGGCCAGGGAATTGTGTATGAGGTGGTGCAAATGAGTAAGCTTGAGGGCTATACTACCGGCGGCACCATTCACTTTATTATTAATAACCAGGTAGGCTTTACCACCGACTTCGACGACGCCCGCTCCAGTATTTATTGTACTGACGTGGCCAAAGTTATCGATTCGCCTGTGCTGCACGTAAATGGCGACCATCCCGAAGCTGTGGTGTTCTGCGTTAACCTGGCTATTGAGTTCAGGCAGAAGTTCAAAAGAGACGTGTTTATCGACATGGTATGCTACAGGCGCCATGGCCACAATGAAAGCGATGAGCCGAAGTTTACTCAACCGTCGCTATATAATATTATTTCCAAGCACCCCAATCCAAGGGAGGTCTACAACAAGCACCTGATAGACAGGGGCGATGTGGATGCTGAGCTGGCCGAAAAAATGGACAAGGAGTTCAGAGACCTGCTGCAGGACCGCCTGAATATGGTAAAGCAGAAGCCGCTGCCCTACCAGTATTCGCCGATGGAGAAAGAATGGCAGGAGCTAAGGATTTCCAAGCCCGAAGATTTTGAAACGTCGCCAACTACCTCGGTAGATATGGGCGTGATAGAAAAGGTAGGTAAGTCGCTTGTGAAAATTCCGAAAGGCTTTAAGCCCCTGAAGCAGATTGAAAAGGTGCTTAAGCAGCGAAAGGAAATGATCTTTGATGACAAGGTGGTAAACTGGGCCACCGCGGAGTTGCTTGCCTACGGTTCATTGCTGCTCGATGGTAAAATTGTGCGGATGACCGGCCAAGATGTGCTGAGAGGTACCTTCTCTCACAGGCATGCGGTGCTGCGCGACAGTATTACCAACGAGACCTACAACAGCCTCAACAATATGGAGGATGGGCAGGAAAAGTTCAGGATATTCAACTCTCTGCTTTCCGAGTTTGGTGTGTTGGGTTTCGAGTTTGGGTATGCCATGGCCAATCCCAACGCCCTCGTTATTTGGGAGGCGCAGTTTGGCGACTTTGCCAACGGCGCACAGGTAATGATCGATCAGTTTATTGTGCCTTCTTACACCAAGTGGCAAAGGATGAACGGGCTGGTGCTACTTCTGCCACACGGCTATGAGGGCCAGGGCCCCGAGCATTCGAGCGCAAGGCCGGAAAGATTTTTGCAGATGTGCTCGGGCAACAACATGTATTTCTGCAACCTTACTACGCCCGCCAACTTCTTCCATATGTTGCGCCGGCAGCTGGTAATGCCGTTCCGCATGCCGGCTGTGCTCATGTCGCCAAAATCTCTCTTCCGCCATCCGTCGGTAATGTCTCCAATTAGCGACTTCACCGATGGCAGCTTCCGGGAAGTAATCGGAGATGAGGAAGTGAAAGCCAAAGACGTGAAGAAGGTAATACTGTGTACCGGAAAGATATATTTCGACCTTCTTGAGGCAAGACAGAGCAAAAATATCAAGAACATCCCCATTATCCGGATTGAACAACTTCATCCCTTCCCCCGCAAAAAAATCATGGCCGAGCTCGATAAGTACAAAGGAGCCAGGGTGCTGTGGGTGCAGGAAGAGCCTGAGAATATGGGATCGTGGACATTTCTGCTGCGGATGTTCCCAGAAGTAAAAATGGAACTTGTTTCAAGAAAGGCAGCAGCTTCGCCTGCCACCGGCTATTACAAAATGCACAACAAAGAGCAGGAAGAACTAATAAATAAAGCACTAGCATAATAAACCCTAATAAAAACAGATGAGCCTTGAAGTAAAAATCCCTGCAGTAGGGGAATCAATAACTGAAGTTACCATAGCAAAATGGTTAAAAAAAGATGGCGACATTGTGGAGAGGGATGAAATTCTTTGCGAACTGGAGTCTGACAAAGCCACCTTCGAGCTAAATGCCGAAGGAGCCGGAAAGCTTAAAATATTGGTAAAAGAAGGCGAAACAGCAGAGATCGGAGCAGTAATTTGCTCTATCGATACAAACGCTGCGCCTGCTGCTAAGCCTGAGAAAAAAGAAGAAAAACCTGCAGCCGAGAAAGAGGCCAAAGGTGGTGGCGAAGTAATAGAGATGCACGTGCCCACAGTTGGCGAGTCGATTAACGAAGTCACTATCTCTTCATGGGTGAAGAAAGACGGCGACCATGTTCAGCTCGACGATGTAATAGCTGAGATCGAATCGGACAAAGCTACATTTGAGCTTACGGCTGAGGCGAATGGCATACTTAGAGTGGTTGCCAAAGAAGGAGAAACCCTGGAGATAGGTGCGTTGATTTGCCGGATAGAAGTGACCGACGGCGCTCCTAAGAAGGAACAACCAGCCGCAAGTCCGGCTCAGGCAGCTGCTGTGCCGGCGGGCGACTCCTCTTCTTATGCTGCCGGCCATGCGTCTCCGGCGGCGGCTAAAATTCTGGCAGAAAAAGGAGTGAGTAGCGCAGATGTAAAAGGTACCGGAGTAGACGGCAGAATTACCAAGGAGGATGCTGCCAAAGCCGAAAAAGCTACCGGTAAACCGGAAGCAGCCAAAGCCCCTGCACCACAATATTCGGCACCCGAAATAAAAGGACAAGGCAGCCGCAGCCAAAAGAGGGAGAAAATGACTTCGCTGCGCAAAACAATTTCGCGAAGGTTGGTTTCTGTAAAAAATGAAACAGCCATGCTTACCACTTTTAATGAGGTGAACATGGGGCCCATAATGGAGTTGAGAAAAAAATACAAGGATACATTTAAAGAAAAGTACGAAGTAGGCCTCGGCTTTATGTCTTTTTTTGCAAAAGCGGTGTGCGTTGCGCTTAAAGAGTGGCCTGCTGTAAATGCCATGATCGACGGCGACGAGATTGTTTACAACGATTTCTGCGATGTGTCCATAGCAGTATCTACCCCCCGGGGGCTGGTAGTGCCTGTAATCAGGAATACCGAATCCCTAAGCTTCGATCAGATTGAGAAGGAGATCATAAGGCTGGCTGTAAAAGCCAGAGAAGGCAAACTGAGCATTGAGGAGATGCAGGGTGGTACTTTCACCATTACCAATGGCGGCATCTTTGGCTCAATGCTTTCTACCCCTATTATTAATGCCCCGCAGTCGGCTATACTGGGCATGCACAACATAGTGGAACGGCCGGTGGTAGAAAACGGACAAATAGTAGTAAGGCCCATCATGTATGTGGCCCTTTCCTACGATCACCGCATCATCGATGGCCGCGAATCAGTGAGTTTCCTGGTGCGGGTGAAGCAGCTGCTGGAAGATCCTACACGTTTGCTGCTGGGAGTTTAATCGTTTTACACATGCTTTTGACTACTGGTGCGGGCTGTGTTGCCCGCACCATTTACTTTAAATAAGATCAACATGCAATATCAGGTAACAGTAATAGGTTCAGGACCGGGCGGATACGTGGCCGCCATACGTTGTGCGCAACTCGGTTTAAAAACAGCCATTATTGAGAAATACGATACACTCGGCGGCACATGCCTCAATGTGGGCTGCATCCCTTCCAAAGCACTGCTCGACTCAAGCGAGCATTTTCATAATGCGGCACACAATTTTAAGGAGCATGGTATCGACATCCCATCGCCAAAGGTGAACATCAAGCAGATGATAGCGCGGAAAGGTGAGGTGGTGAGGCAGAATACAGAGGGCATCAAGTTTCTTATGAAGAAAAACAAAATTGATGTTTTTCATGGCTTGGGGTCGTTTGTCGACAAAAACACCATTAAAATTTCTGGTAAAGAAGAAAAGACGATAACGACTGAGAAGGTAATTATCGCCACAGGATCGAAGCCGGCAAGTCTTCCGTTTATTAAGCTCGACAAAAAAAGGGTAATCACCAGCACCGAGGCGCTGGAACTTACCGAAGTGCCTAAGCACCTGGTAGTAATTGGAGGAGGTGTAATCGGGGTGGAGATCGGGTCTGTGTATGCCCGTTTGGGTGCAAAGGTATCGGTAGTGGAATATCTCGACAGCCTCATTCCCACCATGGACCGCACCATGGGCAAAGAGCTGCAGAAGGTATTGAAGAAGCTGAATTTCGACTTTTACCTTAGCCATAAAGTGACTGCAGTAGAAACTAGCGGCAAGACTGTTTCGGTGAAAGCTGAAACGGACAAAGGCGAAACCATTGATCTCAAGGCCGACTATTGCCTGGTTTCGATAGGAAGGAGAGCGTACACCGACGGACTTGGTCTCGACAAAATCGGCCTCACTACCGACAAGGCCGGAAGAGTAGAAGTGGACGACCACCTGCAAACAAAAATACCGGGCATTTACGCCATTGGCGACGTGATAAAGGGCGCCATGCTGGCACATAAGGCAGAAGAAGAAGGCGTATTTGTAGCCGAGTCCATTGCCGGCCAAAAACCACACATCAACTATATGGCCATACCGGGGGTAGTTTACACCTGGCCGGAGGTGGCTTCTGTGGGCTATACCGAGGAGCAACTGAAGGAAAACGGCACACCATACAAAACCGGCTCATTCCCTTTCAAAGCTTTGGGCAGGGCCCGGGCAAGTATGGATACCGACGGCCTGGTAAAAATACTAGCGCACAAGGAAACCGACGAAATTTTGGGAGCGCATATTATCGGGGCAAGAGCTGCCGATATGATTGCCGAAGCCGTAGTAGCCCTCGAATACCGCGCGTCGGCTGAAGATATAGCTCGCATGTCGCATGCGCACCCCACTTATACCGAAGCCTTTAAGGAAGCCTGCCTTGCGGCGACTGAAAACCGCGCATTGCACATTTAATAGTAGCGGAAAAAAAACTGTAGGAGAGGCAGCAAGCAAAGCACCTCTCCTTTTTTTGTGCCCTCTTTTTCCATTCTCTTTTGATAATAAATGAGTGGCATATAACTTTGCCGGGATTTGTGAATTGCTAAACCCTCCTTTCAATCCGTTCTAAAGAAATGCCTAAAGACACCAGTATCAAATCTGTTCTCATTATCGGAAGTGGTCCCATCATCATCGGCCAAGCTTGTGAATTCGATTACTCAGGTTCGCAGGCCGCCAGGTCGCTAAGGGAAGAGGGCATCGAGGTCATACTGATCAACTCCAACCCGGCCACCATTATGACCGACAAAGTAACTGCCGATCATATTTACCTGAAGCCGCTGGAGAAAAAATACATCAGGGAAATTCTCGAGAAACACAAAGTGGACGCCGTTTTGCCAACCATGGGGGGCCAAACAGCCCTTAATTTGGCTATTGAGTGCGATAAGGCCGGCATTTGGGATAAGTACGGGGTGAGGATAATTGGGGTGGATATAAATGCCATAGAAACTACCGAAGACCGCGAGAAGTTTCGCCTAAAGATGAACGAACTGAAAGTAAACGTGTGCAAAGGGGCCACTGCTACTTCATTTTTGCAGGGAAAAGAAATAGCGCAGGAAATCGGCTTCCCGCTCGTTATCCGGCCTTCCTACACACTAGGAGGCACCGGCGGCGGCTTTGTTGAAAAAGCTGAAGATTTTGACAAGGCCCTTAACAACGGCTTGCATGCGTCGCCCATCCACGAAGTGCTGGTAGAGCAGAGCATCATGGGATGGAAGGAGTACGAGCTCGAGCTGCTGAGAGACAACCTTGGCAACATTATCATCATTTGCTCTATCGAGAATTTTGATCCTATGGGTATCCATACCGGCGACTCCATTACGGTTGCGCCGGCCATGACACTCCCCGACACTACCTATCAGCACATGCGCGATCTGGCCAAGCGGATGATGAATGGCATTGGGATGTTCGCCGGCGGCTGTAACGTCCAATTTGCAGTAAACCCGGCAGATGACACCATCGTTGGTATAGAAATTAACCCAAGGGTTTCACGTTCCTCCGCCCTGGCATCTAAAGCCACCGGCTACCCCATAGCTAAGGTGGCCGCAAAGCTGGCTATTGGCTATAACCTCGACGAGCTGAAAAACCAGATTACCGGCACAACTTCGGCCTTTTTTGAGCCGGCGCTCGACTACGTCATTGTAAAGATCCCGCGGTGGAACTTCGATAAATTTAAAGGAGCCGACCGCTCACTTGGGCTCCAGATGAAGTCGGTTGGTGAGGTAATGGGCATTGGCCGCAACTTCCAGGAAGCGCTGCAAAAGGCGTGTCAGTCGCTGGAGATTAAGCGCAACGGCCTTGGTGCCGATGGCAAAGAATTAACCAACCAGGAGCAAATACTTCACAGCCTAAAGCACCCAAGCTGGAACAGGCTTTTCCATGTATACGACGCCATTAAGCTGGGCATCCCACTTAAAACGGTGCACAAGCTCACCAAAATTGACATGTGGTTCCTCGACCAGATAGAGGACTTGCTCAAGCTGGAAAAGGAGATTGAGAGCTACAACATCGACACCATTCCGAAAGAGCTACTGCGAATAGCCAAAACAAAAGGCTATGCCGACCGCCAAATCGCCCACCTGCTCAATTGCCTTGAGAGTCAGGTGCACAAAAAGCGCCATGATCTTGGTATAAAGCGAGTATACAAACTGGTTGACACCTGCGCGGCTGAATTTGAGGCTAAAACCCCCTATTACTATAGCACTTTCGAAGACGAAAATGAGTCGGTAAGAAGCGACAAAAAAAAGGTAGTCATCCTTGGCTCTGGTCCCAACCGCATAGGCCAGGGAATAGAGTTCGACTACTCGTGTGTGCACGGCGTGCTGGCGGCGAAGGAATGCGGTTACGAAACGATAATGATTAATTGTAACCCGGAAACAGTTTCTACCGACTTCAACGTTGCCGATAAGCTTTACTTCGAGCCGGTGTTCTGGGAGCACATTTACGACATCATTCTCCACGAGCAGCCAGAGGGCGTGATAGTACAGCTTGGTGGACAAACAGCCCTGAAGCTTGCCGAGAAGCTCGACAGGTACGGCATCAAAATCATTGGTACCGACTTTAAGTCGCTCGACCTGGCCGAAGACAGGGGCAGCTTCTCCACATTGCTGAGAGAAAACGGCATTCCTTATCCCGAGTTTGGCGTAATAGAAGATGCCGACCAGGCATTGGACCTTTCGAAAAAACTTGGCTTCCCGTTGTTGGTACGGCCCTCATACGTACTGGGTGGCCAGAGCATGAAAATCGTGATAAACGAGCAGGAGCTGGAGTCGCACGTGGTCGATCTTTTGAAAGACAACCCGGGCAATAAGGTTCTTCTCGACCACTTTCTGGACGGTGCCATCGAGGCCGAAGCCGACGCCATTTGCGATGGGGAAGACGTATACATAATTGGAATAATGCAGCATATCGAGCCGGCGGGGATCCACTCAGGGGACTCTTACGCGGTGCTGCCGCCTTACAACCTTGGCGACTTTGTAATCCGCCAGATCGAGCAGCATACAAAAACCATTGCCCTGGCGTTAAAAACTGTGGGGCTGATCAACATTCAGTTTGCGGTAAAAGACGACAAAGTGTATGTGATCGAGGCAAACCCGAGGGCGTCACGCACTGTGCCGTTTATTTGCAAGGCCTACGACGAGCCCTATGTAAACTATGCCACCAAGGTAATGCTTGGCCAGAAGCGGGTTAAGGATTTTACCTTTAATCCAAAAAAACATGGCTACGCTATAAAAGAGCCGGTGTTTTCTTTTAATAAGTTTCCGAACGTGAATAAGGAATTAGGCCCTGAGATGAAATCGACAGGAGAATCCATCTACTTTATTGAAGACTTGATGGACGACTACTTCCTCAAAATTTATTCCGAACGAAACTTGTACTTAAGTCGTTAATTAGGATGATAACTGATAAGCCATGTTAAAATTCCTTTTGATCCTGATCTTGTTCTTTTACGTGTTCTACAAAGTTGGGGGCTTTATTATGAAAGCACTATATTTTGGGTCAGGCAGGCAGTTTCAGCAGCGTCAGCAATATCAGCAGCAATACCAGAGAGGCAAAACCACCTACGCCCGAAATGGTGAGGTGAAGGTTGATTATGTTCCTGACGAAGAAATAAAGAAGAGAAAATCCTCCAACACCAACCGGGGTGGCGAATACGTTGACTACGAGGAAGTGAAGTAGGTTATAAAAGTAAGTGGTAACTTTTTAAAGCCGGCCTGGATTAGCTACTATAAAAAATAGTAGTATTTTTATTCCGCATTTTTTAACCCGTACAAGATGAGGCCAGCGTTTAACCTTTTTGCATTAGTCATTTTGTGTTTGTCTTCCCTGCCCCTTTTGGCTCAGGAAACACCCACGGATGATCCGTTTGCCGATTACTCCTACCTTTGGGAGAAGACTGACAAAAAGAAAAAGAAGAAAAAAGAAAAGCCTTCGAAGGAAGCTGAGCCGCTTTCCACCGAGGCTGCTCAGCCAGTGTTGTTCAATGAGCAGCAGGCTGCACCCGCCGACACCGTGCCCACTCAGGCAGCCGACACACTCCAGCTGCCGCGGCAGTCCATCGACTCAACCAACCTTGTGCAGCCATTTTCGCCGCCTGCCGATACACTTAAGCCTGTGGATTTACCAACGCCTGCCGACACGGCAACCTACCCCGTTGAACCCGCACCGGTAATCGACGAGCAACCTGAGGAGGAGGCAGAGGACAAGAAGGAACCAAAAGAAAAAAAGGAGCGGCGTGATATAGCACCGGTGCCCGAAGACTTCCGGGCGGGTATGCCCGAGCAGGACTCCAAAGGGTCGTTCACCGGGGGCTTTACCTACACGCAAATAGGAGGAGAGCACTTTGCAGGCCTTGTGCTGTCACCCGAGTTTAAAATATGGAAAATTGGTTTAGGCCTGAATGTGCCTGTTTTGTACGGATTGGAAAGTCAGAAAATACGCACAGAAATATTTGAAGGAGGAGTGGGGGCCGCCAGGTTGGTACGCTACATACGCCTGGGGAGCCAGAAACGTGACCCGTACTACGTAAGGATAGGGGAGCTGACAAATACTATGATCGGGTTTGGCGGCCTGGTGAATAACTACACCAACACCACAAGTTACGAGAAACGCAAGATGGGGCTGCACTACGACTTCAACATACTGGGTCTTGCCGGCCTTGAGGGAATGTATAGCGATTTTGACCCTGCTTCGCTCAACCTGCTGGCCGTGCGGCCATATGTGCGGCCGCTGGCATGGACGATTATTCCCGTGGCAAGAACGCTCGAAATAGGAGCTACTGTAATAAAAGACCGCGACCAGACGCAACAGCCGGTTAGCGACAGCACTTTTAGGGTAAATCAATTTACTGCCGAAGGAATAGGTGCCTTCGGAATTGATGCGGGCATCAACCTGCTTCGGGTACCTTTTATTCAAATTGATGCGTTCTTCAATTATTCGAAACTTGATGTGGCTACTGAGGCGCTTACCGATTCGCTAACTGTAATATATACTGCAGAGGGAAATCCGCAGGAGTTTACCAATGGCTCGGGAATTAGCGGGGGCGTGAATTTCCGCTTCAACTTTATCGCCAATACCCTAAGTACAGATATACGCATAGAGAGGCTGAGCTACACTAATCATTACCTGCCGCAATTTTTCGATGCTACCTACGAGTTGAACAAAGACGCCAGGTTGTTGGCTCTGGGAAGCGCACCAAAAATGAGCGGCATATATGGCAGCCTTACCGGACACATCCTGGACAAAGTGCAGTTGGGTGGAAGCCTGCTACTGCCAGATGAGATTTCGGACGAATCGCCGGCTGTGCTGAGGCTTAATGCAGACCTGGAAAGGCTGGGCGACAAGGTGTCGCTGCATGGCAGCTACGTTAAGTCCAACCTTGCCAACCTTGCCGATGCATTTGAGCTCGACGACAACTCCCTGGCTAAGGTGCGTTTTATTTACCACATGAATAAGTTTCTTGCATTGGGGGTAGATTATTACTGGGCCTTTGCTCCTACGGCTGATGGCTCGTACAAAGCTACCAGCTACATTTCACCCTACTTTGGCGTGAGTATCAAGTTTTGAAATGGCAGGTCGGCGGTCCCTGTTTCTTGTGTCAAGCGTGCCACGCCCCGATTGAGATTTGGGAGCAGATAAACAAACATCAAAAGCCACGCAAGTTTGTTTTTTCTCAATATCTTTGCAGTCTACCAATCGGATAGAGAATGGCGTGGTTTAAGAGACAGGATAAAGGAATATTAACACCCACCGACGAAAAAAGAGAAGCGCCCGACGGGCTTTGGTATAAAACACCAAGCGGAAACATCATTCACATAAGAGAGCTGAAAAACAACGCTTTCGTGTGCCCCGATGATGACTACCATGTACGAATTGGCTCCAAAGAATATTTCGAGATCCTTTTTGATCATAATAAGTTTGAGGAGCTCAATGCCAACATGAAATCGGCCGACCCGCTTAAGTTTGTCGATTCCCAGCCCTATCCGAAAAGAATAGAGGGGTCTATTAAGAAGAGCGGATTGAACGATGCTGTGAGAACAGCGGTGGGTAAAATGAACGGCCTCGACCTGGTGGTGGCCTGTATGGACTTCACCTTTATCGGCGGCTCCATGGGGTCGGTGGTTGGCGAAAAAATTGCCAGGGCAATCGACCACAGTATCAAACATAAGATTCCTTTTCTTATGATATCCAGATCGGGTGGCGCACGTATGATGGAGGCTGGCTTTTCCTTAATGCAAATGGCCAAAACTTCGGCCAAGCTTGCGCTACTTTCCGAAGCAAAAGTACCCTACATATCGCTGCTAACCGATCCCACAACAGGGGGTGTTACGGCCTCTTACGCCATGCTGGGCGACTTCAATATTGCCGAACCCGGGTCGCTTATCGGCTTCGCCGGGCCACGGGTTATCAGAGAAACTATTGGCAAAGATCTTCCCAAAGGATTTCAAAGCGCCGAATTTGTACAGGACCATGGCTTCCTCGACTTTATTGTGGACCGCCGAAACCTGAAGGCAAAACTAACCACCTTGCTTAAGCTGCTCAAAGACAGCTGAAAGGCCAATGTACGTCAACTATTACTTTAAAAAAGGCGATCATCTGCCGCTATGCAACAGTTGTGTAATTTTTCGGGAATTGGCTACAGAAAATGCCCTTAATAGATATATTTGTGACTCCAAAGCAGGAACCAAAAATCTTTCATTCTAAATGACGTCTATAGTTTTAACTTCAATCGTAGCCTTTACAGTAATCATCCTTCTTTTGGTGGTTATTTTGTTGGTAGCACAGGCTAAGCTGGTTCAACAGGGTGATGTAAAAATCATTATCAATGGCGATGAGAAAAACCCTCTGATTGCGTCTGCCGGATCCAGCCTGTTGTCGACGCTGTCTGGTCAAAAAATATTTTTGCCTTCTGCCTGCGGTGGCGGCGGCACCTGCGCCATGTGCAAGTGTCAGGTATTGGAGGGTGGTGGCGATGTGCTTCCCACAGAAACTGGCCACTTGTCCCGCTCGGAGCAAAAGGATCACGTTCGTTTGTCGTGCCAGGTAAAAGTGAAGCAAGACATGTGCATCCACATACCGGAGGAGATTTTTGGTATTAAGAAATGGGAGTGCGAGGTGGTTTCTAACTATAACGTGTCCACTTTTATAAAAGAATTTGTTGTGAAATTGCCTGAAGGCGAAACGTTGGATTTCCAGTCTGGCGGATATATCCAGATCGATGTGCCAGCCATTGAGGTCGACTTCAGCACCATGGATATTACCCCACATCCCGACCTTGGCCACAAGCAGGATGTATACAAAGGCGATTGGGACAAATTTGGGTTATGGAGCCTGAAAATGAAGAACCCTGAGCCAATCTTCAGAGCCTACTCAATGGCTAATCACCCTGCTGAGGGCAACATCATTATGCTCAACATTCGTGTGGCAACCCCGCCCTGGGATCGCCAGAACAACAAGTGGATGGATGTGAACCCGGGAATTTGCTCGTCATATGTATTTTCAAGAAAGCCTGGTGACAAGGTTACGATATCCGGCCCTTACGGCGAGTTCCATATCAACCCTACGCAGCGCGAAATGATCTACATTGGTGGAGGTGCCGGCATGGCCCCGTTGCGCTCGCACATATTCCACCTGTTCCATACCGAAAAAACCAACAGAAAAGTATCGTACTGGTACGGTGGCCGCTCAAAAAGAGAGCTCTTTTACCTCGATCACTTCAGAAAGATCGAACAGGAATTCCCCAATTTTCAATTTAATATCGGATTGTCGGAACCACTCCCTGAAGACAATTGGAAGGTAAAAGAATCACTTCAGGGCGAAGGCGACGGATATATTGGATTCATTCATCAGGTGCTTTACGACAACTACCTTAAGAAGCATCCTGAACCCGAAGAGGTAGAGTATTACCTTTGCGGACCTCCCATGATGAACGCCGCAGTGTTGAAAATGCTTGACGACATGGGCGTTCCGCCTGAGAACATACGATTTGACGATTTCGGGGGTTAATCCTGAAAACAAGCAAAAGGGAAAAACGAAATTTTTTCCCTTTTTTTATGACTATATACTTAAGCCATGGACTTCAAACTCTTTTTTGATCAGGTTCCGGCCGACATTACTTCCGGTGCGGGCGCCGAAAAGCAGGGGAAGGCGTCGTTTCTAAAAAGTATTCGGGTGTTTACCAACAAAATGCCCGACCTGAAAAATGCCGACTTTGCCATTGTGGGTGTTAAAGAATGCCGGGGCGAAAGTGATGCGAGCGGGATGGAAAATGCAGCTGACGAAGTACGAAAAAGGCTGTATCCGCTCACCAAAGGGTTGGGAAGAAACAATGTGGTGGACCTTGGCAATTTGCGAAATGGTCCCACGCCGGCCGACACGGCCGATCGCTTGAAGGAGGTGGTTCACAGCCTGTTGGAGAAGGAAGTTTTACCCATCGTTATTGGGGGCTCGCATGATATGGACTTTGGCCAGTTCACCGCTTATGAGGCGCTGGGCAAAATGATCTCCGTTTTGGGCGTAGACAGTTATCTCGACCTGCGTGATGAAAAAGGAGTGCCCGACTCAGCCCGGCGGCTGCATAAAATACTTGTTCACCAACCCAACTACCTTTTCAATTACATTCACCTGGCTTTCCAGAACTACCTGGTAGACCAGCAGGCGCTGAACGTTCTCGAAAAGTTTTATTTCGAGGCGGTAAGGCTGGGAGTTCTTCGGGAGAGCATTGATGAAGCGGAGCCTTCGATCAGGCAGGCAGATATGCTCACATTCGATATCTCAGCCATCAGCTCAATTTATGCCCCTGGCGGGCAGCAGTCGCAAGTTTTTGGGCTTACCGGAGAAGAAGCGTGCCAGATTAGCTGGTACGCCGGCATCAGCGAAAATATAAGCTCCGCCGGTTTCTATGGTTACAACCCGGCCAGAGACGATGAAAGGCGGTCCACCGCTATGGTAATAGCCACGATGGTTTGGTACTTTATTGAGGGCTTCTATCATAGGAAAGACGGAAAAGGCTTTCGCAAAAGCGACTTCCTGAAATATGTGGTGTCGTTAAACGCTGACCCTGCCACTATTACCTTTTATAAAAGCCAGAGCTCCGAAAAGTGGTGGATGGAGGTACCTTACTCCGGGGGTAAGGAAAAGTACAGCCGCAACAGCATTGTGCCCTGCAGCTATCGGGATTATGAAACAGCAACGAGAGGTGAGGTTCCGGAAAGATGGATAAACACCCATGCTAAGCTGATCTGACGGCGGCTACGCCAGGTGGCTGGAAAGCGATTCGGTGGATGGTTGCCAGCCCATACCATAGCGGCCCGGTGCTAGATCTTTTCAGGCATTACAATCCATAGGATGATGTATACTAAAATACCCGGAAAAGCTGCACTTAAAAGTGATACCAGCACATAGCCGATCCGTACAATGGCCGGGTCCCAACCGAAATATTCGGCAATTCCTGCACAAACGCCGCCCAACACTTTGTCTCTCGAGCGGGTAAGCTTTTTATCTGTCATAGGAGAAGTTTTGAGAAAGATAAGCCATCGGTCTTACTTATCCAACCAGTAGATGGCCGTTTCATCGTTATTCATCAGCAGTTCGCAAATGTTGAGCAGCCGGTCTAAATGTTGCCTTTCGTAGGAAGAAATGGCATTGATATTAGTAGACAGAATAAGGTCGAAATTTTTATCGTAAACGAGCACTATCGGAGCTGAAGTTACCTCAGCGGCTTCTACGTCAACGTCCACCTTGTCCAACTCGTTGGTAACAGGCCCGACTACCGGAATCCGGAAAGGGGAGGCCTCAGCGTGCAATGTAAAAATGCCGATAAGCAACGCAACCAGTATGCCCAAAAACACAATAAAGCTCCTGAAGCCGGGTAGCGACATCATTTTGCCTATGGTAGCTTTTGACTGATTTTTTAGTGCCATGCCTGTTTTTTGGCAATTCGAGTGCCAAAAAACATAACTAACTTATTGTCAGATGATTGTAGTATGCTATTCTCGTAACGGCTTTGAGATCTGTAACGAAACCGGACAAAAAAGAGCTATTTACTGTTCGCCCGTGTGCGGTGTAATTTTCTTTACTTTCTGAAACTGAGTAGATGCGTCAATCATCCTCGTCCAGTGGATTTTTCGCCCGTCCTTTTCCGACTGATAATAAATACCGTCTTCCATTTCTACCAAAAGGCTCACTCCCAGGTCGTACCGCAACGATTCCACCCTGTCGCCCACTGCCAGGGGTTGCTGAGCCAAATCTACCAGATCGGGCTTTTTGGGCGCGCTGTCTTTTTTCTTTCGCTTAAACCAACCAAACATGTCTCGTTTTTTTGAACGGCCGGAAATAAGAGAAATTAAATGTAAAAGAGAAATGGAATTCTGTCGCGGTTTTATAAACGGGCCGTAAGAGAAAAGAAGTAATCATTTTTTTATATTTAGTGGTGGGTTTCATTAGTATACGACGATACATGCCCAAACACCACGAATACATGAAGCAGAAAATAGCTCTTCGTTTCGTGTACGGGAGCTGCTCGGAAAAACAAATCAAGCGTATGAGAAAATTATTACTTGCAGGCGGTGCCATGCTCGCACTTGCTTCCTGCACTTCACGGTCAACACAAGTAACTGACGGCGACACAGCTACATCTGCAAACGGTGTGGTTGAGCGCCTCGACCCGGCCATCGACCGGCTGATAACTAAAGATGCCGAACTTGAGGTGTTGGGCGAAGGTTACGATTGGGCTGAAGGTCCGGTGTGGGTGCCGTCTCATCAGATGCTGCTGTTTACAGACGTGCCCAAAAACGTGATATACAAATGGCAGGAAGGGCAGGGAGTAACCACGTATCTCACACCCTCCGGCTTTACCGGAGACCCGGCCAAGGCCACCCGTGAGCCAGGTGCAAATGGCCTTGCCCTGGATGCAGACGGAAGGCTGATACTGTGCCAGCACGGCAACAGGCAATTGGCGAGGCTGGCAGCGCCGCTCGACAGCCCCGCGGCTGAATTTGAAACTTTGGTAAAAGACTATAGCGGCAAAAGGTTTAACAGCCCCAATGATCTCGCGATAAAGAGCAATGGCGACATATATTTTACCGATCCTCCGTATGGGCTCAATGGCCTTGACGAGGACCCCGAAAAAGAGCTGGCCTTTAACGGTGTGTACCGGCTGAAAACTGACGGCGAAGTGGAATTGCTGACCGACGTGCTTAGCAAACCCAACGGAATTGCCCTTTCGCCTGACGAAAAGACTTTGTACGTGGCCAATTCAGACGGTAAAAATCCGGTATGGATGTCTTTCCCTGTAAACGAAGATGGCACGCTGGGGGAAGGCAAGATCTTTTTTGATGCATCAGGGCTAAGCGGGCCGGGATCTCAGGATGGGCTGAAGGTAGACAGCAGCGGCAATATTTTTGCCACAGGACCAGGCGGTGTGCTGGTTTTTGACGCCACCGGCAAACACCTCGGAACGATCAAAACAGGTGCTGCTACTGCAAACGTGGGATTCGGAGAAAACGACAAAGTGATTTTTATTACTGCCGACAGCAGGCTTCTGAGAATGAGGTTGAGGGAGTAGCCACGGCAAGGACAACAAAATTATCGCTTACCCTACATCCAAAGGATTAGGTCCCGGGCATATTTTACGAGGAGGGTGTGAATCACTCCCCAAAAAATAGCGCTTACCCACATGCTCGGAATAATCTTTTTCTTCTCAGCACCAAGTGTGTTAAGAATGATGGCTCCACCAATGGGTGTAATAAAAAGTGGAGAAAAAAACGATATACCGTAAACGCCATACTTTTTCCAGAGGGCTACGAAGCGTCGCTTGCTCTTTGTAAAGACTTTTCTCTTTCTCTTAGGTTCAAAAAGCCGGTGCACTATCCTTTTTACGTTGTCACCAAAGTAGGTTATGGTGTAAACGATCGTCATCATGCCAGCTACGGTAAGGGCAACGGTGACAAAAAAATTCAACCCCGAAGAGATACCAATAGTAGGACCCGCGATAAACTTAAACATACTAAGCACATACACCCCGAGGTACTTTAGTATTTCTGCAACAAAATTTGCCTGCATATTTTCCAGGAAAAGCTACGTTAAACTGCGGCTCGGGACAAGGGAGCCGCTAACCTGCTAACACAAAATGTCTGCCATTCATTCTTTAACTCCAAAAGATAAATCGCCCGCATCGCCCAAACCGGGTACGATGTAAGCCAAGTCGTTCAAATGACTGTCTTTGGCCCACGTCCAAATGCTGCCGGGGTGATCTACTGCTTGCTGCAGATGCCTGATACCTTCCGGAGCACTTATTACCGACATAAAATGAACCGCCTGCGGTTGCCCATACTTCAGGCATTGATGGAAAGCCTTTACAAGCGATTTGCCTGTTGCCAGCATGGGGTCGATTAATACGAGATGCTTGCCACTTAGGTTGGGCATAGCGCTGTAGGTAAGGGCAATATGCAAGTCGCGAACCGGCTCGCTGCCGCTTTCTTCTCTGAATGCCCCGATAAACCCCGACGAGGCGGTGTCAAAAATGTTGAGAAAGCCCTGGAAGAACGGGATGCCCGCCCGGAGCACCGTTACCAGCACCAACTCTTCAGCCGGCACGTCAACCCGCATTGTGTCGAGGGGGGTGGTAATTTCTGCTGACTGTATCTGCAGCGTTTTGGAAAACTCGTAGGCCATAAGCTCGCCCAGCCTCTCCATGTTGCGTCTAAATCGCAATCGGTCGCTTTGCGTATGGCAGTCACGCAACTCGGCCAAAAACCGGTTGGCAACTGAGCTTTTTTCGTTTAATACGTGCACATTCATTTCGGTAGATCGTCAACGGAGCCAATTTTACAATTTTGGCGGCTATTAAAAAATATTTGCTGCATCATGTACTTGCTCACTCTTTCTTCAGGGCAATCGCATTTAAAACAGATCAGTCAAAATTAAATTTCAAAGCCGTTTATTTACCCCGTTCCACGTCGGCCGCCCTGACGGGTGAGCCTAGCCGCCCGCAACGGCTTTGAAATCCTTTGGCTTCCGCCAGCTGGCGGATTAGGGGTAAAACGAAGGATTTTAAAGAAATTATTTTAAATGCAATCGCCCTGACTCTTTCTTGAAAACTACCCCGCATCTGCAAATTTCTTTGTTATTTGGCACTCCACATTGTCACATGCATGAAACTTCTTCAACAACTTTGCAGCATCCACGCCCCGTCGGGAAACGAGGCACCTCTAAAGGAATTTATTCTTTCGTACGTTCGTAAGCACCAGAAAAACTGGAAAATACAGCCCGAAATCATCCAGGGGCCCGATTTCCAGGATTGCCTCATCCTCGCTTTTGAATCGCCGGGGAAAAAACCCCGCACAGCCATTTTTGCCCACATGGATTCCATCGGTTTCACCGTGAGGTACGAGAACCAGCTTGTGCCAATCGGTAGCCCCGACGCCGATACCGGCACAAGGCTGGTTGGTCAAGACAGCCTCGGCCTTATCGACTGTAAGCTACTGCTGAATGAAGAAGGACGGGCGTACTACGAGTTTGGCCGCGCCATAGACAGGGGCACCGCACTTACCTACAAATGCGACTTCCGGCGCAAGGGCGACTTCATTACCAGCTGCTACCTCGACAACCGGCTGGGCGTTTACAGCGCCCTCAAAGTTGCCGAAACAATGGACAACGGCATTATTGTGTTTAGTTGCTGGGAAGAACATGGCGGAGGCTCGGTGCAGTACCTTATCAGGTATTTATACGAGCGGTGGCAGGTAAGGCAAACGCTAATTTCCGACATCACCTGGGTTACAGACGGGGTGCACCCCGGCAAAGGTGTGGTAATTTCGATGCGCGACAAAAATATTCCGCGCAAGGCCTATATCGACAGGATCACGGCTATTGCGTTGGCCTCTGGCATCCCTTTTCAGCTGGAAGTAGAAGGAAGCGGCTCTTCGGATGGCCGCGATTTGCAAACCTCGCCGTATCCGATCGACTGGTGTTTTGTGGGGGCGCCCGAAAGCAATGTGCACTCGCCCAACGAGACAGTGCATGTTTACGACATCCAAACCATGATAGATCTGTATACCGTGTTGATGCGGGAACTTTAACCGAACCACGACGGCGGTTTTTTCCTTTATACTTTTTTGACGATTAACTTGTATTATGACTGTTAACGACAAGGAATTTCAGATTTTAATCGACAGTGCCCGGATAGCCCATCGTGTTGATGCGCTTGCTGATGAAATTAACCGCGATTACAGAGGCAAACAGTTGGTCGCCCTGGTAGTATTAAATGGCGCATTCATTTTTGCGGGAGATCTCATAAGAAAGCTCAATGCAGAGCCGGAAGTTTCATTTGTAAAGCTCAAATCGTACAAGGGCACGAGTTCCAGCGGTAGGGTGCAAACACTCATCGGGCTAATGCACGACCTGAAAAACAAAGATGTGCTGATAGTGGAGGACATCGTAGACACGGGCCTTACAATGAAAGAACTTGTGAACATGGTCGAGGAGCAACTTCCGGCTTCCGTGCGAATTTGTACCCTGCTTGTTAAGGAAGATGTGTTTAAAAACAAGTACCCGCTAGACTACGTGGGGTTTTCTATACCAAACAAATTCGTAGTTGGCTACGGGTTGGACTATGACGAAAAAGGACGGCATTTGCCAGACATCTACCAGGTAAGTTGAAAGTGCTTGCAGCGCTTTCGTTCTATCTCGATTTTGTAATTCTTTTTTTCAGAAGTATTTTAGATTTTTGACCTTCCAAAAAAAAGGTGAAGGCCAGCCATACTAAGGAAGCAAAGATCCTGAACGGGTTCTTTTTTTACGGCAAAACCCTCTATTTATTTATATGAACCAAAAACAAATGCTTAACATAGTATTATTTGGCCCTCCCGGTGCGGGAAAAGGTACTCAGAGTGAAAAAATTATTGCAAAATATAAGCTCTCCCATATTTCTACCGGCGATTTGTTTCGCAAACATTTGACCGAAGGCACCGAGCTCGGCCGGCTGGCTCAAAAGTATATGGATGAGGGCAATCTTGTGCCCGACAAGGTTGTGATAGGGATGGTAGATGAGAAAATAAAATCCTCGGCTGGTACCCCGGGATTTATCTTCGACGGATTCCCCCGGACGGTAAAGCAAGCTGAAGCACTTGATGAGTTGCTAAATGCCAAAGGGGCTCCAATTAAAGGTATGATTGCCCTGGAGGTTCCTGAAGAAGAATTGCGGGTGCGCATAGCCGAGCGAGGAAAGACCTCGGGGCGGGTTGATGACCAGGATGAAGCCAAAATAACGAACCGCATCAAAGTGTACCAGGATGAGACCCTGCCTGTGGCCAACTACTACAAAAGCCAGAGCAAATACTATGCGGTAAAAGGCGTGGGCGAAATAAACCAAATATTTGCTGATATTTGCGGAATAATTGACTCCCTTACCTGATAACACCACCCCGGATTGGCCGGAACGGGTTGTCCTTAACGGTATTATATCACGCATTTTTCTGTCTGTTTGGCCAGGCTAACGACGTTGGTGCATGCCAGGGAGAGATAATCAATCCGCATTTTGAGATGACTGAGAATTTTATTGACTACGTAAAAATTAACTGCCGGTCGGGCAATGGTGGTGCTGGCTCAGTACATTTCAGGCACGAAAAGTATGTGGACCGCGGTGGTCCGGATGGTGGAGATGGTGGCCGCGGAGGCCACATTATTCTGCGTGGCAACCCGCAACTATGGACGCTGCTACACCTTAAATACAAGAAACACGTAATTGCCCAGGACGGCGTAAATGGTGAAGGGGGAAGACGTACAGGCGCACAGGGTAAAGATATAATACTGGACGTACCGCTGGGAACAGTTGCAAGAGACGCTGAAACCGGGGAGAAACTGCTGGAAATTGTAAATGAAGGCCAGCAGGAAGTACTGAAGAGAGGAGGCATGGGCGGGTTGGGCAACGACCACTTCAAATCTCCCACCAACCAGGTGCCAACCTATGCCCAGCCTGGCAGGCCCGGCGAAGAAGGTTGGGTTATCCTTGAGCTGAAGCTTTTGGCTGATGTCGGGCTGGTGGGATTCCCCAACGCCGGTAAGTCTACGCTGCTTTCGGCAATTTCTGCCGCCAGGCCCGAAATTGCCGACTATCCCTTCACAACACTCACGCCCAATCTGGGGGTCGTCAAATATCACGACTACAAATCATTTGTCGTAGCCGACATTCCGGGCATTATTGAGGGGGCAGCAGAGGGCAGAGGGCTGGGCCTTCGCTTTTTGAGGCACATAGAACGCAATTCAATATTACTTTTCCTTGTTCCGGCCGATACGGCCGACATCGTGAAAGAGTATAATATTTTATTGAATGAGCTGAGGAAATTTAATCCGGAGCTACTCGACAAGCAAAGAATACTGGCCATAAGTAAGTCTGACATGCTGGATGAAGAACTGCTGGAAGAGATGAAAAAGGAATTGCCGCCGGGTGTGCCTTCGCTTTTTATTTCCAGCGTGACGCAACAGGGTATTCCGCAGCTAAAAGACCTTATTTGGCAAACCATCAACGGGTAAAGTCGCGACTAAACGGCAACGGTGTCAACTCAGGTGTCAACTTGTCAGTACGGAGGCATTTGGCAAAATAATTGACAAAAGCAGAGCAGAATTAAAGTTTCTTGAAATGGCGAAAAATAAAGCAGAAGAAAATAAAGACACTTTGAAGAACAGCCAGGAAAATGGTGAAAAAGGAGCGGAAACGAGTGCACAGGTCGACCAGGAACTGCTAGACGGGGAAGACGTGGAAAATACTGCCCCCACGGAAGCCGCAGAAGATGAGGTAGCTTCTTTAAAAAGAGATCTCGACGAATCGAAGGATAAATATCTACGTCTGTATTCGGAGTTCGAAAATTTTCGTCGCAGAACTGCCAAAGAACGTATTGAGCTTATAAAAACTGCCGGCGAAGAAGTACTTACCGCGCTGCTGCCTGTTATCGACGACTTCGAAAGAGCAAAAAAATCCATTGACTCGCAGGAGGTGAACCCTTCTGTGAAGGAGGGGGTAGATTTGATCTACAATAAATTGACAAAAACGCTTGAGCAAAAGGGAGTGAAGGCAATGGAAGTGGAAAAAGGGAGCGATTTTAACCCTGAATTTCATGAAGCGGTGACGCAGTTTCCCGCTCCCGACGAAAGCCTGAAAGGCAAAGTAGTAGATGTAATTGAAAAAGGGTACCTGCTTGGCGATAAGGTAATTCGTTTTGCTAAAGTTGTTACCGGCGCATAGTTAAAATATGGCAAAAAGAGATTATTACGAAGTATTAGGGGTTGAAAAGAACGCTTCCCAGGAAGACATTAAAAAAGCCTACAGAAAGACGGCCATAAAATTCCATCCGGATAAGAATCCCAACGACCCATCTGCAGAAGAAAAATTTAAGGAAGCCGCGGAGGCCTACGAAGTTTTAAGCAACCCTGAAAAGCGGCAGCGCTACGATCGTTTCGGTCACCAGGGCGTAGGGGGTGCAGCCGGAGGCGGCTTCGGTGGTGGTGGTATGTCGATGGACGACATATTTGAACAGTTTGGCGATATTTTCGGAGGTGGTAGCCCGTTCGAAAGCTTTTTCGGCGGAGGGCAGCGTTCGAGGGTACGCAAAGGCTCCAACCTTCGTATTAAGCTCCGGCTTACACTGGCCGAAATTGCAAATGGCGTAGAGAAAAAAATAAAAGTGACCCGCCTGGTAACGGCCCCCGGCGTTACTTTCACAACATGCGCTACCTGTGGAGGCTCGGGGCAGGTGCGAAAGGTGGTGAACACTATGCTGGGCCAGATGGTCTCTTCAAGCACCTGCCACGCATGCGGTGGAGCTGGCCAGCGGGTAGACAAGCGGCCTCCCGGTGTCGACAGCTCTGGATTGCAGCCCCAGGAGGAAATAATTCCGATAAAGATACCGGCCGGTGTTTCGGATGGTATGCAGCTTTCGATGGGTGGTAAAGGAAACATGGCCCCGGGGGGGGGAACGCCCGGCGACCTGCTCATTGTGATCGAAGAAGTTGAAGACGACCTGTTAAAGCGCGATGGAAATAATGTGATTTTCGACCTGTACCTCAACTTTGCCGATGCAGCCCTCGGCACATCGGTAGAAGTGCCAACCATCGACGGCAACGTGAAGATCAAGATTGACGCCGGAACGCAAAGCGGCAAACTGTTGCGGCTCCGCAGCAAGGGCATACCCGATCTCAACGGCTACGGCCGTGGCGACCAGCTCATACATGTAAACGTTTGGACGCCCAAAACCCTGACCAAAGAGGAGCGCGAACTGCTAGAGCAGTTGAGGGATTCAGAAAACTTCAACCCCAACCCAGGCAAGTCTGAAAAAGGGTTCTTCGATAAAATGAAGGAATTCTTTTAAAAATACTATTAAGACCCTTGTTTTGCCGGAGGGAATTGCGGCTTGAAGTAAATTTCTTCAATTTCCGCAACTCTCTCAGCTTGATCACGTAGAAGGGATGTATGCGGAGATTGATTTTATTAGGCGTTGGCCTTTTAGCAAGTTTTTCGGCATTTAGTCAGTTAAAGAAGTTTTACTCTGTGAGCAACGATTCTACCTTTCAACGGGTAGATTTTTGCCTGAGTGCAACTGCTGGGTCTTGCTTTATCCGCCCCGTAAAATCCGGCCATCCTGTCAACATCTACGGCAATCCCGATTTTTCTACGATAAATCCTTCTTTCAAGACCTTCATCAAAGACAACGTAAAGCACGTAAAGCTGGACCTTGAAAATTACCAGTCTTCCGGCATCAGCAAAAGTCTTTCCTCGAGCATTTTTGGTGAGCAGAAAAAGGACGAAAAGAACTATTGGAAGATACTTTTAACCGAAGACAAGGTTTATAGTTTACAATTGGCTTACGGTATTGGCAATGCCGACGTGGATTTGTCAGGTATACCAGTTGAGAAGCTAAAAATAACCACAGGAAGTGCCGATGTAATGGTAGACTACGCCGATGGCAAAGGTAATCTTATCCAAATGGACACTTTTTTTGTGAAGGTCGACTTAGGGTCGCTCACCGCCAATAGGGTAAACCTCACCAATGCCAAAGTGGTAATAGCCGAAGTAGGCTTTGGCTCGGCCACACTCGATTTCAGCGACAGGTCCACTCATTCCTCAAAAGTAAAAGCCAGCGTTGGAGCGGGAAAACTCGAACTTGTGATGCCTATGGAGAACACTCCCGTGATTATTTACCTGCACAATTCTCCGCTGTGTAGTGTAAAAATGGCAGACGGCTATAAGGAAATCCGCAAAAATGTATTCACGAACGCCATCTACCATCCCGATGCAGAAAATATTGTAGAATTCAACGTAGACGTGGCCTTGGGTAACGTCGTTTTTGTTAATAAGAACTGACCGCCGTTTATCCGAGTTCTCTTTCCCTTTGTCGGCCCTTCTGCCCGCCGCGTCAATTATCAGTGTAACTATCAATGTCGTTTAGTTAGGCCGATTGTCCCTATTGGGAGGCGCACGGCTAGTGAGGGCAAGGGAGAGGATCATATATCTCTAACCAAACGACATTGGTGTAACTATTGTAATTTTTCTTACCGACCGATTTCGGACAAAGCTGTTTTGTTTCGGGCAAACCAGAAGGCGCAATATTTCGTAATATACTGAAAAACAGCTGTTTATGACTGGCATTGAATTGGTATACCAGACACTGAAGTCTGACACAATACTGTAACTAGGTGCTTTGGTGGTAGTGGCAGCACAACCCCGCGAAGCAATTAGAGGCGAATGAGAACAGTGGAAGTCAACTACCAAAAGCACACAAAACCTAAGATCAATCCTATGCTTCGTCACTACATCAAGATTGCCTTCCGCCACCTACTTCGGCAAAAAACCATTTCTGCTATTAATATACTCGGGCTTTCGGCCGGAATGGCATGTTGCATTCTCCTTTTTCTGTACGTGAAAGACGAGCTTACCTACGACAGGTTTCATTCGCACGCCGATTCGATTTATAGGGTTGTGTGCTCCGAAAACGACGGTGCAAAAATAGAAGCGGTTACCGGACCGCCTGTGGGGCCGGCGCTGGCAGCGGAGTTGCCCGAAATAATGCACATGGTCCGGCTTACTACCGGGTATAATCTCTACCGCATCAACGACCAATCGTTTAACGAGCAAAGCCTGCTGGTGGATCGCGACTTTTTTCGGGTGTTTTCATTCGAAATCCTCAAAGGTGATGCGGAGAAGGCCCTGGCCGATGAAAATAATGTGGTGTTGAGCAGAACTACCGCAGAAAAATACTTCGGTAGCGAAAATCCCATTGGGCGCACCATTCTGGTGGAGCAGGGAGACGAGTTCATTAGCCTGATGGTGAGTGCCGTAGCCGAAGACGCCCCCGAAAATTCGTCGATCAAATTCAGCATTGTCAGAAATGTTACAGCTGCAGAGCGAACCAACGACCCTTCGCGATGGCTCGACATGTACATCAATACCTTTGTAAGGTTGCATCCCGGAGTAGACCCGGTCGAACTGGAAGCTAAATTTGATCCGGTGGTTGAGAAATATGCGGGGGAAAGTATCCGCCGCACCAACGAACGGTACGGAGACAATTTTTGGCTGACGCTTTATCTTCAGCCATTAGCTGACATCCATCTTAACCCTGCAATAAACGCCTACAATGGCTTAGTAGCCTCCGGTAACCCGATATATGCTTATGTGCTGGCAGGTATCGGCGTTTTTATTTTGATCCTTGCGTGTATCAACTTTGTCAATCTTTCGCTTGCGCGCTCTTTGCCCCGCTCCAAAGAGATTGGTATTAGAAAGGTGGTAGGCGCTGGCAACGGACAGCTGAGAAAGCAGTTTTTGGGCGAGGCTTTTCTGCTCTGCGCAGTAGCTATTTTCATCGGCTTTATTGTGGCCGAATTTTCACTCCCATTTTTCAATGAGGTAACCGGTAAGCACTTGACTTTAAACCCATTAGTTGAAATTGAACTGTTGGTGTTCGCCGCATTGTTGCTCATTTTTACCGCTGCACTGGCAGGCTTTTATCCTTCGATCATGCTTTCCCGAATGGAAGCAGTGACGGTGCTCAAAGGCAAGCTTAAAATTTCGGGCAGAGGGTGGCTGGGCAGAAGCATGATTGTGCTCCAGTTTGCAATAGCGGTTTTTTTAATGATAACAGCTATTGGCATCAGCAGCCAGGTGAATTTTATGCTCGACAAGGATTTAGGATACAACCAGGATAGCCTTATGCGCATTGAAATTCCTGCACAGGATTGGGAACGGGACCTGGAAGTGCTGAAAAACGAGCTGGGCCAGGAGCCTGAATTTGTAAACATCGGCGGTGTGTATGCCGGCACCAACAGGTCGAGATTTGATGAAGGCGATGACCAATACACTACCTACCACACGAAAGCTGACTACGGCTACATGGAAACGATGCAGATACCGCTGGTGGAAGGCCGAAATTTTATGCGAAGTATGGCTACCGACACCGCCGCTATTATCGTGAATCAGACATTTGTAAAAATGATGGGCTGGCAAAACCCCGTTGGTGAGCAAATCACCTTCTGGAATAGCAAGCTTACTGTGGTGGGTGTTGTTGCCGACTACCATTTTCTCTCGCTGCACCAGGAAATGCCCGCCATGATGTGGCATCAGCTCCCGCCTATGGATGTAACCCAGGTTAACCTGCGGATAAAGCCGGGAGCGGAGCAGCAAGCCATTCGGAAGGTGGAGTCGTTTTGGCACAAGCAGTTTCCCTACCGGCCATTCGATTTTCGATTTGTTGCTGATATTAATAAGGAAACCTACGAAAAGGAAAGGAACTGGCAGCGCATTATTTGGGCTAGCTCGGTACTCGCGATTGTAATCGCCTTTACCGGATTGTTTGGATTGGCGTCACTAACCATCAAAGAGCGAACCAAGGAGATAGGTGTTCGTAAAGTGCTTGGAGCTTCGCTCGGCTCGCTGGCCTGGCTGCTCACAAGCCGGTTCAATGCGCTGGTGGCTGCGGGAGTGTTAATTGCAGTACCGTTGGGCATATACGTGCTCAACATTTGGCTTCAAAATTTTGCGTACCGTATCAATCCTGGCATTTCCATTTTTCTTACTGCGGCAGCTATTGCCATTACGGGATCGGCTCTTACTGTGCTTTATCAGTCGCTAAAGGTGGCCAGGGCCAACCCAACTGAGGCTTTGCGGTACGAATAAAGGTTTGGCCGGTGTTGACGAAAAGGTAGCATGTTTAACGACGGAAGCTGATGTGAGCCATTGTCAGCCTTCCACCTTTGCAGCTTGTCCGCCACTTATAGTGCTTATCTGAGCGTCATAGCTCTGCGCCTTTAAATGCAGCCCTTCCGGGAGGGGCCGCGGCAATTCAGCTTCATACCATTATCGCTCAGTTTGGTGGTTAAATTGCGCACCAATCAGCTCGCAGTACAAGTACCCCGCTTATACTTGCTGCTCCATTTCTTTGCCATTCTGTTTTTGTTAATATCTCACCGCATTGGCTAACTTTGACGTTCATTAAAAAAGATCAAAAAAATGCGCGGTTACATGCGCAAACGATAATTGAAAAGCTGACATGGACACTTCTGAAGTTAGAGTTCGATTTGCCCCTAGTCCCACAGGGGGGTTGCATATTGGGGGGGTAAGAACTGCGCTGTATAATTACTTATTCGCTAGAAAAAACAAGGGCAAAATGCTACTTCGGATCGAAGATACCGACCAGGCTAGGTTTGTGCCGGGAGCCGAAGATTACATTATAGAGGCTTTGAAGTGGGTAGGTATTGCTATTGATGAGGGGCCGGAGTCGGGGGGGCCGTTCGGACCTTACCGGCAATCGGACAGGAAAGACATTTATGCGGAATTTGCGCAGCAGCTTGTTGACACCGGCAAGGCCTACTATGCCTTCGATACAGCCGAAGAGCTCGATGCTATGCGAGAAAAGCTAAAGGCAGCGAAAGTGGCCAACCAGCAGTACAACGCCGTAACCCGCAACGGCATGAAAAACTCGCTTACGCTGCCGGCGGAAGAAGTTAAGGCCCGGCTTAGCAGCGGCGAACCTTACGTTATTCGCCTGATGGTGCCCCGGAAGGAAGAAATAAGGTTCCACGATCTCATCAGGGGATGGGTGGTAGTGCATTCGTCGGTGCTCGATGACAAGGTGCTTTTGAAATCGGACGGGATGCCCACCTACCATCTGGCCAATATTGTAGACGACCACCTGATGAAAATAACGCACGTAATCAGAGGAGAGGAATGGCTGCCGTCGGCACCTCTTCATGTGCTTATTTACCGTTTCTTCGGCTGGGAAAAAACAATGCCGCAATTCGCTCACCTGCCGCTTTTGCTTAAGCCCGATGGCAACGGCAAGCTCAGCAAGCGAGACGCCGACAAGGCCGGCTTTCCAATTTTCCCACTCAACTGGGCCGACCCTGTTTCGGGAGAAGTTTCGTTGGGCTACAGAGAAAAAGGATATCTGCCTGAGGCGGTTGTCAATTTCCTGGCACTGCTGGGCTGGAGCCCCGGAACCGAGCAGGAAATTTTTTCGATGGAAGAATTAATAGAGGCATTTAGTATTGAGCGGATAAGTAAGGCAGGTGCCAAATTCGATATCGGCAAAGCCAACTGGTTTAATCAGCACTACATTAAAACGATGCCAGTAAACGAGCTAGCGGCCAGCCTCAAGCTGGAGATGGAAAAGGAGGGCAAGCAAGCCCCGGAAGAGACGATACTCAAGATTACCGGCCTGCTGCAGGATAGAATTTCATTTCCGCAGGACCTTTGGACACAGGGACGATTCTTCTTTGAGGCACCGGCTTCTTACGACGAGCAGGTGGCACAGAAAAAGTGGAATGCAGAAGTAGCTGCGGTGCTCGGAGACTTAGCTTCGCAGTTTGCCACACTTGCCTCGCAAAGGCCGACGGCTGCAGAAATACACGACGTTATCGAAAAGTTTTTTGGTGACAAAGGCTTGAAAATGGGCAAATACATGCAGCCGCTAAGGCTGGCAGTAACTGGAGAGGGTGGTGGGCCTGACCTTATGACAGTGATAGAAATTCTTGGTTTTGAAGAAACTGCAAAACGAATTGACGCGGCAACCGTTATACTAGTGGGATAAACGACTGACTGTTATGAGCAAAAACGAGCCACCAAAGAAGAAGCCAAAAGTAGCGCGAGACCTTGAAGGCTTCGAAATAAGCATCGACACCTTTGGCGAGATAAAATCTAACCTGCAGATCGACAAAATCAATGAATTTCTGAACAAAAACGTAGACGACAAAAAGCTGCGTGACAGAGACGATCTGGACGAGATAAAGAAAGGCAAAGGAAAGAAGGAAGAAGAGTAAATTTCGAAAACAGACCCCTAAATTGGCTGTCAGCGAAAGAATAAGCATTGGCGATACAGGCCGGTGCTGAGTCGCACTTTTGCTGCTGAATAAAAGAACAGATATGAGATCACACGAGATAGATTACAAAATCTATGGCGAAAGCATTCAAACAGTAGAAATTGAACTAGACCCCAGAGAAACGGTAATAGCCGAGGCTGGTGCGATGCTTTTTATGGAAGAAGGTATCGTATTTGAAACCAAAATGGGCGATGGCTCCGAACCCGACCAGGGATTTTTGGGCAAACTTTTGTCGGCTGGTGCCAGGGCGCTAACAGGAGAATCGGTTTTTACCACGCATTTTACAAACCACGGCGCAGGCAAAAAGAAGGTTGCTTTTTCAGCGCCATATCCCGGCACCATTATTCCGATAGACCTTGCCAAACAACAGGGCAATCAGATAATTGTTCAGAAAGATGGCTTTTTGTGTGCTGCCTTGGGCACCAAAGTCACCATCACACTCAACAAAAGAATTGGTGCTGGCCTGGTAGGCGGCGAAGGCTTTATTCTGCAAAAACTTATCGGCGACGGCCTGGCGTTTGTGCATGCCGGGGGCACCGTAATTGAGAAGCAACTTAATAATGAAACACTGCGGATAGATACCGGCTGCGTAGTGGCATTTGAGCACACGCTCGATTTTGACATCCAAAGCTCCGGCGGTTTAAAATCGATGCTTTTTGGCGGCGAAGGAGTGTTTCTGGCTACCCTCAGAGGTACCGGCAAAGTATGGCTGCAGTCGATGCCTATCCGAAAGCTGGTGCAAGCTCTCGCTCCGTACGGGCAAAACAGCCGAAAAGAGGGGAGTTCTATACTTGGAAACTTCCTCGAATCTTAAAATACTTTCCGGCAATGATGGGTGAGCTTGAAGGCACCCACTGATGCGATGTTTGCAAACGGGCAGAATATTGCCCGTGCGAAATTTTTCGCCTGATATTGCAGTTATGGTAAATAGCCATTTGTTTCATTCAAACAATTACCACGATGTCCAACCCACTTTTACAATCTTTCAACACGCCATTTGATACTATCCCTTTCAGCCGCATCTCAAACGAGCACTTCATGCCGGCTTTTAAAGAGGCTATTGCCAGGGCCAAGGCTGAGGTAGACGAGATAGTTGCTTTGCAAGAGCCACCAACCTTCGGCAATACCGTGGCAGCGTTGGAAAGGGCCGGAAGTGGGCTCGATCTGGTTTCAAATATATTTTTCAACCTCAACTCAGCCGAAACCAACGATGAAATGCAGGCTTTGGCAAAAGATATTTCACCCATGCTGTCGGAATACAGCAACGATATCATGCTGAACGAGCAACTTTTTGTGAAGGTGAAAGCCGTGTTTGATAGCGCAGAAAAAGAGGCCCTGGACCCGGAAGCGAAAATGCTGCTGGAAAAAACCTACAAAGGGTTTGTGAGAAACGGCGCTGGTCTTGCCCCGGAGAAGAAAGAAGAGCTTAGGGCCATCGACAAGGAGTTGGCTGTGCTTGGACAGCAGTTTGGAGAAAATGTGCTTAAGGAAACCAATGCCTTTCAGCTGGTGATAACCGATGAGGCTGATCTGGAAGGCCTGCCAGAGTTTGCAAAGGAAGCGGCTGCGGAAACTGCCAGGGAAAAAGGAAAGGAAGGCAGCTGGGTGTTTACGCTGCAGTACCCCAGTTTTATCCCGTTTATGACTTATGCCAAAAAGAGGGATCTTCGGAAAAAAATGTACATGGCTCATGGGTCCAGAAGCTTCAAAGGCAATGAGTGGGACAACCAGGAGATTATAAAGAAGATTGTGAAGCTGCGGCACCAGCGTGCACGCCTGCTTGGGTATGCCAGCCACGCCGATTTTGTGCTGGAAGAGCGAATGGCCGAAACTCCCGGAAGGGTGCGGGAATTTTTGTCTGATATCCTTGAGGTGTCGTTTCCCGCAACAAAGAAGGACATTGAAGAGCTTTCGGCGTATGCCAGGCAGCTTGACGGGCTGGAGAGCTTGCAACGCTGGGATTTTGCTTACTACAGCGAGAAGTTGAAAAAGGAGAAGTACGAGGTAGATGATGAGCTGCTTAAACCGTACTTCAGGCTGGAAAATGTAATCGATGGCGTGTTCACGGTTGCTGAGCAGCTCTACGGCATTCATTTTGTCGAAAACCAGGAAATAGACCGCTACCACCCCGACGTACGGGTGTATGAGGTAAGAGATGAACAAGACGATCTTGTCGCCGTTTTTTATGCGGACTTTTTCCCCAGGGATGGCAAAAGAGGTGGCGCCTGGATGACGGTTTTCAGGCAGCAGAAGAAAATTGATGGCCGGGACCAAAGGCCACACATAAGCATCGTGTGCAATTTTACCAAGCCCACGCAAACAAAGCCCTCTCTGCTTACCTTCAACGAGGTGCAAACGCTGTTTCACGAGTTTGGCCACGCTCTGCACGGCATGCTGGCGCAGGGCACTTATGGTAGCCTCAGCGGCACCAACGTATACTGGGATTTTGTGGAGCTGCCCAGCCAGATATTGGAGAACTGGACGCTCGAAAAAGAATGCCTCGACCTGTTTGCGCGCCATTACCAAACAGGCGAGCCCATACCCGCAGACCTGGTGAAGCGGCTGAAAGACAGTGCCAATTTTCAGGCGGGCTATGCTACTACCCGCCAGGTTGGCTTCGGCACGCTCGATATGGCTTACCATGGCGGCGATCCGTCGGGCATCGAAAACATAGGCGAGTTTGAAAAATCCATCTTCAAAGCGGTGGAGGTGCTGCCGCAGGTGGAGGAAACCAATATGAGCTGCCAGTTCTCCCACATCTTCAATGGCGGCTATTCGTCGGGCTACTACAGCTACAAATGGGCCGAAGTGCTGGACGCAGATGCATTTGAATTTTTCAAGGAAAAGGGAATTTTTAGCAAGGAAGTGGCCCGGAAATTCAAGGAGAACATCCTTTCAAAGGGTGGAAGTGAGCACCCGATGACGCTCTACAAGAAGTTCAGGGGGCGTGAACCCGACCCAAAAGCGCTGCTAAGGAGAGCAGGATTGCTGAAATAGTTTATCACATACCGCCTTTAACGGACGTCAAAATACCCTGCCCCACGGATGGCGAACAACCTGGCGGGGAGGTTACTTTGATGAAAAAAACTATGAAAAAGGTGTTATTGATCATCGGCGTGATCTCCCTGCTGGCCGGAACTTCCTGCATTGAAGATTTGGTGGACCCCGACTTGAAAGAATTGGAGCCCTTCCTGGGTAAGTGGAATGTAACAGCCATTGAGGCTTTTGATCATTACATGGTAGAAAATGAAGCTCAGCGAAATAATGAGCGGGAGTATAAGAACGTTTCTGGCTACCTGGAGCTTACAAAAGCCAAAGATGCCGACGACAGCTATAGGCGCGGCAAATATTCACTCACTTTCACACCAGTGGATATGTGGGGAAATGACGGAGAGGAAGTGACTGTAACCGAAGAATTTAAGTGGGACATTTATAATGGGCAAACCATTTATGTTGAGCTTGACGACAGCGAGGCCGGCACTTTGGGGGTGTCGCAAGTGCATATCGATTTTGTGTGGGCAAGCGAGCTTTCTGAATCCAGGTACGTCTTCGGCATTACGGTGGGTGGCGACGTATCGTATCTGGCAAGTATGGTGGAGTTTTCAGCAACGAAATGATAGAAAATTTCTGCTGAACTCGATATCATCCTGAATTGTGGAGCAGACCCTACCGAAGTAGCTCTCGGATAGGGCCTTTCTTATTTTAGAAAATCAGAATGATAAGTAAAATGATGATAATGAGGGCTCCGATAGAGAGAGTCACTCTGTCATTCAAAAAATCCAGCTCTTTTTTTATCTGACGCATTTCACTTTTAATCTCCCTTCGTTCTTCCCGGGGGAGCTTCTCGGGCTGCATATTTTTTATCTCATTCACCCTGTTTGAAAGCTGTGTTACCCTTTCCTCTGCTTGTTTTTCTGTTAACCCGGATAGTTGCTCTTTGCTCATAGGCTCAATGGCGCCTGCAACAGAGGGAAAAAAGGAAAGAATAGTGAAGAGAACCGACAGCATAATGCTGGCAGCAAATTGTTTTCTTTTCATATGATGAGTGTTTTGATATTGTTTAAAAGTAGAGCTTTTGAACGTCTCAAGCAATGATGCAGAAAAAAAGCCGGCCTAAGAAGACCGGCATTTTACGCATGCGACGTTTAGCCAACTATGATGCTCTTCGGTTTTCCGGCTGGTGGCACTAAATACCACATAATGTGGATGCGTGTAAATAACCTGAAAGGGGTATTTGTAATACCCACCAATACGGAGAATTCAATGCTGGCTCGGTACCTTGCATAAAAAGGTTCTGGTTTATACAACATTCTTGCGATAAACTTCGTTATAGAGCGCATACATGATTTTCGATGGAGAAGATGAAGAACGCAGATGAGCCCTCAGCCAGGGAGACGGTTAGCGGGGAAGTAAGCAGGGGGAGAGGCTCCGCCCGGGACTCCGCCCGGGACACCATCCGGGATTCCGTCCGGAACTTTTTTTGGTTTTGTTCCGGAGCATCTTTTGCACTTTTGAAACGATGCCCTACTGAATCGGCAAAATACACGTCGATTGGCGGAACGGTTTTCTTTACCGGAGTGCTGGCGGCTACCAGTGGAGGTTTTGCTATTTTTTCCATTTTTAAAACTTACCTGGGTGCCATACTGGTTGGCTTGCTATGGGGCCTTATGATATTTAACCTCGACAGGTTCCTTGTATCGAGCATGAAAAAACAAAATAAAACCGGTAAAGAGTGGCTCATGGCGCTTCCCCGGTTGGTGTTGGCTATTTTGATTGCCATTGTAATTGCGCGGCCTCTTGAGTTGCGCATATTTTCGCCAGAAATACAGTCTGAGCTCGCCGTAATTGGCGAGGAGAGGCTGGCCACACAGCAAGCATTGATCGGGGGACGGTACCAACCGCAAGTTCTAGACCGGGAAAGGGAGATAGCAATGCTTGAAGAGCAGATTCTACAGAAAACCCGCACAAGAGATACCCTTGCCAAAATAGCGCAGGAAGAGGCAGATGGCACGGGCGGTTCGCGCCAGCGCAACCTGGGGCCCATATACGCAGTAAAAAAGGCCGACGCACTACGAGCCCAGCAAGAGCTGAACGAGCTGTCGCAGAGGAACCTGGCCATTATCGGCACCCTCCGTAGCGAGATCGACTCTCTTCAGCTGGCCCAGGGCCGCGAAGTAGCCGCCATTGATGTGGCAGGAATGGGTGGGATGGCGCTACAAATGGAAGCACTGTACCGGCTCGCCCAAAAACACGATGCCATAAGGATGGCCAACCTGTTTATCATGCTGCTTTTCATTTTTATAGAAACCTCCCCGGTGCTGGTAAAACTGCTGAGCCCCCGCGGCCCTTACGACGACCTGCTGGAGACACACGAGCATGGCTTTGTGACCTACCGAAGAGGAAAAGTGCACCAGCTTGACAAACAGCTGGAGCATAAAATAGCAGAATGGCAGTAACTGGCTAGGCAAGAGGGCCTGAAGCTTTTTTCGCAACATTTTGTGCACAAAAAATTGCCATCACTTTGCGCCAGGATCAGCAGTATTGAAAAGTGCTGCTCCTTTTTTACGTCGCAGCACTAAGTAAAATAATAGAATAGCCCCGGAAGTCCGGGGCGACAGGCGGACCTATTTCAAAAACGGGTACCGGTAGTCAACCGGGGGCACAAATGTTTCTTTAATTGTTCGTGGCTGCACCCACCGTATCAGGTTGAGTAGCGAGCCGGCCTTATCATTGGTACCTGAACCCCGCGTACCACCAAAAGGCTGCTGGCCTACTACAGCCCCTGTAGGTTTGTCGTTGATGTAGAAATTTCCCGCCGCATTCATAAGTTTTTTCATTGCCAGTTCAATAGCGAACCTGTCTTTTGAAAAAATTGCCCCGGTAAGTGCGTAGGGCGACGTGCTGTCTACCAATTCGAGCGTTTCTTCGAATCGTTCTGCCTGATACACATATATGGTGATTACCGGTCCGAATATTTCCTCGCACATCGTTACATACATGGGGTCTTTGGAGAGCAGCACGGTAGGTTCAACAAAATATCCTTTGCTGCCATCGTAATTGCCACCGGCTATTATTTCTACCATGGGGCTCACCCGGGCATCGTCAATGTAGCCAGTTATCTTTTTGAACGACTTTTCGTCGATTACGGCATTGAAGAAATTGCTGAAGTCTTCCGGGCCACCCATTTTGATCGTTTTAAGGTCGTTTAGCAGGTGAGTTTTTACTTCGGCCCACAGGTTGTCGGGGATATAAGCTCTTGAAGCTGCCGAACATTTTTGCCCCTGAAACTCGAACGCTCCGCGGGTAATAGCTGTGGCAATTTCTTTGGCGTTGGCCGACTTATGAGCGATTATGAAGTCTTTGCCGCCGGTTTCGCCCACAATGCGGGGGTAAGTTTTGTACCTGGTAATGTTCTGGCCAATGGTTTTCCACAGCTGCTGAAAAACCTTGGTGCTGCCGGTAAAGTGAAGCCCGGCGAAGTCGGGATGGTTAAAAATAACCTCACCAGCCACCGGCCCGTCTACCATCACCATGTTGATGACGCCGGCGGGCAATCCGGCTTCTGAGAAAACATCCATGATTACTTTAGCCGAATATACCTGGGTGTAGGCGGGTTTCCACACTACGGTGTTGCCCATAAGAGCAGGTGAGGCGGGCAAATTGGCTGCAATAGAGGTAAAATTGAATGGCGTTAGTGCAAAAACGAAGCCCTCAAGCGGCCGGTAGTCCATGCGGTTCCATGTGCCCGGCGCCGAAAGCGGCTGCTGCTGAAAGAGCTCCACCATGAAAGCGGCATTGAACCGCAGAAAGTCGATAAGCTCGCAAGCGGCGTCTATTTCGGCCTGAAAAGGGTTTTTCGACTGCCCCAGCATAGTAGCGGCGTTAATTTTATCGCGATAGGGGCCCGCAATTAATTCGGCAGCCTTCAGGAAAATGCTTGCCCTGTGCTCCCAGCTCATCTCCGACCATGCCTTTTTGGCACCAAGTGCAGCATTGATGGCCTGCTCCACGTGGCTGGCATCTCCTTCGTGGAAGTAGCCCAGGGTATGCTTGTGGTCGTGAGGTGGACTCATCCGGATGGTTGTACCCGTTCTAACCTCTTCGCTGCCAATATACATGGGCACGTCAATCTCTTTCGAACGAAACTCGGCGATCATCTTCTGCAAAGATTCCCGCTCAGGTGTGCCGGGTGCATAGCTCAGTACGGGTTCATTTCTGGGTTGGGGAGTTTTAAATACCGCTAATGACATCTTGTTTTGTTATGTTGTTTACGAGAGTAAAAAGAGCTGCGAAGTTACTAAAACGTTTAAAGATGGCCCATTAATTCGGCTAATGAATGAATTTCAAGCGTAACCGATTCCGAGTGCGCCATTTTACCTGGGTTGAAGTACACATGGTCAATTTGGGCTAACCGGGCGCCGGCGATGTCTGTCACCAGGTTGTCGCCTATCATCACGGAGCTGTCCCTCGAAGCGCCTGTTACTTTCAGGGCATATTCAAAGATCTCCTTTGCGGGTTTGCGGGCGCCAGCTCTTTCGGAGGTAATTACCTCGGCAAAAAAGCCTGAAAGCCCCGCACTTTCAAGTTTCACTGATTGCACGTCGTGAAAGCCATTGGTTATCACATGCATCGTGTACTTTTCTGATAAATACTCCAGCAAATCGATAGCACCAGGCAGTACGGCTTTTTTTCGGGGGCAAAGGTTCAGATAATCCTCCCCAAACTGGAAAGCCAAATCCATATCTGCGAAGCCCAGGTCTCTGAAAATGGACCGAAAGCGCTCCTGCCGGAGGTGCTCTCTTTCAATTTTTCCAAGGTCGTAGAGGCTCCAAAGCTCCGCATTGGTTCGGAAAAAACCATCGCAAAGCTGTTGCGACGAAAATTTCCTATAGTTCTTCAGCGAATACGAATGATAAAGCTCGTCTAAAGCCTCCTTCGCATTCATGTCGTAGTCCCAAAGGGTGTGGTCCAGATCAAAAAAAATGTGCTGATACTTTTTCATTTAGTGTAACAGGGGGCTTTTAGTGAGCCGTTTTTCCATCTTATTTTTAACAAGCTCTCTGTTTGAATATAAAATTCGGAAGGTTTCAAGATCCTTCTGCAGGGTTACGTCTTTTTGAAGAAATGTAAAAATCTGGCTTACGATTTCAGAAACCTCCTCCTTGATTGAATAAAATACGTATTGGTCAACCTTTCTCACATTTACCAGCCCGGCATTTCTCAGATACGACAAATGCCGCGAAGTTTTCGTTTGTGTAAAATCCAGGCTTAGCTCTATATCAGTAATACAGAGCTCCTTCTGGTTGAAAAGTAAAAAAAGAATTCTCACCCGGGCCTCCTCAGAGAAGGATTTGAATATTTGAGTGCCATACTGTAAACTGAAATTCTTGAGTCTCATGGGAACAAATGTTAGCTATACTGGCTTTTCCTAGTAACAAAAAACCTGTATAATTGATCTATAAATTTGTAGCTTAGGCCGAATTGCAACTATTCGGGCTTGTTTGGTTTCCCATTCAAAAGTATAAAAGGTTTGTTGAAGTCTGTTTTGAAATATTCTTCCTTTTTTATCTGTTTCCTATTGGTGCTGGTAATTCATGAGGCGTCGTACGCCCAGGGAGGACGGCGTGTTATCCAGTTTTCCGGGGTGGTTTTAGGCGAAGATAGTGTGTCGGGTGTGCCTGGTGTGCATATTTATGTGCCAAAGGCAGGGCGTGGAACCACGTCCAATGTATATGGATATTTCTCTATGCCCGCACTGGTTGGCGATAGTGTGGTAATTAGTGCGGTGGGGTACGAAAAGCAAAACTTTATAGTGCCCGACGACAAGGGCGATAATTTTACCGTGGTAATTGAGTTGCTGGCCGATACCACTTACTTGCCCCCGGTGGAAATTTTGCCTTACCCTACTGAGGAGCTTTTCAAACAGGCCGTGCTGGCCCTTAAACTTCCGGACGAGCAAAATTACCGCAACATGGAGGAATCGTTGCGGGGCGATTTGCTGCTGCAAATGATGCAAGGGACTGGCATGGACGCCTCTGAAAACTACCGGTACTATACCAACCAGCAGTTTATGGCCATGACCGACAGATTTCAGCCAAGAACAAACCCACTCCTGAACCCGTTTGCCTGGGCGCAGTTTATCAAGTCGCTGAAGCAAAACAAAAAGTAGGAGCGTACTTATTTCGAAACGCTCACTTCCTTCCAAAAGCCCTGCATCCAGCTTTCCATGCCGTTTGCCAACTCAATACGGTCGCCGGTAAAATTAACCACGCCAAGCGACGACAGTTGAATAAAGACATACTTGATTTCCATTGGCAGGTCCTCTACCTGGCTGGACTTTTTGTCGATAAACTTTTCCTCGAGCAGCATGTGAAAGGCCACATGAGCCTGCGGGAGGTAAAGGAGATGATTTGGGATACGGTTTAGCATAACAGACGTTTTTGCACGCTACAAAAGTGCCGATGCAGCATTCACCAGAGCATGACATACATCAGGCGGAAAGCTGATTTTTAGCTGAGGGTGGATCTACGAAGAGGCATGAAACCGCCTGTCGAGGTCGTTGCCAATGGCATGAAAACTAACTACTACCACGTAAATCACCAGTCCGGGAAACAGTGCCAGCCACCATGCTCCCGGGTTTTCGAGATAGCCATGAACAATGCCGCCCCAGCTCAAAACTTCGGGCGACACACCAATGCCTACAAACGACAGTGTGGATTCAGTTACTAAAAGCCCGGCCATGGTAAAGCACACCTGCGTGGCCACCGGTGCCAGAGAATTTGGCAAGGCATGTTTCCAGTAAATACGATGCTCCGGCAGCCCCATTATTCTGGCTGCTTCAATGTAGGGCATGGAGCGCACCCGCATCATTTCTGCCCTCACCAGCCGCGAGATACCCACCCAGCTGGTAGTAGTGAGCAAAAGTGCCAGGGTAAAGACATTGAGGGGCACGATAAGGGCAAACGATACGATCAGGTAAAGCCTTGGAATAACCGTAAAAACTTCAGTAAATCGCTGAAGAAGCTGGTCGAGCGGTAGTCTCCATCGTTTCCGGAAAGTAAACGTTTTGGCCGCCATGCCGTGTAGAAGCCAAATTGCGCCCAACAGCCCAGCCGTGATAAAACTTGCCGCATGCCAGGAGCCTTGTAGCAACGAAACGGGCCACACAACTAACAGCAAGTAAAGAACCACAACGGCCAGTAGCAGTCCGAATGCTATTCCTCTCCACGATATGCCCAGCCGATCGTCGCCATAAAATGCAGAAACACTGCCGATTAACACGCCCACTAGCGATGCCGCAATACCAGCTCCCAGACTGATAGCCATAGACCGGGATGCGCCCTGGGCAAGCGCTGCCAGCAGATCGCGCCCCAACGCATCGGTTCCCAGCCAGTTGCCTGTGCCCGGAGGCCGGGTGCGCAGCTGGAGGTTAATTTCTGCTTGCAGAGAGGGCAGAAACAGGTAAGCAACCGATATGGCAGCTACGAAGCCTAAAATAGCAAATGGCCAACGCCGGATTTTTACTGGGCTTGCGGTCATTTGCCGAGTCGTATGCGTGGGTCGAACCAATAATAAAGTACGTCGGTGAGCAGGTAGGAAGCCATACGGGCAGCCATAAGCAACAACACGATACCCGTAACAACAGGGAAATCTTCGGTGAGTACGGCGTCGGTCATTAGTTTGCCAATGCCCGGGATTGAAAACAGCACTTCCACTACCAATGCACCGCTTAGCACTGCCAGCAAATATTCGCCCGACAAAGTGATGGCCGGAAACAGTGCATAGTGCAGGCGGTACTTTTCTCTGACCGTTTTGCCGGAAAGCCCCCGGGCATGGGCAGCAATAACGAAAGGCTGAAGGGCGGTTTTATCAAACGCCTGATCGATTTGCTTGGTAATGTAAGGAAACGATGCCAGCCAAAGTGCCGCCACCGGCAAAATATAGGGCCAGATGTTACGGTGCCAGAAGGAGGCCCCGGTAAGGCTGCTGCCCGCCACATAAGATGGGAACCAGGAGAATACTATGCCACTGGCAAAAAGGATCATCAATAAAAGGCTCCATCCGAACAGCGGAAACAGGTCTACAAAGTAGAGCAGCCGGTCCGCCGCTTGTTTTAGCCGGGGCGTGAGACCGGCCATCGCGCTAACTGCCCAGTACGCAGTGACGAAGATGAGCACAAATGCTGGCAAGGTAAAACGCATGGAATAAAGCAAAGCACGTGCGATTACAGCCGAAACTTCCTCATTATTTTTCCAGCTTTTGCCGAGATCTCCACCAGCCAGGTCGGTTAACCATGCGTGAAACTGGTTGGCTGTGCCATTCCATACCACCCGTGGAAGGAAAGCCCTGCGCGGAGAGGCCTCCTGGTGTATTTGTTGTATCAATAGCCGGGCAGTGGCCCGGGCTCCGGCAGAAGCGTCTTTCAAAGCCATTTGTTGCCGATCAAAGATCTCGCTTAAACTGCCCGCTGTGCTCCATTCATGAAGTTTTGCATTTTTGAGCACGAGAGCCAGCTCGATGGTTGCCTTTGGTTGGCCCGACATTACGCTTACTTTGCGTATCCACTCCCGCTCATGGAGCTCAAAAGTAGCGCCGGCATGGACGGGCAGCGCCGCAGACTGGAAGCTGATATAAAATGCAGGTAGATCGAGTTGCAGCTGCTGCCGGATTGCTGCTTTTGCCCGCTGCAGTTTTACGATATCGTAGGCACCGGATTGCAGCGCTTGTGTTTCAATTTCCTCCTCCCAGCGCGAGGTGCCCGGCCCAAGCTGCCGGAATAAGAAAAGGGCAAGAATGCCCAGGAGCAATGCCGGAAAAAAAGAAAAAATGCGGATAAGCAGGTAGCGAAGCATAGCTATCAAAAATAGAAAAGAAAGGCTTCGGATACAGCTTTCTCATTTGAAATTTGAGATTACCGGGCCCTGTTTATCCGCAATAGAAGCACCGCCTAATTAAGCTTTTCGCCCTTATAGCCGGCTTTTTTAAGCGCCTCCTCTACTTCTGCGGGGCTTACGTTTGCTGAAACAGACAATACCCGGCGTTCATCAGCCAGATCGACTTGCCAGTTATTTTCGCCCACCGCTTCATTGAGGTGAGGTGTAACGGTTGCCACACAGCCGCCGCATTTTATGTTGGTTTTAAACTTCAGTGTTTCCATTTATCTGAGATTTTAATTGTGAGTATCTTTTTGATTCTGTTTTACAGTTTAACTGTCTTTAGCCGGAGGCTATTTGCCACAACGCTCACCGAGCTCAGGGCCATTGCTGCACCGGCGATCATTGGGTTGAGCAAAAACCCGTTGACCGGATACAGCAAACCCGCTGCAATGGGGATCCCGATCAGGTTATAGATAAAAGCCCAGAAAAGGTTTTGACGAACACCCATCACTGTTTTTCGGGACAGCCGGAGTGCTTTCGGCACCAGCTGCAGGTCGGATGTAATGAGGGTCATTTTGGCTACGTCCATGGCGATGTCCGATCCTCTGCCCATGGCTATGCTCACGTCGGCCTGTGCAAGCGCCTGCGAGTCGTTGATGCCGTCGCCAACCATCGCCACTATTTCACCTTTTTGCTGTAACTCTTTCACAAAAACCGCTTTGTCGGCGGGCAGGGTTTCTGCTTTGAAATGATCGACTCCGGTTTGTTTTGCCACAGCGGCGGCGGTTTGGCGGTTGTCGCCTGTAAGCATGTGTACTTTTATGCCCGCCGATTTGAGCTTTGCGACTGCCGATTGTGACGTGGGCTTAATTTTATCTGCAACAGCCAGCTGGGCCAGCACTTGCGTCTGGTTGGCAAAATAGATAACCGTTTTGGCTTCATCTTGCCAGCCTTGGGCTGTATTTGCCTGGGTTGGGCTTATTGCAACCCCGTTTTCCTCTATTAGCTTCAGGTTGCCAGCATAATACGCCTCGCCCGAATGTACTGCCTTTACGCCCCTGCCCGTTAGGCTTTCGAAATGCTGAAGCTGGGCGGCGCTGATTTTTTCTTCCTTTATTCTGCTGGCAACAGCCTCAGCCAGCGGATGCTCCGACTGGCTTTCCATCGCCAGCAGTATTTGCTTCAAAGTAGCGTTGTCTGGCCCGGTGTTCCAAACCATATCGCTTACCACCGGTTTCCCTTCGGTAATAGTGCCTGTTTTGTCCAGCACAATGGCCGAAACCCTGTGGCCTAGTTCCAGGCTCTCCGCGTCTTTGATCAGGATATTGTTTTCAGCCCCTTTACCAACGCCTACCATAATGGCCGTTGGCGTGGCCAGCCCGAGTGCACAGGGGCAGGCTATTACCAGCACGGTGATGGCGTTTAACAAGCCGTAAGTGAAGGCATTTTCTCCGCCGGCAATCAGCCATACAAAGAAGGTGACAATTGAGATGCCGATAACAACAGGTACAAAAATCCCGGCAATTTTGTCTACCAGCTTTTGTACGGGCGCCTTGCTGCCCTGCGCTTCTTTAACCATTTTAATAATATGGGCCAACAGTGTATCGGCTCCCACTTTTTCGGCCGAAAATCTGAAACTCCCTTTTTGATTAATGGTGCCTGCGAAAACTGGCGTTCCCGGTGTTTTTTCTACAGGCACTGGTTCGCCGCTTATCATGCTTTCGTCTACAAATGACGACCCCTCCCGCACCTGGCCGTCTACCGGCACCTTGTCGCCCGGTTTTACCAGAATAAGGTCGCCCACCACCACCTCACTTATTTTTACTACGGCTTCCTTGCCCTCTCTTATGGCAACCACGGTTTTGGGCTGAAGGCCCATCAGCTTCCTGATGGCTGCCGACGTGCTCGATTTGGCACGTTCTTCCAGCAGCTTTCCCAGCGAAATAAAGGCGATAATGACCACGGCTGCTTCGAAATACACGTGTGCCTCAAGCCCCCGGCTGGTCCAAAAAGCAGGATAAAATGTGTTGAATGCGCTAAAAATAAAGGCAATACCGGTGCTAAGTGCCACCAGGGTGTCCATATTGGCTTTGCCGTGCCGCGCCTGCTTCCATGTATTAATGAAGAAAGACCGGCCAAAGTAAAATACGACAGGGGCCGCCAGCACCATCGAAATCCACTCTCCATAAGGCAGGTGCATGAAAAACATGCCCATGGCAAAAACAGGGACCGCCAGCACCGCCGACCAAAGCGTTCTCCGCTTCAGTGCATGGTATTGTTTTGCCTGTGCTTCCTCCTGAATGTCGCCTGCATTCTCTTCCTCAATCACCAGGTCGTAGCCTATAGATTGCACCACCTTTTGCAGTTCCGCGGGGGTAGCTTTTTTGGGATCGTACTCCACAAGGGCCGTTTGGTTCGCGTAGTTTACACTGGCGGCACTCACACCTTCCGTATTTTTAAGCATCGACTCTACGCTCACGGCACAAGCCGCACAAGTCATTTCAAGTACGGGAAAGCTCCTGCGCACTTGTTTTACCGGGCTCTTAGCAACTGCTTCCATTTTTTCCTCCTGTTCTTATGAAAGATTTACACTGCAAAGTACGGATGAAGACCCCGGGGTGGCGTTACATAATTAGTCGGATGTGTTACATGATTTTATGTTTGGAGGGGGTGAAGCTGGAAGTCGGAAGACGGAAGACCGAAGACGGGAGTCGGAAGACGGCTTGGCCGAAGTCGGGTGTCGGAAGACAGGAGTGGGGAGGCCGGAGTCGGCGTATAGCGGCAGGGGCAGGAGGCAGTGGAGGAGACGACTGCAGTAGGGAGATAAAAAAGCCCCGGGGTTTCCGGGGCTTTCGAATGTGTGTTATACGTCGCAGATAGTTACGCCCTGGCGCAGCGATGCAAATTTGTCATCTCTTTTGGGGATGAACTCCTGCCCCACGTAGCCTTTGTAGCCCGTAGCTAATATGGCCTGCATAATGGCCGGGTAGTAAAGCTCCTGGGTTTCATCTATTTCATTTCTTCCGGGAACTCCTCCGGTGTGGTAATGCGAAATGTAAGTGTGAAATTCTTTGATTGTATCAATAACGTCGCCTTCCATTATCTGCATATGGTAGATATCGTACAAGAGTTTGAAGTTAGGCGATCCCACCTTATTCACCAGCTCAACACCCCAGGGAGTTTTGTCGCATTGGTAGTCGGGGTGGTTGCGTTTGCTGTTGAGCAGCTCCATGCTGATGGTAACACCATACTTTTCAGCTATTTTCATTACAGGGTCAAGGCCCTTGGCACAATTTTCCAACCCCGTTTTGTCGTCCATGCCGTTGCGGTTGCCCGAAAAGCAGATCACGTTGGTGTAGCCGGCATCCGCGGCTTTTGGAATAGAGGCGGTATAGTCTTTCAGCAGCGTTTCGTGCAGCGAGGGATCGTTGAATCCCTTGTTGAGACCTACGGTTGAGCCGTAAGCCATGGCACAGTGCAGCCCGTATTTTTTAAGCGTAGGCCAGGCATCTTCTCTCACGAGCTCAATCGACTTGAGGCCAATATCTACGGCCGCTTCACATAGCTCTTCCAGCGTTTTGCCGTTGTAGCACCACTGGCAAACTGAGTGGTTGATATTCCCTTTCAATTTGCCAGATTGGCTGGCTGAAGCCTGTGCAGGTGATATGAGCCCCGGAACCACAGCCAACCCTACTGACGAAACAGCCATGCGTTTGATGGCTTCTTTGCGGGTAATTTTCATAATGATATAGTTATTGTGTAGGTACGTTTTTACTTAAAAGATATTTCTTTTATCTGCCTCCAGGTTACGAGCTCAATCCCCTGTTTTTTCAGCACTTCCTTAAACTCCCCGCTCAGCACATAGTCGAGGTCTCTTTGCCGCCAGGCAGCGCCAAAGTCGGGATGGTCTACCGTAACGGCCTGCATTTCTGCGTCGTCATAGGCGAGGTGTACAAGCAGCACATTTACACCCGGCTGCAGGTCGTTCATCCAGCCATTGTAGGTGCTGTTCCACTGCTCAGCGCTCACGCCGGGGTTCATCATCAGCACTCTGCTCACGGCAATCATCGACGGGTCCATAACCTCAACAAGCGGCTGAATGGCTTTCAGGTCCTCCAGCGGTATCATTACCGGGATTCCAAACTCTTTACCTACCTTCTGATATATCCGAAAAAGATCGGGTGTCTGAAACAAACCCGCCATGTGGGTATCGAGGTGAGTAGGATTAATGCCAAAGTCGATAGCCCGCTGTACCTGCGCCCTTATTTCCTTCTCTACTTCTTCCGGCTTTGCTTTGCTGGCCATCAGGTCCGACGCCGGGTAAAAAAAGCCGTCGGGGCCAATGAGGCTTGGTATTTCCGAAGCCGGCAGCACGCCATCCCACTTATAGTGCTTCCACTCGGCGGTAAGTGTAAGGTGCAAGCCCAGGTCTGCCTGAGGATTGGCCCTGGCGTAGGCGGCTATTTCCGGAAACCACGGACAGGGCACCATGATGCTGGCGGAGTTGATACCACTTTTTGCTAATGCTTCTACGGATGCCGCATTTTCGGAATGAGCTACTCCCAGGTCATCGGCATGGATAATAAGAAGCCGTGCATCTTTAGCGTAGCCGAGTTTTTCAGCCAGATTCTGGCCGTATGCCGGGGAAGCCAGCAGCAATGCAGTTAGCCACAGTCCCGAAATTCTTTTGTTGAGCATATAGAAGGTAGAGGTACAAAAGTTTAAATTATCACCTTTACACCTATTAAAAAAGCATTATTCCGTGTTCTTTGCAGATTGAAGCACTATGCTGCAGGCAGGCGTGTCACCGGAAAGTTTTTTCGTCTGCTTTTACCGGAGCGGTATGTGCGAATCATGCCACCTTAATTAAATCTTCCCGACGGTATCGGTTCACCTTTTGCAGAACCGGTATAAACGTACGTCCAGGCTTGTAGCTGAGAGCCTTCAAACGCAACTTCTATAAGCTCTCTGCGGTATTCATCGCCGGCAAGCGACTGCGTGCCTACTCCCTCATACTCGTCGAGCATCGGCCATAGCCTTTTTGCGTCCTTTACCCTGTACAATTCGCCCCACACCTTTCCGGCTCCGGGTTCTTTTATGAAGCCGGGGTACCAGGTGAGTTTAACCAGCCTGCCAGAAGCGCTGGCCTCGCCCAATAGTTGGGCATGTTGGCGAAGAAACGATGCGTGGAGCCCTTCAAACGACGACATCAGCGTGCCATACACAAACAGTAGTTCACCATCATTTATTTCCATTGGAAACGCCCTCCTGCGTGTTTTTTTCGTACACCTCCTGCTTCCATTCCTTTATTTTGTCTTTGTTGTTTTTAGCGCCGATACTGCTCACCACACCGCTAAGAAACGCCTTTGCCCAATAATTGATGATGCTGCGGCTGGTATCCCTTTCAAAAAAAATATATCCTTCTCTGGTAATAAAAAACGACGGGTTGTTCGAATTGACAATAAAGGTGTTGGCAAAGAAGGTCTCGAGCGATTTTCCCAAGCCTTTTTTGTCGAGATTCTTCTTATTAAGCACCGAAACCTTCAGGTCTTTATAAAAGAAGTCCATGGTGCCAATAGCTACTGCAGTATCGGCTTCAAAGTTGAAATGGGCCTCGTTCAGGTTTCCGCTTGCCACCTGCACAAAGGCGGTTGGCTCCAGCATTGCGTTGGCTTTTTCGAGATTTAGCGCTCCGAGAGTACCTGTCACGTAATGGTTCCCGCCGTTGCTTGTCAGGTCAAATACGAAATCGACTTTAAGTAAGCCCTGGTCCATTAGCATCGTTTCTGCGTGGAGCGTGGCGTAGGGGTTTTTATCGATTTGCGCCGAAACGTTGGTTATGTTAGAAGCCCTCGCGTTGAAGCCGGAGAAAACCAGCTGGCCGGGTTCCTTGCCCTCCTCGGCAAACTCCAGGTAGATAATTTTACCGTTACGGAGGTCCAGCGAATCGATCTGGATAACCTGGTCGAGTCCGAGAAGCTGAAGATGTGGGAGGCCACGCACCTGCGACTCTGGGAACGGTACCCGTTTATCGCGAAATAGTCGTAGAAAAGGTTCTTCTACGTGTACTCTTCCCGCCTGAATTTTGTCACCGTTTAGCAGCTCGTACAAATCGGATCGCGAGAGCGACACGCTTTTGGTACGCAGCATTACCCAGGTGGTTTGGTGCCCTACCACATGCGCAAACTCGTACATGCCATACCTGGGCAGCAGCCGAAACCCTTCCAGGGTAACTTCGGGCTGCTTCGAGCTTAAAATAAGCTGATCGGCCTGCATCCTGTACAAGCTATCGGGGAAGAGGTAGCTCAGGCCTTTGAATATAATCTCGTAGTCTTTAGAGAAAACCAGGTTTTTGCTGGTAACCGACGTGCCCGATGCAAGCTGAAACCCTTTGAGCTTTACCGAGTATTCCGGAATTTCCCACGACTTGTCCGTTTTTGGCTGGCTATACCGAAACGATTTCCCGTTAAGGACCAGGGTGCCAACACCAATGTTTTCCAGAGATTTGGAATCCCAGTTAAAGCTCAGAAAATCCTCTTCCTTTACTGATTGAGGTTTCAAATTTTCGATGTTTACTGTTGTAAGGCTGGCCTCAAGTGTATCTACTTCGAAGTTCTTTTTAAACAAAAGCTCCCGCCAGTCAATCCCTTTGAGGACCAACTCGGGTATCTCCGACTCGTACCCCACGCCAGCATCTCTTTGCTTTACGTACAAGCCTTTCAAAACTATTTCCTTTTTGTTGGTGCCCAGGTCAAATTGATCGAAAGTAAGGCTGTCGACTTCGTCGATCCATGAAAAATTGCCGTGTGGGTAGCTTAGTTCGATATTTTTTGAAAAGCCGGGTGATGCGTGGCTAACGTTCGTTTGCGGGTCTATGTATATGTCATGAAAGGTGAGGTCGATGCCAGAGAAACTCCTCCCGGCCGATGTGCCATCGTAGCGCAGCAACCTAACCGGACTGCGGAGCTTGCCTCCCTGAATGTAGGCGTAGTCGCCAAGCAGGCTGTTTTTTGTTGAAGTAAGCGCTTCAGCAAGGGAGGCGGCGTCCTTTTTTTGTGCCTTCTCTTTCCAAAGTATCTCAGCCGGCGCCATGGCAGCAGTTTCCCACTTTACATAGTCGCCTTTTATTAATGCGGGAATATCTATGCCTGTGAGGTTTAGCGATGGCGAAAAGAACTTCTGCAGCCCCTCGTGCCCCGGCGCTTCGTAATTAAATGAGCCGCTAACAAATACGGAGTCGGCTACCGATGCACTGATTGTCCTCATCTCCACCTTTCTGTTGTGAGGCAGCCTGAGATCCAGCGACAAGACGCCGGTGCTGGCGTCGCTAATGCTCCAGCCGGTGCCCTTTTCCACATCATAGTTTAGCGCTTGCAGGCTAAAGTTGAACTTGTTAAGAAACACCTGGGTAGTGTCGCCCAGGTTCATCACCAAATCGCCGTTGCTCACAAGCAGCGTTTCCACCCGGATGTTGTTAAGTATACTGTTGTTGATCTTCCTGCCTTTTCGCACAAAAAACACCTTAAGGCTGGGGTTGAACAGCGATACGGAATCGGCCCACCATTTTCCTTCGTTTAAAAATTCTTTGAGGAAGAAGCTAGTCATTTTCATTTTCCCGATACTGCCTTCAGTAGACCACCCAACCGGGTAGTAAGGAGTGATGTTTACGTCGGCCGCTGAGTAGTCGCCTCTGATGGGATTGAAGGAAAAGTCTCCAACCTCCAGAATATGAGAATTGTCGGGCAGTAAAAATTTTGTTTTGCCAACCTTTAGCAATAGGTCGTTGGCCTGAAAGAAATTGGTGGTGTCGAGCTGCGTGAGGCTATCGATCTGAAAACCAGTGGCATAAACTGCGATGGAAGGCGAAGAAAACTTTTCGGTCTCGCGGTCATAAATGTCAACCTTGCTTTGGCCGACGATTAAACTGTCGACGGAAACACTTCTGAAGATATCTTTTACGTAAGGGTAGAAGTTGGCTATGTCCCCAAAAGAAATATTTTTCTCGGGGTCGTTGAGGCGCTTCAGGTAAAATTCGGAGCCCTGTATGCGCAATTTTTGAACAGCCAGGTCTTTTTCCTCCCATCCTTTCCAAAGTTCTACGCCGGTTAGCGCAAATGCCGGAACATAAAATTGCTTAAGCACATTGGCTTTTTCTATAAATGCCTCCTCACTCAGCCCCTCCATGGGTGCAATTACAAGGCTGTCGCCACTTATGAGGGAGTCGAGTGTGGAAAACCGGAAGTTTTTTACGTAGAGCCGGTGCACACTATCGGGCAGGAAGTAGGCGTAGTGGTCCACGGAAAAGTCGATATGGTCGAAAAGCGTATTATCTCTGCTAAAGATGACCGTGGAAGTATCCACGTCGAAATTCATCAGCCGTACTCTCGCATTTTGCACGGTAAACCGGTCCTGATTTTTGCCTGCATAAAACTTCAGGTCCAGCGACACTTTATCGAGGTTAAAATTTTCTACCCTTACAGCATCAAAAAGGGAGGTGATGAGGTCGGCGATGGAGGTGTTCCTGGCAAGGTCACGTTTGCGGCGCTTCGTGGCGTTAACCTCGTAGATATTGATGGTGGGATCTTCAAACTGTATCTCGCCTATGTCCAGTATATTATCATTGTAAGCCTTTACAAAGTCGACTCCTCTGATCCGGAAATCGGGGATCGTTACTTCAAAGCTGTTCAGGTTTTCGGGTACGGGCATTTTCTCCCCGCGGGGAACGAGCTTTAAGTTTTTAAAGGCAACCTCGGAGTTTTCCGTCGACAGCCGTAGCTCATCAAACTGCACCACGTGGATGCTGTCGGCCAGTAGCACCGTTTGATCTTTAATTTGAAGAAACAGGCTTTCCGTGTTCAGAAATTTATCCTTCTGTTGTCCCTTTATCTCATCAATTTCGAAGTTTTTCACTACCGCATTCACCGGGCCTACATGGTAGGCATTTTCGGGGTGGGTCACGTCTTTTACATAGATAAAGTTCCCGTTCTGAATGCTAAAGCCGGTGATCTCGAAATGGTAGAGGTATTCGGTAATGAGCTGGTAAAACTCACCGGTTTCGAGTGACAATGTAACCGGGGATTTCTCCCCCGGGCTTTTATGCCACTGAACTTCCGGCTCAATTAATTCGATGGAAGAAACATAAAGCATTCGGCTAAAATACAGGTCGTAGAGGCTTCTTATCTGCATTTTGAGCGACGGAATGCTGCAGATGTACATATTGTCGCGAGGTTCGAGGCCCAGCTCAAAAGAAGCCCGGGAGGCTGAATCGGTCGTTAGTCTGAAGTTTTTGAACTCCAGCTCTCTCGTAAGCAGCCGCACCTGTATTTCATCAAAAGATACTTCGTAAAACCCATCACTTTCCCTTTCCACAACCTCCACTATAATGTGCCCGGCCAGGCCCACTGCCATCTCCTTCAGGGTGCCCAACGATAAAAAATAAAGCAAAACAGCAGCCACCACAGTTACCAGAGAAACTCTGATGAGCCACTGCGCCAGCGAAATTTGCCTGCGACCTTTCGACCTACTCATAGTGGTTCAACGAAACATTTCATTGATGTTATAAAAAGACACCCTTTGCCCGTATATAACTTCGAACCCGTTAAAGTATCTTTTGCCGGAACAAACCTAGCGATTGAAAGAGACATAGAAAACCGCTGAACCGGAAGCAACTGTTTTTAATTGTTGCTCGAAATTGCCGGTTAGAGGCAATTTAGCTCTCCCGCTCAGGTTTAATTTATTAATTTTGCACTTTACGGTGGGTGTATTTAAAAAAACACAGGTCCTTTAATGCTCTTATGAGGTTCACGAAGATTTTTATTGTTCTTGCTTTCGTTTTTGCCAGCTTTCATTCATTTGCCGATAAAAATACTTCTGCCCGGAAAGCACTGCTTAAAGGCGACATTGCCAAAGCGGAAGCGCTTGTGCTGCAATCTCTCGAAAAAGAGGAGGTAAATCCAGCCGCGAATTACCTTTATTCCCTCATTTACACGGTCGATACCTTCCCCGGGTACAGCCTCGACAGTGCGCAGTTATTCATTTTGGAGGCGCAGAGAGATTGGGAGCTGCTGCCCGCTAAAGAGCAGGAGAAAAAAACCAAACAGGGCTTCTACCCAGCGTTATTTACTGCTCAGAAGGAGAAAATTGACAGCCTTGGCTTTAACCGGGCGCAACAGGCGGGAGACGTGGCGGCCTACGAGGCCTTTCTGGAGCAGTTTGCTGATGCAGCCATGGTGCCGGTGGCAATACGGCTAAGGGATAGTGTGGCATTTGAATTGGCCGGCACCGACAATACCTGGCAGGCCTACCAGGCGTTTTATCAAAAATACCCCGACGCACACCAGGTAGCGGAAGCTGAAGAACGATACAAAACGCTTATTTTTAAAGACCTTACCAGCGACCAGCGACTGAGCAGCTTCAAAGAGTTTTTGGTTAAATTTCCCACAACACCTTACCGGAAAGAGGCTGAAGAGCAGATCTTCGAAATCATGACGGCGGCCAACCACCCGGAGGCGTACCTCGAATTTATAGAGGCTTACCCCAACAGCAGCTTTAGGAAAAAGGCGTTCGATCTGCTTTACTCGATCGACCAGGAAGCATACGGTTTTCAATTTTACAGCCGCTATACCCAAAGCCGTGCCGTGCAGGACTCGCTCGACCTGCTGCGTGCGGCCGAGGCTGTTTACCTGGTGCCGGTGTACGAAAACGGCAGGTACGGCTTTATAAGGCCCGACGGTACCGAGTTTCTGCCCACTGTGTATAGCGAAGTGCCGGAAGACTACCTGTGCGGCTACATTACCGATCATTTTTTACTTGTAAAAAAAGATAGTCAGCGCCAGCTCATCAACCGCACGGGAGCAGTTATCGCTTCCGGGTCGTTCGATTTTGCTGAAACGCTCGGCTTGGGGATGATTAAAGCGGGGCAGGAGGAAAAAGCCGGTGTGTGGCACAAGTCGGGGCACCAGATCCTAAGCAGGCAGTACGACGACGTAAAAATTTTGGGCAACAGGCTGCTCCTCATCGTGCAGAACGGCAAAGCCGGCTTAGCAACCTTCAGCGGCCGGGTGCTGCTATCACCCCAGTTCGACGACATTGCCGTGGAGGGGTCGTTTTGGGTGTTTGTTAAAGGAGAACGGATTGCCTACACTCAGCTCGAAGCGATCGCAGCTATAGCCAATCAGCAGCCTTTGGAACTTTCGTATGACTACGAAGAGCTGGAGCGGCTGCCAGGGGGTTACATGCTGGGCTACGATGGCGATAGCGAAACCTTAATAAACAACAACCATGAGGTGGTAATACCCAGAGGTGTGCAAAATATTTACCCGATGGGGCGCAACTGGCTCGTAAAGCAGCCTTTCGGGTATCAGATATTTTATTCTGAAACCGGAAAGTTTACTAACCGGCTTTTCCCGGAGGTGGAGTACAACGGAAAATGGCTGGCATTAAAAAGCGACACAGCCTGGGCGCTGGTGAATAACGAAAGCGCCAGCACCTTGCTGTTCAATCTCGACTCGGCCAAACTTGTAACCGAAGATGTAGCCCTCAGCTTCCAGGGGCTAAAGGGCACCCTTCATTTTGCTAACGGCGCTACCGTTGAATTCACGAAAGGCGACAAAGTTTACGTGCTGGAAGAGGGATACAGCAAAGAAGATTATAAAAGTGAGGAGCACTTGCTGGTGCTGGAAACATCAAAAAGCAAGCGGGTGTTCAGCATGAATGGACGGCTACTTTTTGAGCAGAAAACCGGTAATCTCCGCTATCTTTCCCCTGCCTGTGTGGTGGCTGAAGTAAAAGGAAAAAGCGGGATTGTGGATACAACAGGCCGGCAGATTCTGGCGCCAAAATACGACGGGATAGGGCAGGCCGATGCTGAAGGGCTGGTAACGGTGCTGAACGACGGCAAGTTTGGTAGCCTGCATTTGCAGTCGGGCACGCTGGCAGCGCCTAAATACGACACAAGGGTCCGGTATTTTAACGATGCTTACCTTAAAACGACCGTTAAATCGAAGGTGGGTTTAATCACCTACGACGGGAAGACAGCCTTGCCTTTTAACTACGACGAAGTGCTGCCGTGGAATGATACACTGGTGATGGCAAAAAAAGGTGAGCTTTGGAGCCTGACAACTTTTGATGGAAAAAAATCGTTTTTCAAGCCATTCATAAATTTTCAGTTTATTCGCGACGACAGAACAGAGAAGATACTGAAGGTTTACACGGCCGACGGCTATGGAATTATAAGCAACGTGCACGGGCAGATTTTGGCACCTACTTACAACGACCTGCTCAACCTGGGCTCGGACGAGCAGCCCTTGTACTTTGCGGAAAAACATGTAACAGAAGCCGAGTTTTTTGTGGTGGTATATACCGACGCATCCGGCAACCCTTTGCGGTCGCAGGCGTTCAGGGCCGAAGAGTATGACAAAATATTCTGCGAATAGCCGCGCCTATTCTGCGTTATATTAACAAACCTTGTATACCATGTCCATCAGGCAATACATACCGGCACAAGACCTTGCTCAGGAGCTTACCTTTACCGCGTCAACCAGCGGTGGCCCCGGTGGCCAAAATGTGAACAAGGTTAACACTAAGGTGACGCTGCGGTTCGATGTGCCCAACTCGGCGCTGCTGAGCCCCGAAGAGAAAGAGCTGCTGCTGAAAAAGCTGCGCACGAAGCTTACAACCGAAGGGGTATTGCTCATTAGTGCACAGGAGAAGAGGTCGCAACTGCAAAATAAAGAAACCGCGCTGCTGAAGCTGGAAAAGTTGCTGCAAGGCGCCCTGGCGCGAAAGAAAGCGCGGAAGCCCACTAAGCCATCTAAATCGGCGGTTCAGGAGCGGATTAAGAAAAAGAAGCAGATCTCAGAAAAGAAAAAGTGGCGGCAACGGCCGCTGTAAAACACCCCTGTGTGTGGCATTAGTATCTACCGGCGTAGCTGCGCCGCCAAAATGCCAATACCTTCGTCAAAGCTGCGGGGCTCATACCCCAAAACCCGCCGGGCTTTATCTAGCACCAACCCAGTTTTGGGAGGCCTTTTTGCCGGCTCCCGGAACTCCGCCGCATTTGTTTTGCTGATCAGCGATTTATCCAAACCGAAGTAGCTGGCAGTGGCTATGGCCATATCATAAGGGGTCAGCAGATTTTTGCCTGAAATGTTAAACACCCCTTCTGCTCGCTTCTTCGCAATCAGATAGCAGCCCAAAGCCAGGTCCTCGGCCAGCGTAGGGGTGCGCCATTGGTCGTTTACCACCCTGATGTTTTTACCCTCCTCCAGGTTTTTCTTTACCCAAAGTATAATGTTGCTGCGGCTCATACCCGGCGATATGCCATATACAAGCACTGTACGCACTATAGCCCAGGCAATATTGCTGCGCATCACTATGTTTTCTGCTGCCAGCTTACTCTCGCCATAGTAGCTTACCGGCCGGGGCTTGTCTTCCTCGCAATAGGGGCCTGCTTCGCCATCAAAAATAAAGTCGGTGGAAAGGTGCACTAAAAATGAGCCGGATTTTGCGCAGGCCGCAACAATATTTTCAACGGCTGTTACATTTTGCAGCCAACACGCCTGCCTGTTTTGCTCGCATTCATCTACGTTGGTCATGGCTGCCGTGTGGATTACAGCAGCCGCCCTTTCTTCGCCAATCACCTGCATTACCTCATCGGCCCGCGTGATATCCATTTGCCGGTAGCGGACGTTCTCTAGCGGGATGCGGCATGGCCCACGTCCGGTAGCCACAAATTGCCCTGGCTGCTGCTGCAGAAGCGATGCAAGTTTTTGCCCCAGCAGGCCATTGGCACCGGTAATGAGTATACGCATGCTAGTCTTTGTATTCGACGCCGTATTTCTCGGTCAGTTCCTTTTTGGTCACTTCTTCTACTTCAACGGTCATGTATACATTTTCAACCGGCCGGTCGCTCCTGGTTCTCACAGCAGCAATTTTATCTATCACCTCCAGGCCTTCTACCACCCTGCCAAACACGGTATATTCGTCGTCGAGATGAGGGACACCGCCCAAAGTGGTATATGCTTTAAGTCTTTCCGGCGAAAAGGACTTATCCTGGTAAATATCTTCAGTCACTTTTTCCTTCACCAGCGGAATCATGTTTTGGATTTCAGTAGCGTACTTCTCGTAGCTGTTGGTTTGTCGCCCCTCGAGGTATGCCTGGGTTATTTTGTCCTTAAGTTCAGTATAGGCCGAATCCTGTAAAAGCTGCGTGATTGCCTGGTTCAGCTTATTCTGGTCAACCCGTACGGCATCCTCCGTTTGGTACACATTGCCCTGTACAATGTAAAACTGGCTGGCACTCGATCTTTTCTCCGGATTTACCTGGTCGCCTTGTCTGGCAGCGGCCAGCGCCCCTTTTACGTGAAAATATTCAGGCAGTATTTCAGCCGGAATCGTCTCCTCCGAAGCCTTTCCATTTTCTTCCCCGGCTGATATATCTCCGCCCTGGATCATGAAATTTTTTATGACGCGGTGAAATACAGTACTGTCGTATTTCCCCTCCCTGGCTAGCTCAATAAAGTTTTCTTTGTGCAGGGGAGTGTCATCGTACAGCACTGCTTTCATATCGCCATACGATGTGTGTATGGTAACGAGGTAATCCTTGTTTCCCTTACAAGAGGCCGCCAGCACAACAATGGTGAGTGCGATAGCCAGGTTTTTGAGTAGTTTCATTTTTTTATATGTGCTTTTATTTCGCGCAAAATTGCATCGCCGTCTTTTTTTAATACCTGTACCGCAAGAGCCCTACCCAATTCTGCAGGCTGGGAGGCGTGACCGGTTAACGATACCTTTACGAGCTTTTTCCCATCGAGGCTTATAATGCCCCCTTTTATTTTCAGGCGGTCGTTTTGCAGGCAAGCCAGGGCAAATACCGGAATGCTGCAGCCTCCTTCAAGTGTTTCGAGAAAGGCTCTTTCGGCTGTGAGCCGTATCTCTGTGTCAGCATGGTTTACAGCCGACCTAATGGCTGCTTTAATTTCACGATCAAGCAAAGTACTTGCTTCCACTGCCACCGAACCCTGCCCCACGGCCGGGATAAAAAGGTCGATATCCAGTACCTCCGAAATAGCCGGCTCCAGGCCCATTCTGTGCACCCCGGCATAGGCCAGCAGTAGGGCGTCGCATTGCCCCTCCTCCATTTTGCGAAACCGGGTTTGGAGGTTTCCCCGCACTTCAGCAGTTTTTACGTGGGGGAAGTAGTGTTTCAGTGTAGCTATGCGCCGGGTAGAGGAGGTGCCTATCACCAATGGCCTGGAGCGGTCGGCCAGTCTCAGCTGCTTTTTGGAAGACACAAGCACGTCATTCACTCTTTCACGCTCAGTAAAAGCTATTATTTCAAAACCAGACGGTAGCTTCGACTGCATGTCCTTAGCACTATGCACAGCCAGGTGAATGTGGCCGGCAGCAAGTTGCTCTTCAAGTTCTTCGGTAAAAACGCCTTTGCTGCCAATTTTCGCAATCGGCACATTCAACATTTTATCGCCTTTGGTTTCAATTATCACCAGCTCCGTTTGCAGCCCGTTCTTTTGCATAAGCCCGGCTACGTACTGTGCCTGCCAAAGCGCCAGCTTGCTGCCCCTGGTACCAATTTTTATCGTTTCTCTTATCATTTAAAGCGACTGTTTAGAAGCATTGGCCATTTTTTGCCTGTGCGACAAATCTTCCAACGAAACATCCACAATAAAACCCTTCTTCAAAAACTTCCGCCCCAAAAGTACCGGGAATTTCATGCCCGAGCGATCGGTTAAGGAAAATTCTGTCCGATATTTTTTTCCAAACACCACCAGCTGGGTTTTTATAACTACCCTGTTTTCAATGTGTCCCGTCGAGCTTTTAATTTTTCTCTGCGTAAAATCAGGAGTCTCAAACTTCACCAGGCCTTTCTTGCCAATGGTTGACCCGGTAATGGTAAAGCTCACATAAGGCACACCCAGCTTCTCATACACCTTGATGCGCGACACATGAAGGGCAGAGGTGTAGGCGCCGGTGTCCACTTTTGCCCGTATATCGTACAGGTCGAGCAAAGGCAGGTCTATCACATCATTTCTACCTATCAGCTGGGCTTTGCGTGGCTTCATCGTGCTGCCTGCGGTAACCCTGCCCTAAGCAGCCCGGCAAGCTGCAGCGACAGATCCATAAACAATATGCGCGGGTTCGCGTTACGCTCCAGGTGGTAAATAGCGTCGTTGAAATATTTGCTCATCCTTTCAATAGTGTCAGTAGAGATAGTCTTCGCAAATTTGGTCACAAAATTTTCTTCTTCTGCGGTCAGCCTCGACAGCGTGGTTTCCATGGCATTTAATATCAACGACTCGCGGAGCACGCTCAACCCGTATTCCATCAGTGCCCGCTGTGTCATTTTGGTCATGCTGTTGAATTTGTCCATCAGGGCCGCCATTTCGTTGAAATCGTACGACCAGCAGGTTCTCATCCACTCGCGGAAAATGGTTACCGTTTCGTCCTGCACCTCGTCGAGCAGCTTTAGCGCCAATCCCATGTTGCCTGCTGCCAGCCGGGCCACGTTTTTGCTTCTGCTCTCCTCTACGCCCATTGCACGTGTAAGGTGCGTGGCAATTTCCTCGTCGGTAAATGCACGAATGCTGATCAGCTGTGTGCGGCTGATAATGGTGTTAATGATGGCCTCGTAGTCGTTGGAAACAAAAAAGAAAAAGGTGTTTTCGGGCGGTTCCTCTACTATCTTGAGCAAAGCATTGGCAGCCGAAACGTTCATTTTTTCCGGGAGCCATATCAGCATAAATTTGTATTTTCCTTCAAAAGCCTTTAACGACAGTGCACTTATGATTTGCCGGCTCTCCTCGCGGTAGATTTGCGAGAGCTTGCTTTCAGCACCAAAAAATTTGTTCCAGTCGGAGAGGTTGCCATAAGGCGTGGCAGACGCAAATGGCCGCCACCACTGCAGATAGTTTTTGCAGATAATCTCTTTGAAATCTTTGCCGGGGATATCGGCTATGGGGAAGGCGAAGCTTACATCGGGGTGTACCAGCTTGCTCATTTTGCTGCATGAGGGGCAAGTGCCGCACGAATCGGTATCGCCAGGCTGGTCGCAATTAATATATGTGATAAATGCTAGCGCCAGCGCCAAATTCCCACTTCCCTCAGGGCCATAAAAAAGCTGCGCATGGGCCATGTGGTTGTTGTGAGCGGAGGCTAAAAGCTTCGACTTTTCATCAATCAGGCCCGGTATGTCTGCAAATCTCATTTTTCTTTCTCCCAAACCCTGAATTTAGCAGACCTTTCATAAACTTCCATCAGTATTTCTTTTTCTGTGGCGTCGAGGGTCCGGTTGCGGCGGGAGAAAACTTTCCCGATGGTTTCCAGTGCCTTGTCGGGTTTATAGGTGGTAAGCCCGCTGGTGCCACCCCAGCCAAACGACGGCACAAAACCAGGGGGAAAGCCCTCACCAAATACGTTTGCCGCTACCCCCACTACTGTGCCGGTATTGAACATGGTGTTGATGCCGCATTTGGCGTGGTCGGCCATTAGCAATCCGCAAAACTGAAGGCCGGTATCCGTAAAATCCTCTTTGGCGAAGTTCCAGATTTTCACGCTGGCGTATGTATTCTTCAGGTTCGATGCGTTGGTGTCGGCACCCAGGTTGCACCACTCGCCTACAACCGAATTTCCCAGGAAACCGTCGTGGCTTTTGTTGCTGTTGCCAAAAAACACCACATTCGAAACCTCGCCGCCTACCCTGCAATATGGCCCCAGCGTAGTATCGGGTCTTATTTTCGCTCCCATGCTTAGCATCGATCCCTCACCCATGGCAAAAGGTCCGCGAATAATGCTTCCTTCCATTATCTGGGCATTTTTGCCAATGTAAACCGGGCCGTTTTCGGCATTGATAATAGCCGCCTTTATGGAGGCACCCTCTTCTACAAACACATTTTCGAGGTTGTAGATCCTGGTGTAAGGGTCTTCGATGCCGGCCGATTCCCTGTTAGCGGTTACCAGCTCAAAATCGCTCCTGATCTCGTCGCCATTCCATTGAAAAATCCGCCATACATGGTCTAAAAGGTGCACTTCGCCCTTGAAATCGTTGGTGTAGGCATGGCTCAGCGCGGCTAGCTCCTGTATCGAAAATTTTTTGCTGCTTCTAAAGGCCAGCAGGTGGCCCTCTTTGAGCAGCACTTGGCCGTTGCCAAGGCCGATAATTGCCGAGAGCACGTCTTCGGTGGGGCAAAGCGCGCCGTTAATATAGTAGTTGTCCGACGTAAAATGAGCCGCAAATTTAGGCTGCAGGTAATCTTCTGTAAGAAAGGAACTCTTATGGCCTGTGAGCCGCTTCCACTTTTCGCATATGGTGAGTATGCCAATTCTGATATCGGCAATCGGACGGGTATAGGTAAACGGCAGTAGCTGAAGCCGGAGTTCCGGAGCATCGAAGAGGATAATATTCATGCGGCAAAAATAGAAAAAGCTTTTTGGGCATGCATTTCATATGCAATAATTAATGGAACGCCGAAATCAGAAAATATTGGAAAGGCGCAAAAAAACTTCCGCAGGCATAGCGGGCTCGGCGTATGGTTTGTGAGAGGGCGGCAAAAAGCAAAGGCACACACTACATTTAAAATAGCGTGTGCCTTCGTTGGAATTCTTTTGCGGGTGCGGAATAATGCCCCGGCGGTGCAGCTTACTGGTTGCTGCGCTGCTGATATCTTTTGTTGAATTTCTCAACCCTACCTGCGGTATCCACAAACAGCTTTTTGCCAGTATAAAATGGATGTGAAGCAGAGCTAACTTCTACTTTGATCACAGGATATGTTTTTCCATCGGTCCACTTAATAGTCTCGTCCGACTTCATGGTGGAGCGGGTCAAAAAAGCGTAATCGCCGGAAACGTCCTGGAAAACCACTTCTTTGTATTCTGGATGTATGTCTTTTTTCATGTCAAAAAGCCTTTAAATGCCCTTGTTTCTAAAACGGACCGCAAATATAATAAAGAGTTTTTTGTAGTCCAATGTAGTGCTGGAAATAATTATCTTTGACGCTGTTTTTGAAACCGGTCATCGATACCCAAAAGCACAACTACGCCTGAAGAATGAATGAACTGAGCGTACATAACTTTAAGCAGCAGCTCAACGAGTGGGGCAAAAGAGGGCTTTCGTTCTTCTTTGTTGTCGATTTTGAATTGGACCAACCCCGGGCGTGGCTTTTGGCTGACCTGCCGGCAAACCAAATCTTATTCAATTTTGAAGGGTTTACCAATGCAAACCGGGGTTACACACCCACGGCAGTGTTTATCGATAAGGCGCCTGAACCATTTGAATCGTACCAGCGAAAGTTCGACGTGGTTCATCGCCACCTCCGGCTTGGGAATTCTTTTCTCGTAAACCTGACAGGCAAAACGGAAATTTACTCCACCGCCTCCCTCACCGATATTTTTCATGCTTCGAGGGCTAAATATCGCATTTGCTTTGAGGACAGCTGGGTCGTTTTTTCGCCGGAAACATTTGTACGGATAAACAATGGCCTAATGCACACCTGCCCCATGAAGGGGACAATTGATGCGTCGCTTCCCAACGCCGAAGAAGCACTGCTAAACGACCCCAAGGAGCTTGCCGAGCATGTAACCGTTGTAGACTTGCTGCGAAACGATTTGAGCCGTTTTTGCACAGGCGTAACCGTTGAAAAATTCCGCTTTACCGAAACAATCAGTACGCTTACCAAAGACCTGGTGCAGACGAGTTCAAAGATCACAGGCCTATTGCCGCCGGACTACCGGGCGTACATCGGCGACATTTTGATGGGCTTGCTGCCAGCCGGCTCGGTGTCGGGTGCACCCAAACCCAAAACCTGTGAGATCATTCTGGAGGCTGAGGGTGAAAAAAGAGGTTACTACACGGGTGTGGCCGGATACTTCGACGGCACTAATCTCGATAGCTGCGTGCTTATTCGCTTTATTGAGCGGCAAAACGGACGGCTATACTACCGAAGCGGCGGCGGCATAACAGCTCAAAGCGTCGCCTGGCAGGAGTACCGCGAACTAATCGACAAAGTATATGTGCCTGCTACTGGAGTCCATCAAAATATTTAACAACCAACCGCAGAACCTTGAGTGGCACGAAAGCAGGCTGAACAGTAGCCGGCGGGCTCTTTTTGGCAGCGGGCTTTCCGATGCGGCGCTGTCAGCAGTTATTAATACATCGGCACTCGATCCTGCCATTGTTTATAAGGCGAGAGTGCTTGCCGGAAGGAAGGTAGAAGCGGTAGAGTTTGTGCGGTATGAAAGGAAGGCTGTGACAACGCTGCGGGTGATCGAGGCGCCGGGCCTGAGCTATGCGCATAAGTTTGCCGGCCGTGAAGCGCTCAACGCACTTTTTGAAAAACGTCAGGGGGCCGACGACGTGCTCATTGCCAGGAAAGGCCTGATAACCGACACTAGCTATGCCAACTGCTGCTTTTGGGACGGGAGCGAATGGGTAACGCCCCAAACGCCACTATTGAAAGGAACAAAAAGAGCCTTTCTGCTTCACACAAAAGCTATACAAGAAAAGGTGATCGCCACTTCCGACCTCGGCTCATTCGAAAAGATTTGCCTCATCAACTCAATGCTTGATCTCGGCGAAGTTCAGCTGCCAATTTCGCAAATCATACATTAACCAAAGAATCGTGCTATTTTAGCGTCTTTATGCCGGTGAAATCCTCATTTTTTCTACTGCTATTGTTTGTTGCCAGCAGCTTTCGGCTTTCCGGCCAAAGTGCGAATGTGCCGCTGTGGAACGACTATTACCACCTGCTCGACAGGTATGAGATTAAAAGCGGCCGCATGCACGACGCTTATTTCAGCAGCTTTAAGCCGGTGCAACGTCGCGACGTGGCGGCGTTTGTTGACTCCGTAGCCGCCCGTGGAGTTTTTGAAAGCACCACCGACAAATACAACCGGCGCTACCTGGAGCAAGACAACTGGGAGTTTTTTGGTGAGGCGCCTGAGAGTGGGAGGCCGGTTTTTAACACACTTTACAAAACCTCGTCCGACGCCTTTTATGTGCGTGAAGATGGGATCGACCTTCACGTCAGCCCGGTGTTTCAGTTTGAGGTAGGTAGCGACCCGCAAACAGAGACAACCCCTTTTATAAATACCAGGGGTATTGTGGTGAGAGGAAGCCTGGACAACAAGGTGGGGTTTTATACCTCGCTCACCGAAAACCAGGTGGTGTACGCCGACTACCTGCAAAGGTGGACCAGCCGCTGGCATGTGGTGCCCGGCGAGGGCTTTTGGAAAAGATACAAGCGGGAGGGTGTGGATTTTATTACGGCCAATGGCTACGTTACCGTCGACGCCACCAAACACTTGCACCTGCAAGCCGGCCACGATAAGCTTTTTGTGGGTAATGGCATGCGCTCAATGCTACTTTCGGATTTTTCCAACAACTATTTCTTTTTCAGGCTCAATGCCAAAATCTGGAAGTTTTACTATACCAACGTAATAGCGCGGCTAAAGGCAGACGTGTTTTATTATGAAGACGGCCTGCTGGGCACCCGCGAGTTTCCGAATAAGAACCTGGTAATGCACCAGCTTACCTGGCAGGTAAACAAGCGGCTGAACTTTGGCCTGTTCGAAGCAGTGGTGTTTTCTCCTGAAGATTCACTTCGCACCGGCTCTTTCGATCCCAACTACCTCAACCCGTTTATCTTTTACCGGGGGCTGGAGCAGCAGCTGGGAAGCCCCGACAATGTAATAGTAGGATTGGACGGCAAGTGGAATTTTGCCCGGCGTTTTAGTGCTTACGGGCAATTTTTGCTCGACGAGCTTTCGATTAGCAACCTGAAGAATCAAACCGGCTGGTGGTCGAACAAATTTGCCTGGCAGCTGGGTGTTAAGTGGATAGACGCAGGTGGTATTTCAAATCTCGACTTTCAGCTGGAGCACAACTACGCACGGCCTTACACCTACGCCCACCAAAGCAGCTATACCAGTTTTACGCACTACAGGCAGCCGCTGGCTCATCCCCTCGGTGCTAATTTTAAAGAGCTTATTTCCGTAGCCCGCTACCAGGCTTTTAGCAAGCTACAGCTTTCGGCCACAACAGCATACATTCGGCAGGGAGAAGACGCAGGCGCTGCTTCCAACTGGGGCCGTAATCCGCTGCTGCCCTATGCTACCTACGAACGTGAATTTGGCAATTTTACGGGCCAGGGTGTTAGCACCACCATCAAACTTCTCGCGCTTCAGGCCACCTACCGGCTGCGCCACAACCTGTTTCTCGACGCCCGTGCCATATTCAGAAATGAAGAGCAGGCAGGTGCGCCGCTTACGACCGACCATTTTTACAGTTTTGGCATCCGGCTCAATACCGACACCAAACATCATTATTTCTGATTACCGGCATTAGCCACTAACTTGCGCCACATTTCAATTTTTGATGAAGACGTATTTCCGAATTTTATCTTACGCCAGGCCGTTTAGCCGGTTCGTTCCCATATACATCTTGTTCACCGTTCTGCAGGTAATTTTCAGTCTCGTCAATTTTACTGTTATCATTCCTTTGCTCGACATTATTTTCGATCAGGTTGACAAGGAAAAAGTAGAGGTAGTTCAACAGCTCCCTGAATTCACTATCAGCGTCGATTATTTCAAGGCTTTCTTCGACTACTATTTTATGGGCGTAATAGAGCGGTCGGGCAAGCCCGGTGCATTGCAATTTGTTTGTACTATCCTTATAGTGTCGGTGTTTCTTAGCAACCTGTTCAGGTACCTGTCGGCGGTGGTAATGGCCAAAATAAGAGCTACGGTGATAAGAAACCTCCGCACCGAAGTCTTCAGCCGCATTATTTCCTTCCCCATTGGCTACTTTACCGAAAGGCGCAAAGGCGACATTATGAGCAGGGCTACCAGCGATGTGCAGGAGGTGGAGCACTCGGTAGCCAGTACCCTCCGGGTGCTGTTTAAGGAACCTGCTTTGATTATCGGCTACTTTGTGGTTCTTTTTACTATGTCGGTCGAGCTAACCCTCTATACCATGCTGATGATGCCTGTGTCGGGCCTGCTGATTGCCGGCATAGCGAAAAGGTTGAAAACAAAAGCCCGGCAAACCCAGCAGGCATTGGGTAACATCAACAACATCCTCGACGAAAGCATTGGGGGCATCCGAATTATCAAGGCTTTTACGGCCACGGGATTCGTGTTTAAAAAATTCGCTAAGGAGGTGGTGTTCTACGCCCGCAAAAATGTGTCGATTGCCAGGAGGTTTGAGCTTGCCGGGCCAATTTCCGAATTTATTGGCGTGTCGGTAGTGGCGGTTCTACTCCTGATCGGCGGCAATCTTATTCTTACGCGGGAATCTTCGCTTTCTGCATCCGAGTTTTTGGCATTCCTGATCATATTTTCGCAGATATTGCCCCCCGCCAAGGCCATTTCGGCTTCGTTCAGCAACATTCAGCGTGGCCTTGCTGCAGGCGAGCGGGTGTTTACCGTTATCGACACCGAACCAACAATTGCCGATGCCCCTGACGCACGGCCTCTGGAGGGCTTCACTACATCTATCGAGTTCCGGAATGTGTCCTTCGCCTATGAGAAAGAGGTGGTGCTGAAAAACATCAACCTGGTGGTTCCCAAGGGAAAAACCGTAGCGCTGGTAGGCCCGTCGGGCAGCGGTAAGTCTACCCTGTCCGATCTGATACCGCGTTTTTACGACCCTGCCAGCGGGCAGGTGTGTATCGACGGGCAGCCGCTTACTGCTTACACCATGGAGTCGATCCGCAAGCAGATGGGGATTGTAACACAGGAGTCGATCCTTTTTAACGACACGGTTTTCAACAACATCGCTTTCGGCGTGGAAAATGCCGACGAGGAGAAGGTAAGGGCTGCGGCCAAAATTGCCAACGCCCACAATTTCATTATTGAAATGGAAAAGGGCTACCAGACCGAAATTGGCGATCGTGGCTCGAAACTTTCAGGTGGGCAGCGGCAGCGGTTGAGTATAGCGCGGGCTATTTTTAAAAATCCGCCTATTCTAATACTTGACGAGGCCACTTCAGCGCTTGATTCGGAGTCGGAAAAGCTGGTGCAGGAGGCGCTTACCAACCTGATGAAGAACAGGACGTCGGTGGTGATTGCGCACAGGCTAAGCACTATCCAAAACGCGGACCTGATAGCGGTGCTTCAAAGCGGGGAGATAATTGAGAAAGGCACCCATTCGGAATTGGTAAAGGCTGGGGGTGTGTACAGCAAGCTGATAGAAATGCAGTCGTTTTAGCAAGGACTAATAAATACAAACCCTGCCGGCAAAGCCAGCAGGGTTATAGAGTCATACTCAACATATGACAAGCATCGACCTAATCAAATATTATTGTTTGCCAAAATCGAGCTTTACGTGCGAATGATCCATTATTTCGAGGAGGATCTCCCACAGCTGCTCATAGGGTACAATTTCTACTTCGGCAAAGGCATCTCCGGGCTCGGGAGTTCCTTTTAGCCTATTGAAGTACTTTTCACCTTTTTTGGCTGCCACCTCGGGATTAAAGCTGCTTTCCACCATAATGGTGATCAGCTTGAGAAATAGTTTTTCTCTTTGGCTTTCGGGATTATCGTTCAGATAGCGATATATGTATTTTTCGGTGTTGGGCAGCTTGGTAAGCGCCACATCGAGCCGGTCTTTTTTGATGAGGTCCATAAACTCGAGAATGAGAATGGCCACCATAAAACCCTGCTTGTCCTGGGTGTAATGTGGCATTTTCTCATAGAGTTTGTTGATGTTAATTGCTTCCTCCACATTGCGGCCCGGCATAAGGAAATACAGGTATGCCTTGTACAGCTCCCATCGCTCTTTGGCACGGCTGCTTATTTTCTCCATGTACGGGTTTCGCAGCGCCTGGCCCAGTATATCTTCAGCAACTTCGTAATTTTTACTATGCAGGGCTAGCAGATAGTAGTTTTCCATATGCGAAAACCAGTTCCTGCTCGACCTCGAGATAAGGTCTAGTCCTTTTTGTGCATACGCAATCCCATTTTTGTAGTCTTTGGCGCGCAGATACGCATAGGTTTTAGTGTATGCATTAATCCGCAAGTCGAAACGCAGAGGATTGATACTTCCTTCTTCTACAAGTTTCTCAACCTCATCAACTATTTTGATTATGTCTTCGAATTCGCCAAACAATTCGCTTGACCATATTCTCAACCGATAGTATTGTTGGAAAATATTGAACGACTTCGTTTTTTCCCAAAGAGCTTTAAGGACGGCAACAGCTTTGGTAGTCTCCTCCAAATGAACTTTCCTGGAATGCACAGACTTGCGAAGTTGCATGGCCCGCATGTCGTACAGGTTGGCTGCTTCCTCCTCCAGTTTGAAAAGCTCGTCATATTTTTTTATGCGCCCAATCGTTTTGCGCAGGTGGTTCGGCCGGCATAGTTCGGAATAAATATTTCGCAATAAACGGAGTCCACTCAATGTGATTTCTGTAAACTCAGCCTCTCTTGAAATTGTCAGCGCTTTTTTTACGTGTTTTTCCGCCAGGTCATATTCACCTTCTTTGAACAAAACCTTGGCCCGAAAAAGGTACCCCTGGGCTTCCTGCTCATACGCGAAGCCAATATTGGTTTGCGAGTCGTTATAATCGGTGAAAAACAGCAGGTTATAAAGTTTGTACCGCAGCCTCGATTTTAACATCCGGTAGCGCTGATCGGTAGAATCCGACTCGTACATGCCTTTGGCGGCATCGTCGTCGGTGGTATACAGTCCTTTTTGTACGCCATTAAAAAGCTGCTGCTCCTTGCTAGGGTTTTCTTCGTGGCTTATAACATCTATCAGGGATACGTTTTTCTTCACCCGGTTTGTTATAATCCGCACTAATTTCGAGATCTCTTCCATTGTGTGCAGTCCCTCTGTTTATTTGAAATTAACTATTTAACGTAATGTAGAAAGACGGACTTTAATTTATTATAGTTATATAAAGGTAAAAAATGTCCGCAAAATTTCCAAGCTGGGCCGTCACCTTAGTGCCATACAATTTTAATCAATTAAATCAGTTGACCTATGGCACAGTATGTTTTTTTTATGATTCTTTCCCTAGGGCTGTATTTCGCGACTCCTGTAACTAGTAGCGTCTACAGCCCAAAAAAAGCAAAAAAATCACTCAGAACTCTTAAATACGAAGGAGGAATCGGAGAATGGGGTAACGGAGGTAAATAAATGCTTGCGCAGGCTGTACCTTCCAACGGAAGATAATAATTTAGGCTCTTATTGTTTAAGAGCCTTTTTTTATGCCCAAAAATCCACTTTGCCTCAGCATTATTTTGGCCTGCTGTCTGTCGTGCGCCGAGAGAGATCAAAATTCGTCACTCACTATTCGTTTAAGTGCTTACCCTGATTCATTTTCCCCGATTTCTTCTTCAGCTGTATCCAACCTGGAAAGCAGCAAATTGGTTTTTGAGCATGTCAACAAATTTGATTCTACCGGGCGGGTTGTGCCTCACGTCGCATCCGATTTCAGCCAAACCGTTTTAAACGATACACTATCGCTTTTCAGGTTTCGGATAAATGACTCGGCCCGGTGGGCAAATGGCCAACCCATTGGCTTTGAAGATATTGCCCTTACCCTGAAGTTGTCAAAAACACCTCTCATGCCAAATGGCACCTCCATCTTCAGCCTTGCACCGCTCCACACCATCGAGAAAGATACCGTAGATGAGCGTGTGTTTAACCTGGTCATTACAGGCAATCCGGATTATGCAAAAATGATTTCAGGTGATTTCCAGGTTATTCCAGAGCATATTTTCGACTCACTGCATATCTGGCGTAAATACGAAATGGCCTATGTAAGCAGCTTAACCGAGGCCACCGCCCCCCCTGAGCTGCTCCAATATGCCGCAGCGTATAAGGCCTTATCCCCTTACAGCCAAAAGTTTTTTGAAGGAAGTGGCCCCTACAAAATTGATGCATTTGTGCCCGATCAGAGTATCAGCCTTTCGCTAAGAGACGATTGGTGGAAGGAAGTTCCTTCGCACCGTTCCCTGCCAAAGAGGATATCCATGGTGGCGATTCCCGACGCCACGGCAGCTCGTTTCGCTCTTCAGAATGGTGAAATAGACCTGATGACGCAGATACCCGCCACAGAATTTATTCAACTCGAAAAGTTTAATGCCGGTGCTCATTCGCTTAACCTCTACCGGCAGGCAGGGTTTCGCTTTATTTTTTTGGGCTTCAACACCAGGGTGCCAAAATTTTCCGACAGCCAAACACGGGTTGCAATCGCGTCGTTGCTCGATATCCCGGCGATTATCGATGCAGTGAAGCTTGGGTATGCCGATGCCACCGTGGGGCCCGTTCACCCTGTTTTGAAGGAGCTGTACAACGACTTGCTGCAGCAATACAGCCACGATACCGCCCGCTCAACCCGTATGCTGCGTGAGGCAGGCTGGCGGTATTCGGAAGGAGGATGGGTCAGAAACGGGGAGAAGCTGGCGTTCGATCTGAAATTTAACGGTGCAAACAAGGACTACGAAAAGATTGCGCTAATAGTAAGCGAAGCTGCGAGCAAAGTGGGAATAAAAGTAGGCGTGGAAGCAGAGGAGAGCAGCAGCCTGAATCAGGAGCTGAAGGCACACCAGTTTGAGGCAGTAATCTGGTCTTTTGTAGGCTCCCCTACTGCTTTCAACTTTAGCCCGTTGTTCCACTCGGATGCAACGGCACCCGGCCACCTTAACTTCACGGGGTTTGCCACTCCTGAATCGGACAGGGCAATAGAGGCGGCGCTGGTTGCCCGCACCAAACAAGAAATGGGCGAGCACCTAAAGGTGCTGCAGCAAACCTTGCACGATGAGTGCCCAATGATTTTTCTTTATTTTGAGCAAAGTTTAATCGCTACCTCCAAAAAATTCCCGAAAATGAACATAACCTATTACAGGCCGGGCTATGATCCGGTGGGCGTATTCTAATCAGATAGGCACGACTTTTTGTTTACTCACGCATTCTAACTACATTTTGCCCCTGTAAGCAATCCAAACTACCAATGAGCCGCTTAAGATCTGTTTTTTATGTAGTTTATACTGTCTATTTTTTTGTACTGCTTTACCTGTGCATTAAAATTCTGCAGATACCCGACGCCACTGAAGATGCCTTTTACCTGTATTTGAAGGAAACCTTCGGAGGCTACTTTGGCGTAATCACCTTTCTCGAAGAATATTTCAGATTATTCCAGATCTTCACTGTGCTTGCTGTTATTATCAGTTTTGCAATTCTCGTTTCAGACTTTTTTGGTAAAACTGTGCTGCGGAAAAAAATACACCGGCTCGAAGCTGAGGTGAATGCATTGAAGGCAAAGCTTTACGACAAAAACGCAATTGTGCAGAAGCCGGAGGAAAGACCTGTTAAGCCAGACACTTCATCGGAAAAATGATAGACCTTATAAAAGAGGAGCTTCTGGAAGCCCGGCTCGTGCTGGATCGTTTTCTTTCTGATGAAAATAACCTGCAAAAGATAGACGATGCGGCGGAGGCCATGGTGGCGGCGATAAACAATGGCCACAAAATTATTTCCTGCGGCAATGGGGGCTCCATGTGCGATGCCATGCATTTTGCTGAGGAGCTCACCGGCCGGTACCGCGGCAACAGGCCTTCAATACCGGCAATTGCCGTGTCGGACCCCGGGTACCTTACCTGCACCGGAAACGACTTTGGTTTCGATCACATTTTTTCGCGATTTGTAGAGGGTGTTGGGCAGGCGGGTGATGTGCTGCTGGGGATCTCCACGAGCGGCAATTCGCAAAACGTGATTAATGCAGTGGAGGTGGCCGGGCGGAAAAAAATGCAGGTAATATTGCTGACAGGAAAAGACGGAGGGAAGCTGGCTGGCAGAGGAGATTTTGAGATACGTGTTCCGCATTTTTCGTACGCCGACAGGATTCAGGAGATTCACATAAAAATTATTCATATTTTCATCTTTTTGATTGAAAAGAAGTTAGGATACTGATGCTTGCGAAAACCTATGGAAGCGCTGTGTATGGCGTAGATGCCTCAATTATAACTATCGAAGTAAATGTAAGCGGGGGAACAAAATTTTATATGGTGGGCTTGCCCGACAACGCCGTTAAGGAGAGTGAGCAGCGGGTGGAGTCGGCCATTAAATACTTCGGATACAACATGCCCCGTACCAAAACGGTGGTTAACCTGGCTCCGGCCGACATAAAGAAAGAGGGTTCATCTTACGACCTGCCAATAGCATTGGGCATTTTGAAAGCTTCGGGCCAAATTATAGCCGAAAATCTGGAGCAGTATCTCATCATGGGCGAGCTTTCGCTCGACGGTGCATTACGGCCCATCAAAGGCGTGCTGCCTATTGCCATTGAGGCCCGGAAGAACAATTTCAAAGGATTTATTCTTCCCAAAGAGAATGCATCGGAAGCGGCCATCGTCGATAAGCTGGATATAATCGGCGTTGAAACCGTTCAGCAAGCCATAGAATTTATAGAGGGCCGGCTGGAGATTGAACCGGTAAAGAAAGACACCCGCAATATTTTTCTCGACCGGCAGGACAGCTACGAGGCCGATTTTGAGCAGGTACAGGGGCAGGAGAATATTAAGCGTGCATTGGAAATAGCCGCCGCGGGTGGCCACAACGTAATTATGATAGGCCCGCCGGGTGCCGGTAAAACGATGCTGGCAAAACGGTTGCCGTCGATACTGCCGCCGCTCAACCTGCACGAGGCACTGGAAACAACCAAAATACACTCTGTGGCAGGCAGGCTGGGTGCCGAAGCTTCTTTACTTGCCACCAGGCCGTTCCGCTCGCCGCATCACACCATTTCGGATGTGGCTCTGGTGGGCGGTGGCGGCATTCCCCAACCGGGCGAGATATCGCTGGCAAACAACGGCGTGCTTTTTCTCGATGAGCTTCCCGAGTTTAAGCGTACTGTGCTGGAAGTAATGCGGCAGCCGCTGGAGGAACGCCGTGTTACTATTTCGAGGGCGCGGATTTCCATCGACTTCCCCGCCAACTTTATGCTGGTGGCCAGCATGAACCCTTGCCCCTGCGGCTATTACAACCACCCGGAGAAGGAGTGCGTGTGCCCGCCGGGATCGGTGCAGCGCTACCTCAACAAGGTAAGCGGCCCCTTGCTCGACCGCATAGACCTGCACGTGGAGGTAACGCCCGTGTCGTTCGACGAAATGACGGCCGACCGGCCAGCAGAAAGCAGCGCTCAAATACGCGAAAGGGTAATAAAAGCCCGGGAAATTCAAGAGGAACGGTTTACCAACCAAACGGCCATTTTCAGCAATGCCATGATGCCCGCACCCATGGTAAAAGACATTTGCCAGATAAACGAAGCAGGCAAAAAGCTGCTGAAAACCGCTATGGAAAGGCTAGGGCTCTCTGCCCGGGCCTATGATCGCATCTTGAAAGTGTCGCGTACCATCGCCGACCTGGCCGGAAGTGCGGAAATAAAAATCGAGCACCTGGCAGAAGCCATTCAGTACCGCAGCCTCGACAGAGAGGGCTGGGCGGGATAAGGCTCAGCTTATAATTGGTGCAGTGGCCATAAACCACTCGTCCACCTGGGGAAAGGTTAGCCAGCAACAACAAATAACCGCCAAAAGAGCTCACTCCGTCGAAAACTCACAGGTAATTATACCTTATTTTAAGTATATTGATTCCTCTTTAATCTCTGTACTTTTGGATTTCAACTTCGGATGTTTTGGGGTTGACCGGTAACCTTTTTAGATATGAACAAGAGACTTTTAACGGCTGTTTCCTTTGCAGCCCTGGCAGCACTCCTCATTACCTTTTTTGCAGTGGATCGTATTTTCCTGGCCGAAAAATCGGTGTCAGTGGAAGAATATGAAGCTTTTTTATTAGAGCATCCATATTATAAGCAAAAGGAGCGTGCTGCGAAACATGTGGAAGGTGAGGAGAAGAAAAGAGACCGCCCCGACCTGCGGATGCAGCAGGATTTTTTGATGACGATGGATCCTGCGCTTAGGCGGCCAACACCGGAAAAGCTGCCGGTTATTCTCGAGGAGGCGAAAAAAGCCCGAACACAAGGTACCTTGCCAGGAGAAGCCACAGCCGCCTGGGTAGAACGCGGGCCCAACAACGTAGGCGGCAGAACCAGGGCGCTGATGTGGGACCCCAATGATGCCACAGGCAAAAAAGTGTGGGCTGCGGGAGTTTCAGGCGGGCTCTGGTACAACAATGATATTACCAGCGCCTCTTCGTCGTGGGTAGCCGTAGACAACTTCTGGAGTAACCTGGCCGTGTCGTGCATAGCCTACGACCCCAACAATACGCAGGTTTTTTATGTGGGCACCGGCGAAGGTTTTGCAGCGGGCGGTGGCAGCGGCGTAAGAGGGCTGGGGATTTGGCGATCGGCGGATGGCGGCCAAACGTGGACACAATTGGCAGCTACAGCCGACTTTTATTTTGTAAGCGACCTTGTGGTGAGAAACGAAAGCGGCGCAAGTGTAGTTTATGCCGGCCTGGTGGGCAAGTACATCGGTGGGCAGTGGTTTAGCGATAAAGAAGGCTTGTACCGGTCTGCCGACAATGGAGGCTCCTTTACGCAGGTGCTCCCTAATGTAAGTGGCCAAAATTACCCTCCCGGAGTCGGAGACATTGAACTGGCGCAGGATAATACCCTTTGGGTTGGCACCTACAGTTCTGGCTATGGAGCAGGCGGAGGTAGTGTCATGTCGTCAGCGGATGGATTGGCATGGACGGTTAAATACAGTGCCGCTGTGTCTGAACTCAGCGGCAGGGTGGAACTGGCTACCGCTCCTTCCAACGCTGCGCTGGTATATGCGCTGATCGAAAACGACAACAAGATATTTCAAATGAAGGTATCGGGAGATGCCGGGGCTACATGGGCAAATATGACTTTTCCCGACGACGATGACACCGGCATTGACGCAAGCGATTTTACCAGGGGGCAGGCATGGTACGACCTGATAGCAGCGGTAGACCCTGTAGAAGACAGCACCATTGTAATTGGCGGCATAAATCTCCACCGAAGCACCAACGCCGGGCAAACGTGGCAGCAAATTTCGAAGTGGTCAAACAATGCCAACATGGGAGATAAATCCTATTCGTATGTGCATGCCGATATGCACGCCATTCAGTTTAAGCCGGGAAGCTCCTCGGAGGTGGTGTTTGGCACCGACGGCGGCGTGTTCTACTCCAATGCCGTGCAGAATGCCGCCACTTCAAACGTGATTTCGGCACGAAACAACAACTATAACGTTACCCAGTTTTACGCTGGTGCCATTCATCCAAACAAGGGGAAACACTATTTTCTGGCAGGGGCGCAGGACAACGGTACGCAGCGTTTTAACGCAGAGGGCATGAATGCCACTGTGGATGTGTATGGTGGCGACGGTGCATTTTGCTTTATCGACCAAACCGACGGCACCAACCAGATTGTGTCGTACGTTTATAACGACTACAGCTTTTCCGACAGCGACTGGACCACCCCCTACAACCACTTTTCGAGCGACGACGCCAGCGGCCACTTCATCAACCCGGCCGATTACGATGACGAACAAAACATACTTTTCTCGGCTGCAACGGAATCGACACTGGCCCGTTTTTTTAAAACGACCGGCGGCTTCACGCGAAGCGACCTCACCGTACAGCTGGGCACTAAAGCATCCATCATCAAAGTTTCGCCTCATACCCGCACCTCGTCTACCCTGTTCGTAGGGACTTCGGCAGGTAAACTGTATAGAATTACCGGGGCAGAAAGCGATGCCGCTGTAGTTACCAACATCACCGGCGCTTCTTTTCCCGCGGGGTGGATCTCCTGCATTGAAGTGGGGCAAACGGAAAACCATCTGCTGGTCACTTTTTCAAACTACGGTGTAAATTCCGTGTGGTATTCAACCAATGGGGGCTCAAGCTGGACAAGCAAGGAAGGCAACCTGCCCGACATGCCGGTTCGCTGGGCGATGTTTAACCCCACAAACTTTGACGAAGTGATACTGGCAACAGAGATGGGCATTTGGGGCACAAAATCGCTGGCTGCCACCACACCGGTGTGGGCGCAGTTTAGTAACGGCCTGGCCAATGTAAGGGTCGACATGCTGCAAATGCGGGCGTCTGACTATGAGGTAATAGCAGTTACGCATGGCCGCGGACTGTTTTCAAGCAGCATCTTCGCTTCGCAGGCAACATTAAGCGCCAATTTTGTGGCGAAAAACCGGAAAGCCGACGTTGGTGGTGCCATCCTCTTTACCGATCTGTCTACTGGCGCCTCTGGCTGGGAGTGGACGTTCGAAGGGGGTACTCCCGCTACTTCAACTTCTCAAAACCCCCTGGTTACCTATTTAACCGAGGGTGCTTACTCCGTTACCTTAAAAGCAAAAGGTGCCGGCGGCACGTCTGCCACGAAAACAATTAGCGGCTATATTGCCATTGGCGACCAATCGGGCACGGGCGGTTGCAGTGGAAGCAAAACGCTCACCGCCGTAAATGGGACAGTAGCCGACGGCAGCGGCGACAACGACTATGGGCACGACCTTAGCTGCGAGTGGCTGATAAAACCGGCGGGGGCATCTTCCATTAACATCACGTTTAGCGCTTTTAATACCGAAGCCGACTACGACTTCCTTTACATTTATAAAGGCACTGAGGCGAACGAAACCGCGCAGGTAGGAAAATACAGCGGCACCAGCATTCCAGCACCTCTTGCCATAGACACCGGGGTTGTGTTAATTAAGTTTACTTCTGATGCCGACATGGCAGCGGCTGGCTGGGCGTTTACTTACACCAGCGATGGATTGGCGGCCCCGTCTAATTTAACCGCTACGGCACTATCGGCCAGAAAAACTGAGCTCAGCTGGGGCGACAATAGCAGCGATGAAACCGGTTTCGCCATTGAGCGATCGACGGATGGCACAACTTTTACCCAGCTGACCACCGTGAGCCCAAACACAGTAAGCTATACCGATACCGGCCTGGAACCTGAAACGAGCTATTATTATAAGGTGAAAACGGTAAAAGGCGAAATAGCTTCCGACTTCAGCAACCTGGCCCTTGCCACTACGCTGGTGAAGGGCAACCCCGACATTACGCTGACCAACCTCCAGGGCGACTTTGTGAACAATGGGAAAGACATTGAAATTACCTACAACCTTATAAACACCACAGAGGAGGCAGCATCCGGCTTCGAGATAACTTTCTACCTATCGGACGATGAAACCGCCGATCCGGGGGATGTGGTGCTGGGTACATCGGACATTGCCCTGCTTTCACCGGAAAGTGAGAATGCACATTCGGATGAATTTGAGATGACCATTTTGCCCGCGGGAGAATATTTTATATTGGCTGTGGCCGATGAAGCGAATACGGTGGTGGAGGAAAATGAAGGAAACAACACTGCCACTGCTGCAATTGTTGTGTCCGCGGTGCTGGGTGCCGCAGCGGAGCCAGGGGCTTTGATCAGGGTATTTCCTAACCCATCTGCCGCCTGGGTTTCGGTAGAATTGCCTCACGCTCCGGCAGAGGAGGTTACGCTGCAACTTTCAGACCTTAGTGGCAAGGTATGGGTGCAGGAAAAAACAAGGTCAAAAACTACCCGCTTCGACATGGGGGCCTTAAAGAAGGGCGTTTACATACTTACGGTCGGCAACCACAGCCAGAGGGTAATTAGAGAATAGGCGAGCCGCTTGGGGTGTACAAAAAAAGCTGCAGGTGAAGTGCGCCTGCAGCTTTTCTGAGAAAGGAAGCCGTTTACTTCCCTTCATTTTTCTGTATCAACTCATTTACCCGCTGCTGTACTTCCGGGTCTTGCTGGTAGGCCATCATTATGTTTTCGTAAGTCTGAATGTCGAGACCTTCCTCCTGCAGGCTTGCTTCTATTTTGGCATTTACCCGCTGCTGCTCGTTCAGCACCTCCGGAAATGCCTTCTGAAATGCTTCTACCTTTTCAGGATCGGCCTCAGGCACCTGCTCGGTCTGTCTTGCCTGCAATATCTGGTTAAATGTTTCCACGTCGAGGTTGTGCTCTTCAATGGTCTGCACCATCTTTTCCTCTGCTTCTTCGTGTATGGCCATCACCCTGTTGGCTGAGTTTACAAACGCCTGAAGTTGCTCGTCGCTCAGATCGTCCGATGTCATCGACTGCCCCGTAGCCGGAATGTCAGCTGGTGGCTGAGATTGTGAGTTGATGTCCGACTGTTCCTGGGGAGCTGTTTCGTCCTCAGTATAACCGGTTTCTGTCTGCTCTTGCGGTGTATCTTCAGCTTTTATTTCATCTTCTGTTCTCGGCTCAGTCTGCGGCTCGGTTTGCATTTCATCCTGTGTGCCTGTTTCGTAGTCCTGCGATGTCTGGCTCTCTGTTTGAGTTTCGGTCTGATCTTCCTGAACCTGCGCAAAGGATGGTACCGCGAAGGCAGAGAAGCAAACAGCGGCTCCTATTGCCAATGCCTCTCTCCATGAGAAAGCACGTTTTTTATCTGAATTTTCCATATAGCTTATTTTTTATCTTTTATTAAAGTCTTATCAGCATCATTCCCGTTAAGATCAAACATGGTTCCATAAGCAGGCCACCACGCTGCCTAGCTCGGGTCGGGCTGCAGGTGGTGGCCCGCCAAAAGGGGTAATGAAGCTATAAACAGGGGAATAAGCTTTGAGAAAACCCCGGGCAAGGTCTGTCTAAGTTTTTGAAAATGATTGGTTTTAGTGGAAAACCCTGTGGTTTTTTTCAACAGATCAAACGCGGAATTCCACACGCAACAACGGTTTTTTAGCTGTTCTGCTGCTCTACCGGGCTGTTTTCTTTGCTGTAGTAGTCGCGCAGGCGTCGTGAAAGCCGCACAAACCGTACGATGCCCGTTAACAAGAAGAGCACCGAAAGCAGCAGCGAGAGATAGCCGAGAATTCTAACCTTGCTGAGGTCGTGGATTTGGATAAGGGCTATGCCACCAACGACGAAATAGAGCGATGTGCGGATGTATGACAGAAAGGTCCGTTCGTTTGCCAGCCGCGTCCTTTCGAGGGCGAGGTGATCACGAAGAATAATTTTTTCTTCAATATTGAAGCGGGTCGACCGGCCAAACATTTTTTTGATCATTTTTTTAGATTAGAAATTTGCTCATTTAAATCAATTTCAGGCAGAAAAAGTACTTTTTTAGTAGCCACTAACGTAAAACCAGAATTAGGATCAAACATCGTCCTTGATTAAACAGATTTAATAGTTATGTTGAGTTGCTAAAGTAACGTATACCTTTCCGGAGTGTTTTGAACGTTCGAAACATTACCGGTTTAGGATAAAGGAATTTAAAATTGGATAAAGAGTCAACATATTTTTACTGGTTCGTATTGCTACTGGGCTTTATCATAGTGGCAATTTCGTCTAACCAGATAGCCAAACACATACAAAAATATCAGCTGCCACTCATCTCGGGTTTAATGGTTGTGGGCGTGCTTGCTGGCCCCTATGTACTAAACCTTATTCCAATTGAGGCCAAGGTGCAGCTCCATTTCATTAGTGAAGTTGCTTTGTCGTACATCGCATTTGCAGCAGGGTCTGAGCTTTACCTCAACGAAATGCGCAACCAGCTGCGAAGTATCAAAATTCACTCCCTTGTGCAGACAATCGTCACATTTCTGGCTGGCGGAGTATTGGTTTTTCTCTTTGCCGATATGATACCTTTTATGGCAGGGCTCGGTTTTAACGAAAAGCTGTCGGTGTCGCTGTTAACGGGTGTAATCTTTGTTGCGCCATCCCCCGCGTCGGTTATTGCCATTGTGTCCGAACTACGTGCGAGAGGGCCTTTTACGCAGATAACGATGGGAGTCACTATAGTAAAGGACTTCCTTGTGGTGGTATTGTTTGCCGTTTTGCTTGCGGTTGCAAAAACGTTGTCGTTCGGAGGAGGATTTGAATTTATCAGCATTATTATAATCATTGTTGAGCTCGTCATATCTTTTGGTTTAGGTTATTGCGTAGGCCTGCTGCTTAAAGTGTTGCTTAAAATTAAAATCCCATTTGTTTACAAGACGGGAACCATTCTCCTGGTAGGATACCTTGTTTACGCGCTCTCCACATTTACCCTGGGCATCACCAAAGGCTATCTTGGCCATCAAATCTATCTTGAGCCGCTGCTCATTAGCCTGGTCGGCAGCTTTTATGTTACTAACTACACCAACTACAGAGCCGAATTCCTCAAGATCCTTCATGACGTCGGCCCCCTCATTTACGTAGCATTCTTTACGCTTACGGGGGCGTCGATGGATCTGCCGGTATTGCAGCAGGTGTGGGTAGTAGCACTACTGTTTTTCGCTATTCGTTTGGTAACTACCATTGCAGGCGCTGTGGCGGGTAGCGCCATCGCTGGCGACCCGGGCCGCTTTACGAGGGTTATTTGGATGCCTTTTGTGGCTCAGGCAGGAGTGGCTCTGGGTTTGGCCACAGTTATCGACAACCAGTTTCCGGGTTGGGGTGAAGACTTTGCCACACTTATTATCGCAATTATTGTAATTAATCAATTCATAGGCCCGCCGTTTGTGCGGTGGGCCATCGATCTAGTTGGAGAAAACCGCAGTCGCGCCGATGTGCCCGCCTTCGACGGTACGATGGACGCACTTATATTCGGCTTTGAGAGCCAGTCTGTGGCCCTTGCCCGGCAGCTCACCGACAAAAAGTGGAACGTTGAAATCGCGACCTTTGCCGACCAGAAGGACGTGGAGGTTCCGGAGGGTATCAAAGTTCATTTTGTTAATGAAATAAGCAAAGACCTCTTTAAAAATCTGGATGCAGCTAAGTTCGATGCAATTGTTACCCTCCTTTCCGACGACGACAACTACAAGATTTGCGAGATAGTATATGAGGAAATTGGTACCCGGCAAATGATTGTGAGGCTAAACGAGCGTCCCAACCTCGACAAATTTGTGCGGCTTGGTGCCAAGGTGGTAGATCCTTCTACGGCTATGGTGAGCTTGCTCGACCATTTTGTGCGGTCTCCGCAGGCCACATCGCTGTTGCTGGGCATGGAGCAGGGGCAGGATACCCGCGACCTGGAGGTACGCAACCCAAACCTGCATGGATTGGCGCTCAGAGATTTGAGATTGCCCGGCGAGGTTATTATCCTGTCAATACGCCGCTCGGGCCAAATGATCATTTCGCACGGCTATACACGTCTGCGTATTGGCGACGTGGTTACCATGGTAGGCTCCAACAAAAGCCTTGATGAGGTAGCCTATAAATTTGGCAGATAACGGTTCGGGCTCTTTGCAAAGGAATTTTTCACCCACGAATTTTTTATTCCGCTAGCATTAATCCTATATCTTTGCCGCCTGACAAATGATCTGCCATATTTGTCCCACTAAAAATTGTATTGACATCCGGTATGAAACCTGAAAGCGCACCAAAAGAAGAGAATCTCCTTCGCACACTAATAGCCCATGCCAAAGAGTATGGTTTTATATACCCATCAAGCGAAATTTACGACGGCCTGCAGGCGGTGTACGACTACGGTGCCTACGGTGTGGAGCTAAAGAACAATATCAAGCGCTTGTGGTGGGAAAGCATGACCCGCCTCAACGAAAACATAGTTGGCATTGATGCGGCTATTTTTATGCACCCCACCACGTGGAAGGCCTCAGGCCATGTCGACGGCTTTAACGACCCGATGATCGACAACAAAGACTCGAAAAAGCGCTACCGTGCCGACAATCTGATAGAAGACAAGGCCGCCGAGTATGAGCGCAACGGCGAAGCAGAAAAAGCACAGCAGTTGCTCAGCGACATGAATCGCCTGCTGGGCGCTGAAGACCTGAAAGGGGTAAAAGAGTTAATTGAAGCACACAAAATAAGCTGCCCTATCTCCGGCACCTCCAACTGGACCGACGTGCGGCAGTTTAACCTGATGTTTTCTACCAAAGTAGGCTCCGTAGCCGACGAGGCAGATACGATATATTTAAGACCGGAAACGGCCCAGGGCATTTTTGTCAACTTCCTGAACGTGCAGAAAACGGCGCGGATGAAGGTGCCGTTTGGTATTGCCCAAATTGGTAAGGCCTTCAGAAACGAAATAGTGGCCCGGCAGTTCATCTTCCGCATGCGGGAGTTTGAGCAAATGGAGATGCAGTATTTCGTGCGCCCAGGCGAAGAAATGAAGTGGTTTGAGCACTGGAAAGCGGTACGGATGAAGTGGCACCAGGCATTGGGGATACCTGCCGAAAAGCTGAAGTACCATGTGCACGAAAAGTTGGCGCACTATGCCAACGCCGCTCTCGACATTGAGTACGAATTTCCTTTCGGGTTTAAAGAAGTAGAGGGCATCCACAGTCGGACGGATTTCGACCTGAAGAGCCACCAGGAATATTCTAAAAAGAAGCAGCAGTACTTCGATACGGAGATCAATCAGAACTACATACCCTACGTAATTGAAACTTCCATCGGTGCCGACCGTGCTTTTCTGATGGTACTTAGCAATGCCTATACCGAGGAAACCGTGGGTGAAGGAGAAGAGAAAAAGGAAAGGACTTACCTGAAATTGCACCCGGCATTGGCACCTGTAAAAGCTGCGATCTTTCCGTTGGTGAAGAGAGACGGGCTGCCCGAAAAAGGACGGCAGATCTTCGATATGCTGAAGTACGATTTCAGCCTGATTTACGAAGAGCAGCAGTCAATCGGCAAGCGCTACACCCGGCAAGACCTGATCGGCACGCCATTCTGCATCGCGGTGGATTACGAAACCATGGAAAACGACACGGTAACCATCCGCCACCGCGACACCATGGCGCAGGAGCGTGTGCACATCTCTGAGCTGAAAGAGAAGATCGGCGAGGCGGTGTCGATGAAGCGGATTTTTGAGAAGTTGGGGTAGTGGTTGGCTGGACCTGAAAGCTTTGAAGTTTGCGGGAAGGTGAGTTTCACAGCTCTTTCGTTCGCTGGCCACTAGTCAGCCATTGAAGAAATTGTTGGTGTTTTGAATCTACCCGATAGCTGAAGGCACTTTGCCTTTAACCTTCAGATCAAATGCTTTGCGAATGCACCTTTCTTGAACCGTTTGAAAATAGTTAACGAGCATTTGCGGTTTTTCTTCATCAGCCAGTTGCAATGCAGGTTTGTAAGCTGCCATGGCTTCGTCTCTGAGCACGGTAAATAGAAAGAATCCGAATTTGATCAAAATCACACTCGACAGCAGTCTTGATACTCTTCCGTTCCCATCCTGAAATGGATGAATGGTCGTAAAAGCATGGTGGAACCAAGCCGCAATAATAATCGGGTGAATTTGTCGAGTAATCAAGGTATTGAAAACAGCTACAAGATTATCCATTTCCGAATCTACTTGCTCCGGAGGACAGTAAGGCACTGTAGTTCCATCTTCCCTTGTCGGATTATTTTCCCTCTCTTTAAACTTCCCCTTTATCAACGGAATCTGCGTTTTATTCCCAAATTGATCTCTTCCTTCGGCAGTTTCCTGATTGCGCGTTACAAGTGCGTGGAGTTCTTTTATAAACCCGATCGTTAACTCTCTATTTTCTTTAACCACGTCAAATACAAAGTCGACCGCTTCGATATGGTCTTGGAGGTGAGCCATAAGCTTTGGTACTGGAACATTGGTATCCCCATGACTTATGTAGGATTGCACGAAACCCTCTTTAATAAATGTCTCAGTCAATCCCTTTTTAATGTCATACATTCTCTCTACTATCCCGGTTTCAATAGCATGTTCCCGTTTTAGCTCGGTAAGAAAAACCTCATATTCTTTTGATTGGTCTTCCAGTATTTTCCTCCGTTCAAACCAGGAGGCTGAAATATCATCTATTATTGACGTGCCAGTGTTTCTCCAGGATTCTGCAAAGTCGATGTGCTTCCAAAGTCTGTAAACTTTTCTTTCGGACATGGAGTTTGGTTTTGGCCTTTTTCTTATTCTTACACCATAAAGATACCAACTATTCCAAACTTCAGCCGAAAAACCGAATGAGCGACATGGTTTCAATTGTGCTAATGGTGGCACTTGTGGGCCCCATACTTTTTATCGGCTACAGAAGATACGGCAACCTCATGTATCGGCGTAAGAAACGAAATGCTAAAAAGGTTGAGAAGGTGCGGCAGATTATAGACCAGTATTTCGACTACTACCGCCGCCTGCCAGCCAAATTCAAAGCTGAGTTTGAGAACAAGCTGATGGATTTTATGGACATGAAGGAGTTTACGCCGCGCCAGATGAAAGAGGTAACCGAAGAAATGCGGGTGCTCATTTCCGCGGCCGCCGTGCAGCTTACCTTTGGCATGCCCGACATTTACCTTAGGCATTTCAGCCGCATTCTCGTATACCCCGACGATTACTACAGCACCATTTTCAAAAGATACCACCGGGGCGAGGTGAACCTCGGCGGAGGCATTATTGTGCTGTCGTGGAAAAGCTTCGTAAGGGGCTATGCCGATAATACCGACGGCATGAACCTCGGCCTGCACGAGATGGCACATGCATTGAAGCTCGAAAACGGTATTTTTAACCAGGATTACAATTTTCTCGACGAAGAGGTGCTGCGCCAGTGGACGCTGATTGCCCGCAACACCTTTAACGAAATAAGAGAAGGCAGCGAAACTTTCTTTCGCAATTATGGAGGAGCCTCCATGGACGAGTTTTTCGCCGTGGTGGTCGAAAACTTTTTTGAGCGATCGGCCGGGTTCAAACAAGCCCACCCCCAGCTGTACAAGTTTACGGTGCTGCTGTTGCGGCAAGACCCGATCCGGTTGCTATCTTTGCCCCGATGACCTGGAAAGAACTTCTCAACAGCGACCGGTTCGGGGCCAAGAAAAGCGGGGGCTATGACCCGGCCCGCAGCCCCTTCGAAATGGACTACGACCGCATAATTTTCTCCTACCCGTTTCGGCGCCTTCAGGATAAAACACAGGTTTTTCCGTTGCCCGACCACGACTTTGTGCACAACCGGCTCACACACAGCCTCGAGGTTTCCAGTGTGGGCAGGTCGCTTGGCAAAGCCGTGGGCGAAGTGATCCTGCAGCGTGAGAAGGACCTGAATTTTACCGTGGCCGACTTTGGGGCCATTGTGGCCGCCGCCTGCCTGGCGCACGATATCGGCAATCCGCCCTTTGGCCACTCCGGTGAAAAGGCCATCTCCGAGTTTTTTATTGCACATCCGGCCGGGCAGCTGTATCAAAGCAAAGTAAGTGCGGAGGAGTGGGGCGATCTCATTTCCTTCGAAGGCAATGCGCAGGGCTTTAGGCTGCTGTGCCACGAGCACAACCGGGGGCTTCGGCTTACCTACGCCACGCTGGCAGCTTTTACCAAATACCCCTGCCGGTCGGTTTTCGAGGGTAAGGATGTTTCGAAGAAGAGCCAAAAGAAATACGGGTTTTTCACCTCGGAACAAGGCATCTTCACGGAGGTGGCAGAAGCTACCGGCCTCATGCCGCAAATAGCAGGAACCGCCTGGAGCCGGCATCCGCTGGTGTTTTTGGTAGAAGCAGCCGACGACACCTGCTACCACATTATCGACCTTGAAGACGGCTGCAGGCTTGGCTGGGTAAGCTACGAAACGGCAAGAGACCTCCTGGCGGAAGTAATTGGCGAAAAATACCAGCCACACAAGCTTGAAGAACTTGACACAGTAGAGGAAAGAATGGCCATGCTTCGTGCAGTGGCTATTAACACCCTGGTGAACCAACTGGCTGGGGCATTTCTGCAAAACGAGGACGCAATTTTGGGGGGCAAGCTAAACCACGATCTGTTTTCGCTTATTCCTACCACCCCTGCTCTAAAAAAGATTAGTAAGCTGTCGGTTCGGCAAATTTATCAATCGAGGCAGGTGGTTGAAAAGGAAGCTGCCGGTTTTGAGGTTATCTCCAAACTTATGCAAGCATTTTGCGGTGCGGCTTATAAGGTGCATTTCAACGATTCGCCGGGTTACAAAGATAAGATCGTATACAAGCTACTGCCGCCCGATATATTGCTGCAGATAGAAAGGAGCACAACAACATATCAGCTGCTGCGGGCGGTGTTGGATTTTATCGCAGGCCTTACCGACGGCCATGCACTGGCACTCTATCGCAACCTTACCGGCATTTCCATTCCAGGCTCACAAACCGTTTGAAAAGAAATAGTGCACTGTGTAAAATGAGCTTCCTGTCGGTTCCGAAAAATGCCTAAATTGCGGCTCTCTTTCTTTCAGCATTTTTTGTCAATTTTATTCATCCGAATTTTCCCCTGGTAATGAATCGCCGCAGGTTCCTTAAAAGGATAAATTCATTACATTTGTGCTCCGTTTGAAAATGTGGACCCGATTAGCACATAGCATCCTGAAATTCAGGCTTCCTCTACTCATTCTTCTGGTAACCCTCACGGCCTTTTTTGGCTACCAGGCCAGGAAGGTGGAATGGTCGTTTGACCTGGCCAAAACCGTTCCCGATACCGATCCCGACATGATCTATTTCCAGGAGTTCAAAAAGCTCTTTGGAGAAGATGGCAACATACTCGCCATTGGCATACACGACAGCGCTATTTACCAGGTCGATAACTTCCGCAAGTTCGATTACCTCTCTGATGAGCTTGCCAGGATCAACAACATTACCAACGTATTGTCGCTGCCCAACCTGCAGCACCTGGTAAAGAACAACGAGGAAAAAAGGCTAGAAATGCAGCCGTTTTTTGCCAGCATGCCAAACGACCAGCAAACGCTGGACTCGATGCTGGCCGAAGCAAACAAGATCCGGTTTTACAGCGGTCAGCTTATCAATACGGAAAATGGTGCCACCATCCTGCTGGTATCAATCAACAAGGCAATCCTCAGCACCGACCGACGCGATGGCGTAGTTGCCGATGTATTAATGGCCTGCGAGCAATTTCAGCAACACACAGGCATACAGTTGCACTACGCCGGTTTGCCGTACATCCGGTTTATTAACACCAGCAAGGTAAAGGCCGAGTTGCAGCTCTTTCTCGTACTGTCGGTTATTGTAACCGGCATTATCCTGTTCCTGTTTTTCAGGTCGTTTTATGCCGTTCTCTTTCCACTGATCCTTATCGGCACTATGATCGTGTGGGTGATGGGGACCCTGGCTCTGCTCGGCTACAAAATAACCCTGCTCACAGGCCTTATTCCGCCTATTATTGTCGTCATCGGCATCCCCAACTGCGTGTACCTGCTCAACAAGTACCACCAGGAGTTTTCGCATCATGGCGACAAGATGCGGGCGCTCACCAGCATGACGAGGCGAATTGGCGTGGTTACCCTCATGACCAACTTTACTACGGCCATTGGATTTCTGGTGCTGATGATCGTAGACATCGTCGTCCTTCGCGAGTTTGGTCTGGTGGCGGGCATCAACATCATGTCTACCTTTGTGGTGAGCATCATTTTTATACCAGTAGTTTTTTCGTACCTGCCGCCGCCATCCAAGCGCCATTTGAAGCATTTGGAATTTAAACCTCTCAGCAAGCTGCTGTATGGCATCGACCTGCTAGTGCACCGCCACAAGTACAAAGTATTTGCTGTTACAGCTGCTATGGTGGTTATAGCCGCTTTTGGTATCACCCGCATTCAGGCTATCTCCCATATGATAGACGATCTGCCCGACGACAGCCCGGTGCGGACGGACCTCGCATTCTTTGAAAAAAACTTCAGCGGTGTTATGCCGCTGGAAGTGCTGGTGGACACCGGCACTAAAAAAGGAATTTTGAGCTTGAACAACCTGCGCAAGGTTGATGAGCTGGAAACATTTCTCGACAGCATCGAATACATTTCGCAGCCAGTTTCGATCGTAAGCTTTATCAAGGCGGCCCGGCAGGCTTTCTACAACGAAAATCCCGCCTTTTACTCCCTGCCTACCTCACGTGATCAGGCCTTTGTGCTCCGTTATCTCCAGGGCCAGGATGGCTTTACTTCAGGCCTTGCAAGCTCATTTGTCGATTCTACCGGTAGAATCTTACGGGTATCGCTGAAAATAGCTGACATAGGTTCTCTAAAAATGGATAGCCTTATCACGAAGGTTATACAGCCCAAAATTGATGAGACGTTTCAGGACTCAAAGATGGAGGCGACCATTACCGGCACTACCTTGTTGTTTATTAAGGGCAATAAATTTCTGATAGAGAATCTTATCAGTAGCATGGTGCTGGCTTTCTTCGTGATTGCCGTGGTAATGGGTTTTCTGTTCAGAAACATGCGAATGATTATCATTTCGCTTATCCCTAATTTCATCCCGCTAATTATTACTGCGGGCATTATGGGGTATTTTGGCATACCACTTAAGCCAAGCACCGCCCTTATATTCAGTATTGCTTTTGGCATTTCCGTCGACAACTCGATTCATTTCCTGGCGAAATACAGAGTTGAGATCTTTTCAAACGACTTCTTTGTGCCGGTGGCAGTAAGCAAGAGCCTGAAAGAAACGGGCTCAAGCATGATCTACACCTCAATAATCTTATTCTTTGGCTTTGTAATATTTGCATTCTCTGAATTTGGCGGCACTGTTGCCCTGGGAACACTTACCTCCACTACGTTGTTCTTTGCCATGTTCACCAATACTATATTGCTGCCGTCGTTGCTGTTGCGTTTCGATTCAGGCAAGAGAGACAAGAATGAGCATTTACCCATCGATGATTATAACGAGTTCTACACTGAAAGCGAAGATGAAGAGATTGATCTTGATAAAATCGTGATAGAAGACTACAACGGAAAAGGCATTTCTGCAAAAGCTTCTGATCCTTCACCCCTTGGAGAGGGCACCAGGATCATGTAATCCCGCAAGAAACGTCAAGCGCTTTATAAATAGTAAACCGGATAGACCTGCAAAGAAGACCATGACAAAAAATGTCAAATACAGGGAGTATAAGTCAATAGATTTAGCGACAGTGGCTATAGAGGTGCTCAGCTTCTGGAAGCAAAATGAAATATTTGAGAAATCGGTAAGTTCCCGCGAAGGCAAACCCACTTTTACCTTCTATGAGGGGCCACCGTCTGCTAATGGTACGCCGGGCATCCATCACGTAATGGCCCGCACCGTAAAAGATATTTTCTGTCGCTACAAAACACAGCAGGGCTTTCAGGTAAAAAGGAAAGGCGGTTGGGATACCCACGGCCTGCCGGTGGAACTGCAGGTAGAAAAGGAGCTTGGCATTACCAAAGACGACATCGGGAAAAAGATTTCGGTAGAAGAATACAACCAAAAGTGCCGTGAGGCGGTGATGAAGTTTAAAGGCCAGTGGGACGACCTCACCGAAAAAATGGGCTATTGGGTCGATCTCAAAAACCCTTACATCACTTTCGAGAAAGACTACATCGAAACGCTTTGGTACCTGCTAAAGCAGCTTTACGACAAGCAACTACTGTACAAGGGCTACACCATTCAGCCATATTCGCCGGCTGCCGGCACCGGGTTGAGCTCGCACGAGCTAAACCAGCCCGGCACGTACAAAATGGTGAAAGACACGTCCATTGCAGCTCAATTTAAGGTAGTAGGTACAGAGAGAGATTACTTCCTTGCATGGACAACCACGCCATGGACCCTGCCTGCCAACAATGGATTGGCTGTTGGCAAAGAGATTGTGTATGTAAAGGTGGCAACCTATAACCAATACACTTTCGAACTGGTAAACGTGATTCTGGCCAAAGACCGGATGAGTGCTTATTTCAACCCAAAAGCGGCTGATGTAAAACTCGAAGACTATAAGGCGGGCGATAAGCTGATACCATACAAGGTGCTGGAGGAGTATAAAGGCAAAGAGCTGGTGGGTATGAGCTATGAGCAACTGATCCCGGTAATTCCGCTGGAGAAACCTGCTTTCACCGTGGTTATCGGCGACTTTGTAAGCACCGAAGATGGTACGGGCATCGTACACATTTCTAAAACTTTTGGAGCCGACGACTACCGCACCAGCGTGCAAAACAACCTGCCGGGAGTTTTTGTTAAAGACGAAGCCGGAAAAGACGTGCCGGTTGTTGATAAGAAGGGGAAGTTTGTGACGGAAGTAGGCGCATGGCTCAAAGCTAGAATGGATGAGTTCGCCATTACAGCCCATCGCCCCTACGACGAAGATTCTTTCTACGTAAAAAACTATCTCGAAGAAGATGAGTCCGACGGAAACTTTAAGTCTACCGACATCATCATCTCCATCATCCTGAAACAGCAAAACAAAGCGTTTAAAGTAGAGAAGTACGAACACACGTACCCGCATTGCTGGCGTACCGACAAACCGGTGCTGTACTACCCGCTGGAGTCGTGGTTTATAAAAACCACCGCTTACAAAGACAAGCTGGTGGCGCTCAACAACACCATCAACTGGAAGCCGCAGTCTACAGGCACGGGCCGCTTTGGCAACTGGCTGGAAAACCTGGTTGACTGGAACCTGAGCCGGACCCGGTTCTGGGGCACGCCCTTGCCGATTTGGGTAAGTGAGGACAAGTCGGAGATGAAATGCATGGGCTCTTTTGCCGACCTTAAAGCTGAATCGGAGAAGGCTGTAAAGGCTGGCTTTATGAAAGTGCCGGTGGCCGACGATATGGACCTGCACCGGCCCTACGTAGACGACGTGGTGCTGGTGAGTGACAGCGGCCAACCGATGTACCGTGAGCCCGACCTTATCGACGTATGGTTCGACTCCGGTGCCATGCCCTATGCACAATGGCACTACCCGTTCGAAAATAAGGAGATCTTCGAAGCTAATTACCCGGCGGACTATATTGCTGAGGGAGTGGACCAAACTCGTGGCTGGTTTTTCACCCTTCACGCCATCGCCGGCATGTTGTACGACAGTGTTGCTTTCAAAAACGTAATCGCCAACGGGCTGGTGCTCGACAAAAACGGCAACAAAATGTCGAAAAGGCTGGGCAATGCCGTCGATCCGTTTGCTACACTCCAGAAGCATGGTGCCGACCCTACCCGCTGGTACATGATAACCAATGCCAACCCGTGGGATAATCTCAAATTCGACATCGACGGGGTAGTAGAAGTGCAGCGCCGCTTCTTTGGCACGCTTTACAATACCTACAATTTCTTTGCGCTTTACGCCAACCTCGATGGCTTCAGGTATTCTGAGGCAGCTGTGCCGCTTAACAAGCGAACCGAGAGCGACCGGTGGATCATTTCGCGCCTTAATACCATAAAAAAGCAGGTAGCTGAGGCATTTGATGAGTATGAGCCGACAAAAGCCGGCCGCTTAATTCAAAACTTTGTGATTGACGACCTCTCCAACTGGTATGTACGGCTTAACCGCAAGCGTTTCTGGAAAGGCGAGTACAACGAAGACAAAATTGCTGCCTACCAGACTTTGTACGACTGCCTGGAAACCGTGGCAAGATTGGCCGCTCCAATCGCACCTTTTTACATGGAGCGGATTTTTAATGACCTCAATAGCGTTTCAGGAAAAGAAAAAGAAGAGTCTGTCCATTTGGCGGCCTTTCCAAAAGCTGACGAAACGGCCATCGATCAGGAGCTGGAGGCCAAAATGAAGCTGGCCCAGGACGTATCGTCGCTGGTTCACTCGCTGCGGAAAAAGCAAATGATAAAGGTAAGGCAGCCACTTTCAAAAATGCTCATACCTGTGCTTAATGCCTCCACCCGGCGGCATATTGAGGCGGTAGAAGATCTTATCATGTCGGAAGTAAACGTGAAGGCGATCGAGTACATTGACGATACCTCGGGCATACTGGTCAAAAGCATAAAGCCGAACTTCAGGAAGCTCGGCCAGCAGCACGGGCCGGTGTTGAAGGAAATAACCAATGCGGTAAAGGAAATGACCCAGGATCATATTCTGGCACTGGAGAAAACGGGGAGCTATCGGGTGACCACTTCAAAAGGAGATGTTGATCTTACGCTTGAAGACGTGGAGATATCTTCCCAGGATATTCCAGGGTGGCTGGTTGCGAGCGAAAACGGACTTACCGTAGCGCTCGACATAAGCATTACCGACGACCTGAAAAAAGAGGGTATAGCAAGGGATTTGGTAAACCGGGTGCAGAATCTGCGGAAAGACATGGGGCTGGAGGTGCAGGACAAAATCCGGTTGAGCGTAAAAGAGAGCGAAACTTTAGTGAACGACGCCTTGATAAGCTTTAAAGAGTATATTTGCCGGGAGACCCAGGCGCTTTCATTGGATATTGTTGGCAATTTGTCCGACGCCGTTGTTGTTGACATGGATGAATTTAACCTGGAGATCAAAGTTACCGTTTAACCACGGAACTGCTAAACAAGAAGACTAAGCGTGAAGTACTTTAAATATTATTTGTTGGCTATAGCCATGATCATCATCGACCAGGTGGTGAAGCTGATGGTGCATTTCAACATGGAAATGGGCGTAGCTGGCCAGATTGAGGTGGTGGGCGATGTATTTAAACTTCACTATCTCACCAATCCCGGCATGGCCTTCGGTATGCAGCTTGGGAGCGAAAACGGCAAGCTTCTATTGACTTTAATTCGCCTGGTGGCCATGGTGGTTATTGCCGTATACCTTTACCGGCTGGCAAAAAAAGAGGTGCATCAGGGCCTGCTATGGTGTGGTGCGCTTATTTTGGGCGGTGCCATTGGCAACCTGATAGACAGTATTTTCTACGGCGTGTTTTTAAACAACGCCCCCTACGATGCCCCAACACCATGGTTTCACGGGCAGGTTATCGACATGTTTTACATCGATATCTGGGAAGGCCGCATACCTGATTGGGTGCCAATTTTCGGTGGCGATTATACTGCGCTTTGGCCGGTGTTCAATATTGCCGATGCATCCATTTTTGTGGGAGTGGCCATCATCATTTTGTTTCAAAAGAGCTTTTTTAAAGAGAATGATGAAGAAGAGGACGAAGCCGACACCTCCAATCAGGTGATGATCGAACCCGCCAACCCACAGGATGACGATATGAAATCGCAGTCGTACAACTAGTACTGTTGCGTATTTGGCTTTCAATAGCTTTTCCGGTACCTTACAATTGCAGGGCATACGCAGATTTCATTTGCCGAAATTTTCGTAGGGATAATATTGTTACTGCATAAGTTATAGCGCCAAAGCTGTATCAATTAATGTCAGCCAATGCCGGTCGTTGCCAAGGAACTTAAAATAATTGTCGTCAGTATTTCATTGCTGATCGTTGCCGCCACGGTATTATTTCTGATCAACCAGGTTTATCAGGCTTTTATTCTGGCAAGGTCAATCAACGATACGTTCGGATACGTGGTACTAGCCACGTTGGCAATTTTTTTGGGAGGAGTAATGGCGGTTCCTATCATTCTCTATTTCCGGCTGCCCCAAACCTTAGCACCGCCCGGCACGCCTGATCTCGTACCGGCGTACCGGCTAAAACTCCTGAAACGGCTGCAATCAAACTCGTTTCTCAGAGCCAACAATAAAGAACCTGTCGGCGACAAGGATTTGGAAGCTTCGCTTAGCCTGCTCAAAGACAGGGCCGACGAGCTGATCAAAAAAACCGCCCTGTCGGTATTTCTTACCACTTCTGTGTCGCAAAATGGCAAGCTTGATGCCTTCACGGTGCTTTTTACCCACACCAGGCTTATCTGGCGTATCTGCTATCTATACAACCAGCGGCCTGGCGTAAAGGACCTTGTCCGCCTCTATGCAAATGTGGGTGCTACTACATTTATGGCTTCCGAAATAGAAGATTTTGACATCACACTTCAGGTAGAGTCACTCATCTCGGGTATAACCAAAGGCAAAGCGTCTCCCCTCAGCTCCATCCCTTTCGTGGGGCCGGCCGCCACGCTGGTATTGGATTCTTTATTTGAAGGCTCTACCAACGCCTTTCTCACACTGAGGGTAGGCATTATAGCACGCCAGTATTGCAGCTGCACAGGCACATGGGAGAAAAGGCTTGTGCGACGGAATGCCACGGTGGAAGCCGCCAAAATGTTGAACAAAGTGGCTGCCGATGGCACTACCAGGGTGCTGGCCGGCGTAGTAACGGCCGCAAAAAATGCGGGCATCCAAACCCTGAAATCGGGCGGTAGCGCGGTGGTTAGAGCCGGAGGCAAACTAAAAGATGGTATTGCGATAACAGCACAAAAAGTGAATCCTTTTAGAAAGAGTGCCTCCGCGAAGGAAAAAGAAGATACACAATAAGGCACTTTCTGTTTGCAATGCAGCAATTCTCCTGCTATTTTGAACGCATTATTTTCTGAAAAACCTAAATTCAGTAACCATCAATTCTTTTTCACCTCAAATGGTATCAGGCAAGGGCCTTTGTAGCGAAACTGGATGCAATTTTTTCATATGCACATTTTCGACATGGTTTTTCTTACCATTTGGCAAACAAAGTCTACTCGAATGAAAACGATCACAACACAACTTTGGAAAATTTTTTTCCTGTGCGCAATAGCGGTTTACCCGGTAGCTGCGCAAAATCCGGCAGCGGATCTGCAATCTGCGATACCCCTGGATGCCAATGTAAAAGTAGGCACTTTAAAAAATGGTCTTAAGTATTACGTAAGACACAATGAAAAGCCTGAAGACCGGCTGGAGCTGCGGCTGGTGGTAAATGCGGGTTCAATCCTCGAAGACCCGGATCAACTCGGCCTCGCCCACTTTGTGGAGCACATGGCATTTAATGGAACCAAAAACTTTGAAAAGAACGAAATAGTCAACTACCTGCAATCTATCGGCGTGCAGTTTGGTGCTGATTTAAATGCCTACACAGGGTTTGACGAGACGGTGTATATCCTGCCGATCCCTACCGACGATGAAAAAATTGTGAAACAGGGATTCCAGATTCTGGAAGATTGGGCGCATAATTTAACCTTTGATGGTGCTGAAATCGAAAAGGAGAGAGGCGTAGTAATAGAAGAGTGGAGGGTGGGCCAAAGCGGCGAGCGCCGCATGCTCGACAAGTACCTGCCTGTTATATACAAAGACTCGCGGTATGCCGAGCGGCTGCCGATTGGCACCCGCGAGAGCCTCGAGAAGTTTCCGCACGATGTGCTTAAACGTTTTTACACAGACTGGTACCGTCCGGATTTAATGGCGGTGATAGCAGTGGGCGACCTTGATGTTGCCAAAATGGAGGCGATGATAAAGGAGTACTTCGAAAGAATTCCCGCTGCACAAAGCCCCAAGCCGCGAGAGTCGTTCAAGGTGCCCGACCATACTGACACATACGTTTCGATTTTGACAGATAAGGAGGCCACTTTTACGCAAGCCCGGCTTTACTACAAAACCGAACCCACCTACAGCACCACGGCGCAGCATTACCGCGACTACCTGGTGGAACGGATGTACACCGGCATGCTGAACAAGCGCCTGCAGGAACTTACCCGCGAGGCCGATCCGCCGTTTGTTTTTGCCAGCACCAGCAAAGGGGGCACGTGGGCCCGCACCAAACACGCCTTTCAGGCATTTGGTGTAATGAACGAAAAAGGGATTAAGAATGGACTACAGTCTATTATAACAGAAATAGAGCGAGTGAGGCGCCACGGGTTTACGCCTGGCGAGCTTAAAAGGTACAAGCTGGACCTGCTTAAATCGTACGACGTTGCTTTCAACGAACGGGATAAAACCGAATCTGAAAATTATGTGGAGGAGTACATTGGCAATTTCCTTGAACACGAGCCAATTCCTGGCATACAGTGGGAACATGCCTTTGCCAATAAATATGTGGAAGGCATTGGGCTTGATGAAGTAAATGCGCTTTCTGAGAAGTGGATTAGAAAAGACAATAGGGTGGTAGTAATAACTGCCCCCGACAAAGAGGGGGTGGAATTGCCGACCGAAGACGAGGTAAGGGCGATGCTCAACAAAATCCGCATCATGAAGGTTGACCCATACGACGATGGGGAGATAGGCGAAAGCCTGATGACGAGAATGCCGGAGCCGGGGAAAATTGTGTCGGAAAAAAAGGACGATGCACTTGGGCTCACGGAAATTGATCTGTCGAACGGCGTAAAGGTTTTTTTGAAGCCAACCGACTTTAAAAACGACGAAATCGTGATGACGACCTGGAGCCCGGGTGGCCATAGCCTGGCATCCGATACCGACTACCAGTCGGCTTCCAACGCAACGTCGCTTATAGTTGAGAGTGGTGTAGCCGACTACGACGCCAACACATTGCAAAAGGCGCTGGCGGGCAAAAGTCTGCGGGTTTTTCCTTTTATCAGGGAATTGAGTGAAGGTGTGCAGGGTTCTACCACCCCAGCCGACATGGAAACGTTTTTCCAACTCACGCATTTGTATTTAACGGAGCCCCGAAAAGACGAGAAGGCTTTTCAGTCGTATGTCTCCAAAAACAAGTCTATTCTCTCTAACCTGATGGCTAACCCGCAGTATTATTTTGCCGACCAGGTGCAGAAAACGCTCGCCAGCAACAATCCGCGCGGGGGCGGGTTTCCGACAGAAGCTGACCTAGACAAGATTGACCTGGAGGTGGCCTACAGCTTCTATAAGGAACGGATGAGCGACGTAAGCGACTTCACCTTTTGGTTTGTTGGTGCCTTTAAGGTGGACGATATTAAACCGATGTTGGAAAAGTACATTGCCAGCCTACCTTCTTCGGGCCGAAGAGACGAATGGAAAGACCTTGGCGTGAGGCCGCCGGCAGCTCCTTTGGAAAAGTTAGTTAAAAAAGGAGTGGACCAGAAGAGCCAGGTGGTGCTGTATTGGGATACCGCCAAGCCGTTCGACAGGAAGAATGCATATTACCTGCAGAGCTTTGGTGAGGTAATGAACATCAAGCTGATTGAGATACTCAGAGAAGAGAAGGGGGGTGTTTACGGTGTTGGCGCAGGTGCCAATGGCGAAAATATGCCTTATAGTCACTACACCTTCCAGATAGGCTTCCCCTGCGCGCCGGAAAACGTGGATGATCTGACTTCAGCGGCTATAACTGAGCTCGAGAAGCTGCAAAAGGAAGGAGTAAGCGAAGAAGACCTGAAAAAAATAAAAGAAGGGCAGCGGCGGGAGCTTGAAGTGAACCTGAAAGACAACAGCTATTGGGCCAACACCCTGCGAACGTATTTCTACCAGGGCTGGGACCCCGCAGAAGTGCTGAAGGCAAAAGAACGGATGGAAGCGCTGACGGCGAAGAACTTGCAGGATGCTGCCAATAGCTATATTGATGCGAAAAACTATATTAAAATAGTACTGATGCCGGAAGCTCAGGGCGGCGAATAGCCCTTCCCATGGGGGAACTGCCGGTTACTGAAAGACAATGTCTTTTAGTATTTTATCGCCAAATTCTTTAGTTATAATGGCCAGCACCTTGTCTTTGTTGCTGGCCATTTCCTTCTTCAGCGGCGCTGACGAAAGCCGCACAAACAAAACGTTGTCCTTTACAAAAAGCCGGGTGGTTCTGCTGGCGATCGGCCTGCCCATCAGTCGCTCCCACGACGCTATCAGGTTTTTGTGATCGTACTGCTGGTCGATCTGGTAGGTCTCCAGCATTTCCCTGATCATATCTTTCAGCTCCACTGAAGTATTTTTCCGGTCATCTTTTTTCTTCTGCATCATTCAAATATTTCAGTTTTAAAACGCTACTTCTTCCACTGTGCCATCTTCTACCCGGAACAACTTTTTCTGTTTCTGCAAAGTCCGGAAAAGGCTGAGCGTACGCTCGGGCCGGGCGTCAGTTACAAATAGCTGCCCGAAATCGTCGCCGGCCACAAGTTCCATCAATTTTGTTATCCGGTCATCATCAAGCTTGTCAAAAATATCGTCGAGCAGCAAAATGGGCGAAAAAGCCTTCTCATTCTTCAGTAAATCATATTGTGCCAGCTTCAGCGATATCACAAACGACTTTTGCTGACCTTGCGAGCCAAAGCGTTTTACGGGCTCGCCTTCCAATTGAAATTCAAAGTCGTCGCGGTGTATGCCGCTGGTGGTACGTTGCATGGCAAGGTCCTTCTCAAGACTCTTCCTGTACTGCTCGGGCCAGCTGGCGTCCGAAAGCTCCGACATGTAGATTACCTCCGTATGCTCACTGCCACCCGACAACCACTGGTACCGCGGGCCAAAGAGCTTTACAAAGTTTTCAATAAAACGTCCCCTGCTTTCAAATATAAGTTTGCCCAACCTCATCAGGTGCCCGTCGTATACTTCCAGCAGGGTTTTGTCGAGTTTTCGAGTGTCGCCATACTGCTTCAAAAGGCTGTTTCGCTGCTTCAGGTAATGGTGGTATACCATCAGGTTTTCGAGGTATACGGCGTCCATCTGCGACAAAATGCTGTCGAAAAACTTGCGCCTGCCTTCGCTTCCCTCCCGTATCAGGTCGGTATCGTTAGGGGCAATCAGCACCACCGGAAACCGGCCTATGTGGTCGGCGAGCTTCTCGTATTCTTTATGGTTTACCTTCACCACCTTTTTCTGCCCGGGCTGAAAGGCAACCTGCACCTGCAGCACCTGTTTGGCATCTTTCCATTCACCTTTTATAAAAAAAAGCGTATCGCCTTTGCGAATGTTCTGGCTGTCGATGCTGTTGAACGCTCCCTTCGTAATAGACAAATAATGAATGGCATCGAGCAGATTAGTTTTCCCTGAGCCGTTTTTGCCTACAAAGCAGTTGATGCCCTCCGTGCATACAATTTCCTGTGCGGCATAGTTTTTAAACGACTGAAGTTGAAGGCGGCTCAAATACATTTACTTTTGTGGTATGAAGGCAATTTACTTATTTTGCGGGGGTAAAACCGGGCCTTCCATTGGGGAGGCATAAGTATCTTAAATTTTTTTCGATTACAACTGTTAGACAAGAAACTATTCCGATAATGGCGAGTGTAAAAGATAAGGCAAAGGCAAAAGTAAAAGCGAAGGACAACTTCTCAAAAGAGACCTACATGTTCTGGTACGAAACCATGCAGCTCATGAGGAAGTTCGAGGAAAAGGCCGGCCAGCTGTATGGACAGCAAAAAATAAGAGGCTTTTGCCACCTTTACATTGGCCAGGAAGCATGTGTGGCCGGTGCTATTTCGGCCCTTGAGCCCGGAGATAAGTACATTACAGCTTACCGCGATCATGCGCATCCTATTGGGCTGGGTTCAGATCCTAAGGCCATTATGGCCGAGCTATACGGCAAAGAAACGGGCATTTCGAAGGGCAAAGGTGGCTCAATGCACATGTTCGATAAAGAAAAAGGCTTTTTTGGCGGGCATGGTATTGTGGGTGGGCAAATTCCCCTTGGTGCCGGTATAGCATTTGCCGAAAAATACCTTAAAACCGGCAAACTATGCGTAACCTACATGGGCGACGGCGCCGTAAGACAGGGTGCCTTCCACGAGGCGCTTAACCTGGCCATGTTTTATAAGCTGCCGGTTATTTTCGCCATCGAAAACAACGGTTATGCCATGGGTACTTCAGTGAAACGTACTTCAAACGTAACAGAGCTGTACAAACTCGGTTCTGCCTATGATATGCCCAGCTTCCCGGTCGATGCCATGTCGGTGGTGGAGGTGCACCACGCATTTGCCGAAGCTGCTGAAAGGGCCCGCAAAGGTGATGGCCCTACGCTGCTGGAACTCAGGACGTATCGCTACAAAGGGCACTCCATGTCGGACCCTGCCAAATACCGCACGAAGGAAGAAGTGGAAGAATATCGCCTGAAAGACCCTATCGAACAGGTGAGAAAACTCATTCTGGATCAGAAGGTGGCGAAAGAGGCTGATCTGGACGCTATTGATGAGAAAATCAAAGAGCAGGTAGCTGAAACGGTTCAGTTCTCCGAAGATTCCGCATGGCCCGATCCTTCCGAAGCGCTGAAGGACGTGTATGCGCAGCAGGACTACCCGTATTTGATGGAATAGCCTTTGCCAGCCTGTAAAATAACGAGAAAAGCTGCCCACGACGGGTGGCTTTTTTGCTTTCAGATCTTAAGCCGGATATTAACCTTCTCCAGCAAGCCGGTTATCCAAATAACAACCAGGGCAAAAAGTAGCGACTTTGCAATACCTAACACCCCCTGAAACATGGCGGCGGGTAAAACAACGGCGGCGGTCGAAAGAAAAACAGGATAGAACCAGTAGGGAACAAGGTAACACGTGAGGGTGCTTCTTCCTGCCGGTTTTATGATGCTGGCCCACCGCACCCATCCAAGCCGGTCGGCAGCAAAATAGAATCCAGCGAAAGTCAAAAAACTTATTCCTGCACAAATGGCCGTCCACGACGGTGTGGCTCCCAGTTTGGCGATGCCCCATGCTGGCCTGGTAAGAAACCCAAACGCAAAGAGGGCCAGCGCTACACTCACGCTGCCAATGAAAAAGCCGGCGGGGCGATTTTTTTCACGTGTTAAGGTAAGTAACAGACTGGCCAGGATTCCGCTTAGCACGCTGGCGTGGTTCGAAGCATTCACTACCAGTACCCAGCGGGGGATATTTCCCAGCCACATTGTTTTTTCATTCACATTGAATAGGTAGAACAAAACCACAATTCCCGACAGCAAAACAATTCGGTCGCCTATCCACAAATAGATCAGCGAAGAAAAAAAATAGGCCCAGCCAATAAGGCCGAGAATGCCCCACCAATGCACTTTCATCCACTCTGGATTTGCGATGCTCCCACTCTTGTAAATTGCGGCCAAAGCGGCCAGCACTATCACGCCGGCAGCTTGCAGTACCCATTCCGGAATTTTCTTAAATGCTTTTTTCTCAGGATAGTCGTTCCAAATCAGTATAAAGGCCATGGCCATCATTATTTGCCACGCTCTTTTGCCAATGGGAACCAGCTCGCCATTTATGTTCTCCAGGTTCACCATAAATACGCCCATTACTACAAGGGCGAAGCTCCTTTTGGCAATGTGAACAATGATTTGCGTATTGGTGTCTCCTTTCGCTCGCCTTGCCCTGATAGCCATCGGAATTGAAAGCCCCACAATAAACAGAAAGGCAGGAAAAACTACATCGGCGAGCCCTAGCCCGTCTTCACCAAACTCTTTGTGGCCGAGCCATTCGGGAATGTTCGACAAGGTCCAGAGGTCGTTCACAAAGATCATTAGCAGCATGGTGAAGGCCCGAAAGATGTCGATGGATGAAAGCCGGAGTGCAGGCGTATTCATGGCTGGAGTTACTGGGCCTTGCCGTTGATAGACGAAAACATGGCGTTGAAGCAATCCACCTGCCCGTCGCCAGTGGTTCCTTTTTCCTTCTGCTCATAGTATTTATCTATGAACTGATCGGCAGACGACCACACGGTGTGCATCATTCCAAGGTATCTTTTTTTCAACGTGTCATTCCCATTGTTGCGGAGTGCAATTGTCTGCTCCACCTGTTTTGCAGCGGGCTCGGGTTTATTCCAGGGGCATGTAATTACCGAAAGTCCCTTCATGGCGAGGTAAGCCGCCGTGGGTTCGGCCCGGTTGTAATGCCAGTCGCAAATTACCACGTCTTTGGGAATCATGTCTACAGCGCGGTGGGTATTGTTCATGCTGGCTTCCCACATCCCAAGGCCGGTAATGCTTCCGTCAAGCAATCTGTCGCCCCATATCCAAAGCTGCTGCCCTCTGCCGGAAAGGTGGTCTCTAATGGTGCGTACTTCTCCGGCAAACAGCTCAGCTTTGTCTTTCCCCTGGCATCTTGGGCACTTGTCGTCGCCAATATAGAACACTTCATCCATGCCTGCGTGAAAGGCGGTGGCTTCAAACGCATCCATAATTTCGTCGACCAGGGAAAGCACCACGCCGTGCACTTCGGGGTGCAGCGGGCAGTAGCTTTTACAGTATAGCCCGTCGGCGTTTGGCCATTCGTATTTTTCAGGCATTTTTACATGCGGCGTTTCGTCAAATTGAGGAAAATCTCTCAATAGCGAGTATGTGGTGGCAGCCCACGATTGGTGCCCCAGCAGGTTGATCTGCGGTATGAGCCTGATGCCCGACCTTTTGGCTGCTTTCACAAGCATTTTTACGTCCTGTTGCGACAGGCCGTCCTTTTCGCCCAGGTTTGGGTAGGATTTATATTGGTAGTTCCAGTCGACTCTCAGTACGAGCGTGTTCACGTTATGAGCTACCAGTTCCTGTTCCATAAATCGGATGAACTTCTCCAGACCGGCTTTTCGTGGTGCCACGATCGCCAGGCCCCGCACAGGCATGATGGAGTCGAGCGGCTGAGCCTGAATGCCCACGGAAGTTAAAAAAAGCAGAAGGAAAATAATTTTTTTCATTGGTGGTTTACAGCAAATGTGGCAGGTGCTATCAAATATAATAAAAAAGTAGTGTTTGCGCACACAATCGATTTTAAAGGTGATGAGCGGTTTTGGCATGAGGGTTTGGGCTCTTAAAATATTATGGCTATTTAAGTGCTGATTGTCTTTGTTTTATCGAAAAAAATATATCTTTGCGACCTCAAAAGATTAGGACAAATGGCTAACAAGAAAAAGGCTACCGGCAGAAAGGGATCAGAGAAGGGTAATGAGTTGTTGGAAAGTCCGGAAGCTCTTGCTCAAAGGCTTTCTGGCACTGAAGAATTCCTTGAGAAGAACAAGCAAATGGTATTTGGCATAGGCGGTGTGCTGGTTCTTATTGTTGCTGCTTTTATTTTCTACAGTTACTATCAATCCAACCAAAACGAGGCCGCGCAAAGAGAGGTATACCAGGCTGTGTATTACTTTGAGGCCGATAGCCTCGGGCTTGCATTAAACGGAGATGGCAACAACTACGGGTTTCTCGATATAATTGACCAGTACGGCAGCACAAAGGTTGGCAATCTGGCCAATTTTTATGCGGGTGCTACGTACCTAAAACTTGGCGACTACGAGTCTGCCATTCGCTACCTGAAAGCCTTTGATGCCGACGACGATCTTCTTCAGGCGAGAGCATATTCGCTAACGGGCGATGCACATATGGAGCTTGGTGAGGTTGAGAAAGCGGCTGACCTCTACCAGAAAGCTGCCGACTATAAACCCAACAAGCAATTTACGCCGGTTTACTTAACCAAGGCGGCAATTGCTTACGAAAAGCTGGGCGACCTGAATGCCGCTTTGAAATGTTACACAACCATTGTAGATAAATTTTACGGGGCCGCTGAGTACCAGGACGCCAGGAAACATAAGGCAAGGCTGGAAGCCCTCGCTTCGAACTAGTTGATGGAGAACATCGGCAGAAGGAGGGATAAAGAAAACTTTATCCCTTTTTTATTGTAAAAAAAGTAAAGTATGGCCTCTTCTGAGAAAAACTTAAGTTCTTATTCCGGTAAAAATATAAAGGACATGGCCGCGAGGAAGTTTGGCGTGGTAGTTTCCGAATGGAATGAGGAGATAACAGAAGCCCTGTTTCAGGGTGCTTACACTACGTTGCTTGCCAATGGGGTGCAGAAAGAAAACATCGTTCGTAAAAATGTGCCGGGCAGCTTCGAACTCAGCCTCGGAGCACAATGGCTTGCCAAAGACGACTCGGTTGATGCGGTTATCTGCCTCGGCTGCGTCATCCAGGGCGATACCCGACACTTCGATTTTATTTGCCAGGCAGTGGCAACGGGAATTACCGAAGTGGGTCTCAAATTTGACAAGCCCGTTATTTTCGGAGTTTTAACCACCAACAATAAAAAACAAGCTTTGGAAAGAGCAGGAGGCAAGCACGGCAACAAAGGAGACGAGGCGGCCATTACTGCCATTAAAATGCTTGGATTCTAAACCTATTATATTAAAATGATTGTATTAAAATTTGGAGGCACCTCCGTGGGTAAGCCAGAGCGGATGCGGTCTGTGAAAGACATAGTGCTGAGTGTGGAAGGGCCTAAAATAGTGGTACTAAGTGCCGTATCGGGCACCACCAACGACCTTATCGCCATTTCCGATGAACTAGCTAACGGCAACATCGACGCCGCTCTTGAAAAGACGGGAAAGCTGCATGCCCAGTACCAGGTTTTTGTGAACGACCTCTATGCCACCGAAGCTGGTAAAAAGGAGGGTATGGAGCTGATCGACCGGTATTTTCAGCAAATCGAAACTTACATCAAGCAGCCTTTTTATGGTAAGGTGAATAAATTGCTTGTGGCGCAGGGCGAGATTATTTCAACCAATCTTTTCCACACCTACCTTAAAGAAATAGAGGTGCCGTCGCATCTGCTTTCAGCCCTCGACTTTATGTACCTCAAAGAAAATGAAGAGCCGGATATGGACCTCATTTCTGAGAAACTCAACCGCATTCTCGACGGTATTGACAAAAACAGCATTGTGGTAACCCAGGGGTATATTTGTCGTAACCATTCCGGCGGTGTTGACAACCTGAAAAGAGGCGGGAGCGACTACACTGCCACGATTGTGGGAGCGGCCATTAAAGCGGAGGAAGTGCAGATATGGACCGATATTGACGGTATGCACAACAACGACCCCCGCATTGTAGAAAACACTATGCCTATAGCTGAGCTGTCGTTTGAAGAGGCTAGCGAGCTGGCTTACTTCGGTGCCAAAATCCTCCACCCAACCTGTATTATCCCAGCTCAACAAAAAAACGTGCCGGTGCGCCTTAAAAATACCCTGAATCCTCCCGCCAAAGGCACGCTGATCACTTCCAATAAAAACCCGGATGCCATTAAGGCCATTGCTGTGAAAGACGGCATTACAGCTATCAAGATCAAGTCGACGCGAATGATTCTGGCATATGGTTTCTTGCGGAAGATATTTGAAGTTTTTGAGAAGTATAAAACGTCTATCGATATGATTACCACTTCCGAAGTGGCAGTGTCTCTCACTATCGACGACTCAACTCATCTCAATGAAATTATTGAAGAGCTAAAGCCATACGGTACCATTGAGGTGGACAAAAACCAATCGATAGTATGTATAGTTGGCGATTTTGTAGCAGATAAGAAGGGCGTAGGCAAAGACATTTTTGCTTCACTGGAGGATATACCGTTGCGTATGATCTCTTATGGCGGAAGCAAAAACAATATATCGCTTCTTATAGAAACCACTTATAAAACACAGACCCTCAAGGCGCTCAACAAAGGTCTTTTCAATTTGTAGGGCTGTTGCACCGGAAAGCAGTAAGAGCATTACTGCTTTCTTGTCAGACAGGGTGAAAAAAGAAGAAGATAAGCCACACCAGCACGAAGAGCGGAATGAGTATTGGAATTGAAAACCGCAAGATATATCCGAAAAATGAGGGCATTTTTATTCCGATCTGCTCGGCAATAGATTTTACCATAAAGTTTGGTCCGTTGCCAATGTAGGTCATGGATCCAAAAAATACCGACGCAATAGAAATAGCCTGAAGCGACAGCACGGAGTCGTTAAACATGCCACCCCTGGCAAATGCTATTACTTCGCTTATATTGTTGATGCTGCCTCCCTCGGCGGCCATTGCAGCTGTGAGGAAATTGATGTAGGTGGGTGCATTATCCAGAAAACCCGACAACGTACCTGTACCCCAGTACAGCGTGTTATGTGTAATTAGCTGAGCTCCCGATTCTGACTGCGCAAAATTGCTTACAAGCTCCAGGGCCGGCATCATGGTGCCAAATATGCCTATGAATATAAAGGCAACTTCCCTTATGGGCTCAAAGTTGAAGTCGTTGCCCTCGAGTGCCTTTTTCTCAGCAAAGCGGAAGGAAAGGAATGCGGTAGTGAGCATTATTATCTCCCGGATGAAGGAAAACTTTTGGCCGTCGTAGTGAATGGCCGGTACCCACTCTACCACGTTGGGGTCGAGAAAGACCGAAAGCACGATAATGAGAAGCCAGCCGAAGTTTCGGGCTCCGGTAATTGTTACCTTGTCGGTAAAGGTTTGAACATCTTCACCGAAGCTATAGTCTGATTTGTTATTTCTGTCGATCAGGTAGAAAAGAACGCTGAGCAGCACCAGGGCGAATGCCCACGGCAAAAGGTTGTGCTCCATCGTCCAGAAAAAAGGCACGCCCTTCAAAAAGCCCAGAAATAATGGAGGGTCGCCAATGGGGGTGAGCGAGCCGCCTATATTACTAACCATGAAAATAAAGAAGATGACGTGGTAGGCCTTTATTCTATTTTTGTTAAGCCGGATAAACGGCCTGATAAGTAGCATAGAAGCACCTGTGGTGCCTATTACGTTAGACACCACTGCACCTACAATCAGAAGCACTACATTAGTAAGAGGCTTCGCTTCCTTGTCTACGTTAATCATTATTCCGCCACTGGCAACAAATAGCCCGGTAAGCAGCGCTATAAATTGCACATACTCCGCCATGGCATGTACCGGGCTGTGCACATTGTGTAAAGCAAACAGATAGTAAAGAACCACCAGCGCTGCCAGCGCAACGGCCACTATCGGGTAGTTTTTGTGCCAGAAGTGCTCATAAAATAGCGGCCCGGTGGCAATCATAAGAAGCAGCAGCACAAAAGGAATCACCAGCCAGGCGGGGGCGGTGGGATGCACCTCAGCGGGTGGGTGTACTTCCTGCAGGGGAGCATCAAATCCGTCATAATTCTCTGCGGTAAAAGAACCCACCTGATAGGAACCGGTCTCAGATGAATCAACTGCCCTGGCTTCAGAGGTGGGAATCACCCAGAGAAGGCTTAACGCCAGGCTAAAAAGTACCGCAATTCTTTTCATTAAAAAGATTTTCAAGTTAGGTCGAAGATTAAACAGGGGGGCTGCCGGACAATCACCTTTAGCTCCCCCTTGTTGCTTGCTATCTTAAATTTCTTCTTAAATAAGTTGTTTTAGAGCGATTTCAAAAGAAGTTTTAGCTATTTGTTGTTTCTGGTTATTTAGCTGGTAAGATTTAGTCAGCGCCTGCTCTATTGTGTAAGAAACATCCTTAAAGATTGCGTCATCCGTAAGGCTGGTATCATCGTTTCCTTCCATGAGGTAGGCGAAAACTCTCGCCATGCCGCAGTTGGCAACAAAATCGGGAATCAGGGAAACATTGGTGTCGACATACTCGGCTATTGGGCCGTAAAAAATTTCTTTGTCTTTGAAAGGCACGTTGGCGCCACCCGCAACTACCTCAAGCTTACGGTTCACCATAGCTACAGCCTGCTCATAAGTTACCAGTCTGGAGGCTGCTGCCGGCACAAATATTTCTGCATCCGTTTCCCATATCTTCTGGTTGCACTCTTCAAAAGGCATGAGCGCCGGCGCCACCAGTTTGTTACCGTTTCTGTCGTAGAAAAGCTTCTTTATCTCCGCTAGTCCCATTCCGGCCGGTTCTATAATGCCACCCACCCGGTCGATAATGCCTACCACCTTCACACCATATTTGGCAAGGTACAGCGCTGCAGTAGCTCCCACGTTTCCCCAGCCCTGGATAATCGCTCTCTTGGTGGCGATGTCTCCACCCCACAGGTTGTAGTAGTGCCGGATCGACTCAGCCACGCCAAAACCGGTGATCATATCGGCTACCGTATAGCGCTTATCGGAGGTGGGTACATACTCCTGATCCTCCAGTATTTTGGATACTCCCTGCCGCAGCCTCCCGATCTTATGAATTTTATGAGGCTTGGTTGGCTGATAGTGACCATTCACTATACCCTCTTGCGGGTGCCACAGGCCGTATTCCTCCGTAATGGGAATTACCTCATGTATTTCATCAACATTCAAATCGCCGCCGGTGCCATAGTAGTTTTTTAGCAGCGGGTATACCGCCTTATACCATTTCTCCAGCACCTCCTGCTTGCGCGGGTCGGCCGGATCGAAATTGATGCCCGACTTGGCGCCTCCTATTTGCGGCCCCGAAACGGTAAACTTTATTTCCATGGTTTTGGCCAGCGATACCACTTCCTGCTTGTCCAGGCCGGCCCGCATGCGGGTTCCCCCTCCGGCGGCGCCCCCTCTTAAGGAGTTTATTACAGCCCATCCTTCAGCGCCTGTATCGGGGTCGTTCCATTCAAATACAATCTCGGGCTTCTTCTCTTCAAACTTTTTTAAAAGCTCTTTCATTTACAATATTGGGTTAATAATGTTGCTTGCCTCCCTTGCGGAGGTTGTATGTGTTGTTTATCAGCTCCCTTGCGGGCGGCCCAAAACTATAAAAAATTAATAGAAAATTGCCCTGAAAGCCCCGTGAAGGCTGCCTGCGGAAGAGTCGGTGCCGGCACCGGTAACCAAGCGGGAAACGTTAGACAAACCCAGCACCCGGCGAAGACCCAGGAAAGCAAACACCAGCGCCTCTTTGTACTCCACAATCTGTTTGCCGGGCACATCAAACACCACCTTGCCTGCGCCAAGTTCATTCAATTTCTCCATCAGAAAAGAATTTAAAGCGCCGCCGCCGGTTGTCATTACCCTGGCATTATTTCCGAACTCCGGTTGTGCTTTTATAGCGCCGCAGATCTTTTCGGCCACATGCAGCACCACAGTGCGCAAAATATTTTCTACCGGAGTGGCAGCGGCATCAAGCAGTGGTTTTACCTCTTCAGAAAACCACTCATAGCCGAGCGACTTCGGCCCCGTTACTTTAAAGAAAGGCAGCGAATTCAGCTTTTCCAGTAGGGTCGTATCCACTTTCCCCGACCGGGCAAGATCACCGTTTTTATCGTAGGCCATCCCTTTTTTGCTGGCCAGGTAGTTCAACGCCATATTGCATATAGTTACATCAAACCCCTGAATATTCTCTTCATGGTGCACTGCTATGTTGGCAATGCCGCCAAGGTTCAAAAAGATCCGGTATTGCGGAAAAAGAAATTTTTCGCCTACAGGTACCAAAGGCGCCCCCTGCCCGCCCTTCAGCACATCTTCAAGCCGGAAGTTAGCCACCACGGGAAGCCCCGAAAAGTGGCTGATGCTTTCCGGGTTGCCTATTTGTAAGGTAAGTCCACGGCCAGGTTGATGGAACACGGTATGGCCATGGGAGCTTATGAAATCGGGGCGGAGCGCATACTTTTTGCAAAAGAGTTTCACCTCTTCACCAAAAAAGCGACCGAGTGAAAGATCAAGAAGGGAGAGTTCCAGCCCCGAAAGATTTACCGATTCGAGTAGCCTTTGCTGCAGCTGAGCTTCGTAGGGCATGTTTTCTGCTGCCACAATTTCGAACGACCACCTGGTTTCATGGGTCGAAAATCTGCAGGCTGCCATGTCGAGCCCGTCGAGCGAAGTGCCTGACATTAAGCCAATAACCAAAAACTCTTTTTCCATATTTGAGATGATATAGGTAATATCGCCCCCGCAATTGTTTAGGAAAGCAATGAACGCAGCAGTTGATATCGGTAATACGCGGTGCAAGATAGGCTTTTTTGAAAACGACACGCTGTTAAGTGTGGCTAAAAACGTTGATGTTGAGGAAGCTGCTGATGTGCTTATTGGGGAAAAAATTACACACGTTATCGTTAGCTCCGTAGGCAAAAACACTGAAAAGCTGGCCGAGCAACTGGAAAATTTCATGAAGGTAACGGTGCTTTCTGCCGCTATTCCGCTGCCTGTGAGGCTCAACTATCACACGCCTGAAACACTTGGCGCCGATAGAATAGCGGGTGTTGCCGGGGCTTTCCATCTAAATCCGGATAATAACTGTCTGGTCATTGATATCGGAAGCTGCATCACGTACGATGTGGTGTCGAGTGGGGGTGTGTACGAGGGAGGTGCTATATCGCCGGGGGTTGAGATGCGGCTCAAGGCAATGCATCAGTTCACTGCTCGACTGCCATTAATAGAACAGCCGGAATGGAGCGAAATGCCCGGCAAAACAACAAAGACGTCGATGATGAATGGGGTTTTACACGGCACAATGGCCGAGATTGAAGGAATGATAAGCCGTTTTTCGGAACTATTCGCCGACCTGCAGGTGCTAATGTGCGGCGGTGGAAGTAAATTTTTTGAATCTAATATAAAACCCCCCATCTTTGCATGTTCCGACTTGGTACTCATCGGACTCAACAGTATTTTAATGCACAATGAGAGGAATTAGGCAGGTTATTTTAGGATGGATGATGTGCATGGTTAGTGCATCGGTTTTTGCGCAGGCGTCGCAGTCTCCCTATACCTTTTACGGGATTGGCGACATACGGGAAGGCAGCTTTGCCAACCAGTTTGCCATGGGCGAGCTTGGGATAGGCACACCGTCAGTTTTTCACATAAATTCATTAAACCCCGCTTTGCTCGTAAAAACAAGCCTCTCAGCTTTCCAAATGGGCGTGGTGGCCGACATCAGGAACCTCTCAACCGCTACGCTTAGCGAAACCAACGGCAGCGCAAACCTCAACTATATCGCGTATGCCTTCCCTATCATTCCAAACAGGTGGTCGTCGAGCTTCGGGCTTGTACCCGTAAGCAGAATGAATTACAGCATTCTCAACCGAACCACCACCAACAACTCCGACACGCCGGTGCTTTACAACTATAAAGGTGAAGGCGGCCTCTCCAAGGCGTATTTTTCTAACGGCGTTAAGCTAGTTGGAGGGCTTTCAGTGGGTGTAAGAGGATCATTCGTTTTTGGTAATTTCGAGAAATCTACCGAAACCTTCCTGCCCGATTTTACCGATGGCAACCCCTACACAACTGCCTACTATGAAAAATCGCAATATGGCGATTTTGAATTTGGTGGAGGGCTGCATTATCAGCAAAAGCTGGGAGATAAAAAATTTCTTCATTTCGGCAGCACCTACGATCTGCCGTCGTCGATATCGGGCGATAGGTTTGCACGCCTCGAAAGAAGAGGTACCACGGGCGAGCCGATTCCGGGCGACACTTTAATTAGCAATCAGGCCATTTCCTTTACCCTGCCTAAAAAGCTTGGATTCGGCATTTCGTTCGAAAACGTAAACAAGCTAACCGTCGGAATTGACGCCCGAATTACCGAGTGGTCTAACAATCCTTCATCCGAGTCGCTTAGCACCATCTATCAAAAAGGTTTAAAATTAGTTTTAGGTGGAGAAATTACACCCGATATTAGTAGCGTGGATAGTTATCTGCTTCGAACAACTTATAGGTTGGGAGCGTCCTGGGAAAAGCTGCCGTATGTGGTTAATGGCAATGACGTTACAGACTTTGGTATAAATTTTGGAACGTCGCTTCCTGTAGGTGCTGTATCTAGTTTGGATTTAGCTATGAAAGTCGGCAAACGAGGAAATCTTACCGATAATTTGATTGAAGATAACTACGTTCAGATTTATATTGGCGCCACCATCAACGACAGGTGGTTTATTCGAAGAAAATATGACTAAAAATTAAAGAAATCATGAAAAAAACGTGGATTTTCAGTTTGTTGTTTTGCCTGGGCACCGTGATGATCATTGCCATAACACCTGCAGTTGCTCAGCCCGGATGGAACTGGCCGGAAGACAAAGCAAAAGCTGAAGAGAGCAATGCATTGTATACCGATTTCATGAAGCAGGATAACTTTAAAGAAGCCTTGCCTCATCTCAATTGGTTACTCACCAATGCACCCGACCTAAACGTGTCGTTGTACATTAACGGGGCAAAGATATACGAAGGCCTTGCAGATGCTGAGACCGACCCGGCCAAAACCGTTGAGTACCAGGATATGGCGCTCTCGATGTACGACAAAAGAATCCAATATTTTAATGATGAAAGCGACGTGCTTAACAGAAAAGCATACACCGCTTACAAATACTACAAAGACAATAAGGCTAAATACCCAGAGTTGCTTGACCTGTTTAAAAAGGTTTTCGATCAGAACGGTGTCAATACCCTCGACAACAACCTGCTTGCTTTTATGGATGTGGTACGCCGGTACAAAGTAAGCGGCGGAGATATTTCTGACGCGCAGGTTATCGAGTACTATGGGCAGATAATGGATGTGATCGACCAGAAGAAAGCGAAAAAAACCAACCTCGACAGGCTGGAGAAATACTCCGAAAATATCGACAAACTCCTTACAGCTACAGTTACAGTAGACTGCAAATTTGTAGAAGATAACCTTGGACCTAAAATGAAGGCAAATCCATCCGACCTTCCAATGGCCAAAAAAGTATTTCAGCTTCTGATTACCGGCAAATGCTCCGACAGCCCGCTGTTTGTAGAGTCGGCCAAAATCGTGCACGAGCATGAGCCAACTTATGGGGTTGCCAAAATAATTGCCGTAAAAAGCGCTGCCGACGGCGACAATGAGCTGGCATTCCAATACTACAACCAGGCTATTGAGTTAGCCGATGACCAGCAGAAAAAGGCGGAAATTTACCTCGACATGGCCAAAATTAATGCTACCCAGGGCCAGAAAAGCACTGCAAGAGCCAATGCCAGAAAGGCATTGTCTTTTGATCCTTCAATGACCGACGCCTATAATCTCATAGGTAACCTGTACTTTGGCAGCTTTGAGGAGTGCCGTGGTGGCGAAAGCAAGGTGAAAGACCGGGCGGTATTTATAGCTGCATTTGAAATGTACAAGAAAGCCGGAAACACTGAAGCGATGGAAAACGCCCGTGGTCAGTTCCCATCCATAGGTGAAATATTTGAGGAAGGTATGCAGGAAGGTCAAAGTATCACTGTGGGCTGCTGGATACAGGAAAATGTGTCGCTACAGCGCAGGCCAAGCTAGTATTGAAACTCATTATACGGAACGGTCGTTGTGAACGCAGCGACCGTTTTTTATTTAAACACATGAGAAGTCTGTTTTTTATTTTTTGCACTCCCGCGTTTTTGATGCTACTGGCTTGTGAGTCGCACAAAGACAGCCTGGCGGAAATGCCGCTGTATGAAGGTGCCGACGTAGAGCTGAAAGGAGTGACCACCCTTTTCAGTGATTCGGCAAGGGTAAGGATAAAATTGGAAGCAAAAACACAGCTGGAGTACCAGAAGAGCGGGAATCGTGTTTTTCCAGATGGTGTGTATATCGAGTTTTACGAAAAAGATGGTACGGTATCGTCTACCCTTAGTGCCAACTACGGGGAGTATATTGCCGAAGAAAAGGTGTACAGAGGCGAGGGCAACGTAGTAGTGGTGAGCCGGGTAAATGGCGATGAATTGAATACAGAAGAATTGTTTTGGAGCCCGGACAAAAAAGAGATTTTCACCGATAAGTTTGTGACAATCAAATCCGAGGGAGAAATCCATACCGGGGAAGGTATGACCGCCTCACAGGATTTTACCAGGTACTCCATTACCAAACCAACAGGAACCCTAAGTATAGAAGACCCTCTATGAAAAAAAGCTGGAGCATAATATTACTTTCGTTAAGCGCGGGATTATTAATAATAGGAGTGCACCAAACGATGGTGGCGGGGCTGGTTCACTCATATTGGATCTTCATGTTAAGTGTTGGTCTCTTACTTTTGTATAAATTTGCGAAATAACAGCCACCGCTCCTGGCAATTGACAGTAAATAAGTGAGAGCCGAAAATCCCTGATGGACCCATACCAGATACCCATAATCATACTTACCCTTGTTTTCTCCTTTTTCTTTTCGGGTATAGAAATGGCATTTGTCTCCTCCAACAGGCTTCATATTGAGTTGATGAGGAAGCAGGGGTCGATTGCCGGCCAGATTCTGACGAAGTTTGTGAAGAACCCGGCGCAGTTTATTAGCACCACCCTGGTGGGAAATACAATCTCCCTGGTGTTGTACGGCTACTATATGGCAGGCCTTCTCGAGCCCGTGCTAAAAACGAGCTTACCCGAGTCGCTCAACAATGAAGTTACCGTTGGGTTAATTCAGACTTTGATTTCTACCCTCATAGTAATAATCACGGCAGAGTACACGCCCAAGAACATATTCATGATCAATCCGGATTGGCTCCTCACCATCCTATCCGTTCCCATTCTTGTTGTATACTATATTCTTTATCCCGCGGTATTTATAATTGTAGGAACGTCCAAGTTTGTTATCACGCACGTGCTCAGGCTTGATTATTCGGAAGACAAACCGGTGTTTGGCCTTACCGATCTCAACAATTATCTGAAGAATATTGCAAGCACGGAAAAGCAGAGCGACTCCAGGGAGGTAGACAGTAAGATTTTTAACAATGCGCTGGAATTTAAGACAGTAAAGGTGCGCGACTGTATGATCCCTCGCCCTGAAATCGCATCAGTAGATATTGAGGATGGAATTGAAGCACTGAAAAAAGCTTTCATAGAAAGCGGGCATTCCAAGATAGTTATTTACAAAAACACCATTGATGAAGTGATTGGGTACTGCCACTCGCTGGAGCTCTTCAAAAAACCCAAAGACATTAAATCGATACTCACACCAATTATAATAGTTACTGAAACGTCTCTGGTGAACGAGCTGATGATCCAGTTCTTAACTGAACGGAAGAGCCTGGCGCTTGTAGTAGACGAGTATGGGGGCACCTCAGGCATTGTGAGTATGGAAGACATTATTGAAGAAATTTTCGGAGAGATTAACGATGAGCACGACGACGACGAGGACCTCATTGAAGAAAAAGTAGATGCTCATAACTTCATTTTTAGCGCCCGGCTTGAGGTCGATTATCTGAACGACGTGTATAATCTCAACCTGCCGGTGGGAGACTATGAAACACTTGGCGGACTTATACTTTCGGTAAATGAAAATATACCCGAGGTGAACGACATAATTGAAATTCCGCCCTATACGATCAAAGTATTTTCTAAAACCGACAACAGAATAGACAGGGTAAAGCTAACCCTTCAAAATGAGGAAGATAGAGGGTGATGAATCGTAAATCCTCATTTTGATTTTAATCACGAATGATATTATTTTGCGGCTCGATAAAAAAGACAACATGGGTGTTATTAACAAAATTAGAGAGAAAACAGGTCTGGCAGTTGGGATTATTGCTGTGGGGCTTGGCCTGTTTGTGGTTGGAGGAGACTTGCTTGGGCCTAACTCGACGTTATTAGGCAATAGCAGAAATGAAGTAGGTGAAATTGCCGGTAACACCATCACTCTTGAAGAGTTTCAGGCTAAAGTAGAAGAGCTTGCTTTTAATTACTCGCTGAGCACCGGCCGCAATCCAAATGCTGACGAAATGGTAACTGTACGCCAGCAGGCATGGGATATGCTGGTAAACAAGTACGCCTACGAAAGCGAGTTTTCTCAATTGGGCATTACCGTGTCTGACGATGAAGTGGTAGATATGGTGCAGGGTACCAACATTAGCCCTGAAATTCGTCAGGCGTTTACCAACCCTGAAACCGGTGAATTTGACCGCGATCAGGTAACAAGCTATCTGCAAAACCTCAGCAATATGCCACCCCAGCAGCAGGCTGCCTGGTATAATTTTGAGAATACGCTCGGCCCCGCCCGACTGCTGCTGAAGTTTGACAACCTGTTTATTAAGACAAATTTTGTAACAACAGAAGAGGCCAGAAACGAATACGTGCAGGCCAACAAAGTAGCCGAAGTAAAATACCTTTACATCCCGTACTATACCATCAACGATTCCTCTATTGCGGTAACCGATTCGGAACTTCAGTCTTATCTGGATAAGAACAAAGAGCAGTACAGGCGCGACTTGTCACGCTCACTTAAATATGTTTCGTTTCCTGTTGTAGCGTCGCCCGAAGATACAGCCGCGGTGGTTGAGGAAATTGAAGAAATAAAAGTGCAGCTGGCCCAGTCGAAAAACGACTCGGTGTTTGCCAGGGCTAATACCGACGGCCTCACGCCGTTCAGGACCTACACGCCCGACCAGCTTCCGGCCATTCTTACCGATACTATTAAATCGCTGAATGAAGGGGATATAATTGGGCCGCTTTTGGCCAATAGCCAGTACGTTATTTACAAAATTTCGAGCATCTCTGAAGGTGCCACTGCCAATGCCCGTGCCAGCCATATCCTGTTTAAGGCTGACGATGACACAGAGGCCGCAAAGAACGCTGCTAAGCAGGAGGCTCGTCGGATTCTGAACGAAATAAAGAAGGGCGCCAGCTTTGCCGAGATGGCTAGAATACACGGCACCGACGGTACTGCCTCGAGAGGTGGAGATTTGGGTTGGTTTCCTGAAGGAAGAATGGTGGAGCCATTTGAGAACGCTGTTTTCTCTGCGAAGCGCACCGGCCTGCTGAACGATGTGGTAGAGACCGATTTCGGATTTCACATTATTGACGTTACTGCCGTAAAAAACAGCACCGTTTATAAAATCGCTACCATTGAAAAGGAAATAATAGCAAGCGACGAAACCCGCAACGAGGCATTTCGTGAAGCTGATCTCTTTGCTCTCAGTAGTGAAAACATCGAACAATTTGAAGCTGGCGCGCGGGAACGCGGCTATACTGTAGAGCAGGGACTGAACATTACGCCGAGTGCCAGACGGGTGAACACACTTACCGATGCCCGCTCTATCGTGATTTGGCTGTTTAACGAAGCCGAAACAGGTGAGGTATCTGAAGTGTTTGACCTGGAGGATGAATATGTGGTGGCTGTGATGACGGGCGAGCAACCGGAGGGTTTGGCTCAATTGGAAACAGTAAGGCAAGATTTGACCACAAAAGTGAAGAACGAAAAGAAAGCAGAGAAGATAATTGCACAACTGGCAGGAAAATCAGGAACGCTTGACGAGATAGCTGAGCAGTTTGGTGAGGATGCGTCGGTATACAACATGAGCGACCTTAAGCTGAGCAGCAATGCACTTACGGGCGTTGGCTTTGCTCCTGTAGTGGTAGGCAAGGCTTTTGCCATGCAGGCCGGAGGGAGAACTGAGCCTCTACGGGCCGATAACGGGGTAGTTGTGCTGGAACTTGTTTCGCTAACTGAGGCGCCCGAGCAGACTGACCTTACGACTTATCAGAATCAGATTAGTCAGCGCCGTCAGTCACGCATTGCTTTTAGCCTTGCGGAGGCAGTTAAGGACTTTGCCGATATCGAAGACAACCGGTATAAATTCTTTTAAAAAAATTTAATTGCATGATAAAGGAGTTGCTGGTTTCTTGGCAACTCCTTTTTCTTTTTAGGAAATTTAGGCATGGACCAGAGCTATTCGTCGTTTCGGGAAAAATTGGATCAGGAACATTCCTTTCCGGGAACGTACGTGTTCAAGTTTATTGCTCCCTCCGACAAAATCGACGAGATCAAAAACCTGCTTCCTCCCGGAGAGCTGAGCTTCCGCAGGTCGAGTAACGCAAAATACACCAGTGTTACTTTGCAGGCGCAGGTAAAAACGAGCCACGAAGTTGTGGAGGTTTATTTATCGATGAAAGACATAAAGGGGGTAATTGCTTTGTAGTATGAAAACAACCGGCTTGCTATTGTTATTGGGAATAAACGGGCTCGGGCTGGTTTCATGCAATTACAATAAAACGGAAACGGGGGCAGCCAACTCCGCCGTGGCCGACTCCATGCCTGACTCTGTAAACAACCGTGCACCGGTGCAACTCAATAGCGAGCTCGACGACCCTGAAAGAGATGTTTGGCAAAAGCCCGACGCGGTAATCGCCGAATTTGGCAACGTAGAAAGCAAAAAGATTGCTGATATTGGAGCAGGTACTGGTTATTTCTCGTTTCGAATGGCTGCGAAGGGAGCTACAGTATTGGCAATTGATATTGACTCCAATTTTTTAGAGCATATCGCAAAAGCATCGCTCGACATGGGATCTGCGTTACCCGGAAAAATTATTACGCGCATATCGAAGCCCGATAGCCCTTCGCTGAATGAAAATGAAGTAGATGGGGTTCTTATTGTAAATACCGCCTCATTTCTGCCAGACAGAGAGGCTTATTTTAGGGAAGCGTATCAGAGTATTAAACCCGGAGGAAAAATGGTGATTGTCGACTTCAAGGCAGAACGTTCGCCGGTGACCCCATCTGAGGGTTTGTTGATCTCAAGCGCTAAATTGGGAGCCGAACTAACCCGGGCCGGCTTTAGAAATGTGCAGGTTAAATCTGAATTGCTTCCGTATCAGTATATAATAACTGGTGTAAAACCCTAAATGATTATGTGGAAGGAAGATAACAACAAGCTTAGCAGAGAGTTTAAATTCAGGAATTTTACCGAGGCCTTTGGTTTTATGACCAGGGTGGCCCTGGAAGCTGAAAAGATGGATCACCATCCCAATTGGAGCAATGTGTACAATACGGTAACCATAGAGCTCACCACTCATAGTGCGGGAAATAAAGTGACGGAAAAAGACCGGAAATTGGCCGAAATTATAGACGGACTGGTAAAATAAATGCCTAAACCTTCGCTATATCTCGTGCCCACGCCCATTGGCAATCTCGAAGATATCACGCTGCGATCGTTGAGGGTACTGAAAGAAGTAGATACGATACTTGCCGAAGACACCCGTACCACCGGCGTTTTGCTGAAACACTACCAAATAAACAAGCCTCTTAAAAGCTTTCATGTGTTCAACGAGCACAAAGTGGTCAGCGAGCTTATTTCGAGGCTTCAGCAAGGCGAGGTAATGGCTTTGGTTTCGGATGCAGGAACTCCCGGTATATCCGATCCTGGTTTTCTGATTGTAAGGGAGGCTCTCAAAAGCGGTGTACTGATTGATTGCCTGCCAGGACCTACCGCACTGATTCCGGCACTTGTAAAAAGTGGGTTTCCGTGCGATAGCTTTATTTTTGAAGGATTTCTTCCGCATAAGAAAGGCAAGCAAACAAAAATTGAATCGTTAAGAGAGGAGATTCGGACCGTCATTTTCTACGAATCTCCTCACAGGCTGGTGAAGACACTGGAAATGATTAAATCGGTGCTAGGCCCGGAAAGGATGGTTTCGGTTTCGCGAGAGCTATCGAAGCTGTATGAAGAGACAGTAACCGGCCCTGTAGAGGTAGTGCTGGCACATTTTAACGCGCATGCGCCCAAAGGTGAAATCGTAATTGTAGTTGCAGGTAAATAGTATGGAAGACATTGCCGAAAAATTGATACTCGACGTAATAGCCGTAGCCAAGGAGGCTGGTCAGTTTCTGAAAAAAGAAGCAGTAGGCTTTACAACAGAAAAAATAGAATTTAAGGGTCACAATAACCTGGTGTCGTATGTAGACAAAACCTGTGAAAAGATAATTGTGGAGCACCTTAGGGAACTGCTGCCCGAGGCGGGATTTGTAACAGAGGAGGGAACTGCCGGTAGCAATGGAGAAACCCTGCTGTGGGTAATAGATCCGCTCGATGGAACTACCAATTTTGTACATGGCTTGCCAGTGTATTCGGTAAGTCTGGCGCTTGTGAGGAACAATGAACCTGTATTGGGAGTGGTTTTTGAAGTAAACAGAGACGAGTGTTTCCACGCTGTGAAGGGCCAGGGCGCTTACTGCAATGGTAAGCCCATATATGTGTCGAAGTCGGGCAAGCTGGATGAGGCGTTGCTCGCAACCGGCTTCCCTTACAACGATTTCGGCAAGATGATGCCGTACCTCAACATATTGAATGACCTGATGAAGTCTTCGCACGGGCTGAGGAGGATGGGAAGCGCGGCGGTTGATTTGGCTTATGTGGCCTGTGGCCGGTTCGAGGGCTTTTTTGAATTTAACCTCAACTCGTGGGATGTGGCCGCTGGCGCACTGCTTGTAACCGAAGCAGGCGGGAAGGTGACGGATTTCAAAGGGGGTAACGACTATATCTTTGGCAAAGAACTTATTGCCGGCTGTGGTGTGCATGCCGACTTGCTGGCTACGATTAAAAAGTTTTGGCTGGACTGAATAATGAACCCTAATTCACAATCATTGGTTATTATCAGATGATGGAGCAATTGATCGTCGTAGTGATTTTTTTGTCTGCTTTGGGCTATCTCGGGCGCCGGCTATACATTAGCTTCTGGGGCGAAAAAGGGTGCGCCAAAGGTTGCGGGTGCAGCGAGGTTGAGCTTAAGAAACTAACAGACAACGGAGGATTAAAGTAACCCTCCGTTTGCCCGCTGCACTATACATATCGTCCGTGGTCGGGCACCGCCAACTCTTCAAATTCTCTTACCAGGCGGTTTAAACCAACTCTTAGCGGCTCACCTTGCATGGCAGCACCATGGCCGGGCACTACCAGGTCGGGCTCGAGTTGCTCCAGCTTATGTACCGATTCCCATGCGGCGTCCCAATCGGTGGTAAAATATCGTGGAGGTCCGTTTATTTCAGCTTTCTGCAGCAGTACGTTGTAGAGGGAGTCTTGCCTTACCGTAGTAAAGGCGTCGCCGGCTATAAGGGTACGGTCGCTGGCCCTGTATAGCGACACATGGCCCGGTGAGTGACCCGGCGTGTGAATCCACTTCCACCCCGGAAGCTCCGGAACAATGCCGTTGGCCGTTAAAGGATGCAACATGTTCTCGATATCGATGGGCTGATGCGGATAAAACGATGATAGCTTACCAAGTAGCCCACCTTCGGCCGAGGAGTCCGGCTCGGGGTAGCTTTGCCGCCCCGTGAGGTACGGAAACTCCAGGGGGTGAGCATATACAGGCACCTCCCACTCCTTTACCAGGTTCACGAGGCTTCCTACATGATCGAAATGCCCATGGGTAAGGATAATTGCCGCCGGGGCTGAGCCTATTCCAAATCGTTCTTCTGCTGCCGATATAATTTTTGATGAGGATTTGGGCATTCCCGTATCTACCAAAACCCATTTGCTTCCTTCCGGATCGCCAACAAAAGTTACATTAACTATCTGGTTGGTGTAATAATATACGTCTCTCCTTACCTCCCGGCCCTTTCCACTTGCCACCGAAGTAATGGGGATAAACCTGTTGTCGGCGCTTTGCCGCATGTGTCTACTCATAGCTGTAAAATTTTTATTTATTTGGTTTTTCGGTTCACCCTTAAGCAGAAACAAAGTCAACCGGTGGCAGGTTCTTCTTCTTCTTCTGAATATCTGCCGCGCAGCCGCTTCGTTCCTGTTTGGTGCGGCCACTAAACCCAAACAGGGCCACCCTCACTGCAATTTTTACAGATATCGATTTCTTTCCTCGAGCTGAGGATCGACTGCCGGAACGTTCGATAAGCGGGGCTCGTCCAAACATCTCGCAGGCTGTATTGTGTTACACTTCCCATAGCATGTGAGGCATCTTTATCAAAACAGCACGGAACGACCTTGCCATCCCACGTAATGACGCAGGAGTGCCACATTTTCCAGCACTCGTTGTGTAATTGGTTTTTTAGCGTCCATTTCCCTTCTCCATTTTCCCTATAGCGACTGTATCTGGCAATTGAAGGGATGAGATCAGAGCCGTTTTGGTAGTCGTATATTTGGGCCGATTTTATCTTCACCTCATCCACGCCGAGCTCCTTTCCCAATTTTTTTACTGCGGCAATTTCATGCTCATTCGGCTTTACAACCAGAAACTGAAAAACCACATGCGGCGTTTTGCTTTTGAGTTTCTTTTTCCACGCCACTATACGTTTGGTTCCTTCTATTACTTCCGCCAGTTTTCCTTCTTTCCGATAAGCCGAGTAAGACTCCTGGGTGGTGCCGTCAATGGAGATAATAAGCCTGTTGAGCCCGGAAGTTACTGTTTGTCGCGCGGAATCATCGGTGAGAAAATGAGCATTGGTAGAGGTGGCGGTGTAAATTCCGTTTGCGGAGGCATAACTTACCATGTCGAGAAATTGCGGATGAAGGTACGGCTCGCCCTGAAAGTACAGTGTGAGGTATAGCAAATGATCTTTTACTTCGTCGATTATTTTCTGGAACAATGGCAGCGGCAATTTGCCCGTGGGCCTGGTAAATGAGCGAAGCCCGCTGGGGCATTCGGGGCACCTGAGATTGCAGGCAGTGGTGGGTTCGATGGCCAGGCTAAGTGGCAACCCGCTGTGCAATGGCTGTTTTCTCAGTTTGCTCCAGTAGTAGCTCACCAAAAGTTGTACACCATTCAGCAGCTTCCTGAAGCTTGCTTTCTTTAGCAGCTGTAGTGCATCATTTAGCCGGGCGGTATTCATCTTATTTTTGATTCAAGTAAATTTAGTGGCTGAAGAGATACTTCCTAAATTCAGGATGCTTTAAATTGGCACCGATGAAAAAAGCCCTTTGCCTGCGTTGCGTTTTGTTGTTGAGCGGTTTTATAATAATACTGAGTTGGCATGCCCAGGCTCAGCTTCCGCGATTTCTTTCCGATAGTGCCGCTATAAGTGTGATGACGCTCGGCCCCTCTCAGGATGAGTTGTATACCGCTTTTGGCCATAGTGCTATTAGGGTAACCGATTACAGGACAGGGTTCGATTTGGTTTTCAACTACGGCGTTTTCAGCTTCAACCAACCCAATTTCTATCTCAATTTTGCCAGGGGCAAGCTGCTGTATAAGCTTGGGGTGTCGCGGTACGACCAGTTCAAGGCAGCCTATATTGCCGAAAACCGCTTCATAGTTGAGCAGCAGCTTAATTTTACGCCGCAAGAAGAGCAGAAGTTCTACGACTTTCTGCAGAACAATGCAAAACCAGAAAACCGCGACTACTACTACAATTATGTGTACGACAACTGTGCCACTAAAATCAGGGATGTGCTGGAACAGGTGTTTCCCGGGCAGATCACTTTCAACTACCCGTACGTTAAAGAAGACCTGAGCTTCAGAGATTTAATGGACCTGTACCTGGGCCAGCAACCCTGGGGCGACCTGGGTATTGACCTGGGACTCGGGCTCGGCATCGACAAAACCGCCTCGGGCTACGAGTATATGTTTTTGCCTGATTACGTAGAAAAGGCAATGGATAAAGCCACATTCAGGCGTGGTGATAGCGAGGTGCGGCTGGTTGCAAACACCGATGTGGTTTTTGTGCCGGCAGAAATGCAGACAAATCACGCTTCGTGGCTAACTCCCACTGTGTTGTTTGCCCTCATTTTTTTTGCCATCGGCTTTATTACCCACAGGGAGTGGAAGGTGGGCAGGAGAAGCAAAACGCTGGACTTCGTGATTTTCTTTGTTCCTGGGCTGGTTGGCATACTACTACTTTTGTTATGGTTTGGCACCGACCACATTTCGCAGTACAATTTCAATTTGCTTTGGGCCTTTCCTGTTCACGCTTTGGTGGCCTTCATGTCGTTCAGCAGGAGCTCATTGTCGTGGCTCAAGGTCTATCTGCTGGCTACCTCAATTGTGATAGTGCTGCTTGTGGTACTTTGGGGATGGCTCCCCCAACAGATGAACCTGGCACTGGTGCCGGTAATGCTAATTATTTTGCTGCGTAGTACCTATTGGAGGTGGACACTTGCTAACCCACGTTGATCCACAGGTAGAAGGAATACAGGCCCATGCTGATAAATACGATGCCAGGGATTTTGCTCACCAGACTCCTGTTTTCAACAATTGCCTGAAACCGGTGCGATAAGTAAGTAACGGTAACCATGAGCAGAAAAGAACCGATAGCAATGCCCGTTACATACACCAAAAGATTGTACCAGTCTATCACTATGAGGCGGCTGTTTTGCAGATAGGCTGTTACCCCCAGCCAGAAAGGAATTACCACAACATTGGCTAGCCCGATCAGCATACCCTTTCTGAAAGCCTTTGGCGAATCTGTGGCATCTTTTATTTCTTTG